>NZ_JFYS01000003.1:0-176431 GCF_000632045.1 Stenotrophomonas sp. RIT309
CCCCCCCACCCCCCCCGGGCCGGGCCGGCCCGCTCCCCCCTGGGATCCCCAATTCCCCCACCCGCCCCGACCGGCGCCTGCCGGTCCCGCCCGTGCCCCGCGTTCACCGGCCGTATGCCGGGCCCGGAGCCCCCGATGATCACCGTTGGCCTGTCGACCCTGGGCTTCTGCAGCCTCGGCATGCTGTCGGCGATGTTCTCCGCGCTGGCCTTCTATGCCGCCTCCCCGCACTGCCGCTGGCCACGCCTGCGCCGTGCCGGGCGCCTGGGCCGGCAGATCGGCCTGGTCGCTGCAGTCGCTGCGCTGTGGCTGTGGATGGCCGAACTGGGCTTTGCCGCCGGCCTGGTGGCGATGCTGTGCACCTGGATGCTGGCCGCCATGCTGCTGCCGGCACTGGCCGCGTGGCACCGCCCCGATGTGGAGCCGCGCTGATGTGGTCGCGCGCACTGGCCGGCATCTTCGCCGGCTTCTTCCTTGCCGCTGCGGCGACCGGCCTGGTCGCATGGCTGCCGCCGGGCCCCTGGCAGAAAGCCCTGGTGCCGAGCCTGATCGCGTTCGTCCCGTTGTGGATGCTGGCCGCGCTGTGGGCCTTCAGTTTCCGCAGCCCGTTGCGCGCCTGGCTGACCCTGGCGGGTTGCGCGGCGCTTGGCTTCGCCGTACTCGGCCTGCTGCGCCTGGCCGGCGCAGTGCAATGAGATCGACCACATGAAATTCAGTTCACAGACCCTGCGCACGTTCACCACCCTGCACACCTGGGTCGGCCTGGTCGCCGGCTTCGGGCTGTTCGTGGCGTTCTATGCCGGCGCACTGACCCTGTTCCACCACGACCTCCCGCTGTGGCAGACGCCTGGCGCAGCAACCGCATTGCCGGCCGGCCTGGATGACGCCCAGTACCTGCTCGACGACGTGCTGGCCACGCATGCGGAAGCGCGTCGCCACGTCGGCATGACCTTCCCGGGCGCCGATCATCCGCAGCCGCTGGCCTACTGGCAGGCCGAAGACGGCAGCTGGCGCTATGCATGGCCGGGACAGATCAGCGGCAGTCCGACGCCACCGCAGACCGGGCTGGCCGAACTGGTCAACGAACTGCATTACAGCCTGGGCCTGCCGGTGGCCGGGATCTACGTGATGGGCATCGTCAGCCTGCTGTACGGCATGGCCCTGCTCAGCGGGCTGGTGATCCACCTGCCCAAGCTGCTGGGCGATCTGTTCGCGCTGCGCCCGGGCCGCAATCTCAAGCAGCAGTGGCAGGACGCGCACAACGTGATCGGCGTGCTCAGCCTGCCGTTCCACCTGATGTTCGCGGTGACCGGCGCCCTGCTCTGCCTGGTGTTCATGCAGATGGCGGTACTCGATCCCCTGATCTACGACGGCAAGGCGCTGCAGGCGGTACCGACGGCAATGGATACCGCGCCGCTGCGCGAAGCCAGTGGCATCCCTGCCGCACCGGGCAGCCTGCGCGAACTGCACGCGCGGGCGCTGGAAGTGGCCCGCGCGCAGGGCGTGGCCAACTTCGAACCGGCCTACCTGAAACTGGCCAATGGCGGTGATGCCAACGCGACCATCGAAATCACCGGCGAGGCCAGCGGTACGCTTGGCCCGCTCGGCGCTGTCGCGCTGGATGTCGAAAGCGGCCGCGTGCTGGCCAGCCAGCTGCCCGGCCAGCGCGATGCCAATCACGCCACGCTCAGTGCCGCCTACGCCCTGCATTTCGGCGAGTTCGGCAACGGCGTGGTGGTCTGGCTGTACTTCCTGCTGGGCCTCGGCGGCGCCTTCCTGTTCTATTCGGGCAACCTGCTGTGGATCGAGTCGCGTCGCAAGCGCCGTCAGCCGCAGCAGTCGCGCGCGGCCGTCAACATGGCGCGGGCCACGGTGGGCGTCTGCATCGGCCTGTGTGTGGCGATCTCGGTGGCCTTCGTGGCCGCGCTGGTGCTGGAGCGGGTAGCGCCTGCCCAGGTCGACCACGGCATCCGCTGGGCCTGCTTCGTGACCTGGGCGGCGTGTGCGCTGTGGGCAGCCCTGCGCCGCCCGGCACAGGCGGCGCGCGAACTGCTGTGGGCTGCGGCGATCAGCACCGCGCTGGTGCCGCTGGCGCACGGCGCCCTCAACGGTGACTGGCTGTGGCTGGCCGCCGCACGCGGCCACTGGCCGTTGTTCTGGATCGATGCGATGGCACTGGCGATGGCGTTTGGCTTTGCCCGCTTGGCGTATGCGAGCCAGCGGCGCGCCCGCAACGGTGACCCCAACAGCGTGTGGGCGAACTGACCGGGCCCGCTCGCAGCACGCGGGTTTACATGGCTTCCACGTAGCGGGCCACTTCGATCAGGTTCCCATCCGGATCACGGAAGTACACCGACTCGATCGGCCCAAGCGCTCCGGTACGCGGCACCGGTCCTTCTTCAATCGTCACCTGCTGGGCCTGCAGGTGGGCCAGCACCGCCTGTACGCCCAGCGGGGTGATCAGGCACAGATCGGCGCTGCCACGGGTCGGCAGCAGCGCGTGGGGCTGCAGCGGCGCGCTGGCCGGGTGCAGGTTGATCTTCTGCTGGCCGAACTGCAGGGCGACGCGGCCGGCCCCGAAGCGCACGACGTCCATGCCCAGCACGCGCTGGTAGAAGTCGCAGCTGCGCTCGATGTCGGCAACGGTAAGCACCAGATGGTCCAGGCGGTCGATGATGATCATGCACGCAGCTTAGCGCTGCGTACATGGCGCCGATGTGCGGTTTCAGGCCACAGCGTTTGCCCGTCACCGCCGTACCAGCCCCGGTCCGGAGATGTCGAACCGGTCAGTCGCCGACGCGGGCCTTCTGCCACGGAGCGAGCATGGCGTTGAGCAGGCTGGCCTGCTCATCGTCACCGGTCAGCTCCCACATGAAGACACCGGCCAGGCCCTGCTCGCGCGCGAACTGCGCACGCAGGCCGATGGAGCGCGGATCCTCGTAACTGATGAAGATCTTCTGCGCCGGGTTGTACAGCCACGGACTCTGTGCCTGCGGCTGCCAATGCTTCGTCCAACCCGGCTGGTCGAGATAGCGCGCCTTGATCACCCGCCAGTCACCGGCATCGGCCGGCGCGCTGTAGGCCTGGTACAGGCCGTCCGCCGACTCGCCGGTGACCTTGAAGCCGCGCCCGTAGAACGGCACGCCCAGCACCAGCTTGGCCGCCGGCACGCCATGCTCGCGGTAGTACTGCACGGCACCGGCCACGTTGTTCCAGCGCCGCAGCTCCGGCGCCAGCGGGTCGGCTGGCACTTCATGCAGGGGGGCATTGAAGGTCGATACCGACGAGAAGCCGGTGCCCATGTCGTAGCTCATCAGGTTGATGAAATCGAACACCTTGGCCAACGCGGGCAGATCGTAGCTGGCGGCGGGGTCGTATGGTCCATCGGTCTGCAGACGGCCAGCGGCCAGCGCGGCGGTCAGCAGCATCGGCTGCCCCGCCTTTCTGCCGCGGGCATCCAGCGCCAGCCGGAAGGCCTGCGCAAGCTTGGTCAGGTTGGCACGGTCCTGCGGGCGGTGCGCCAGTTCCTTCGGGCCACCGCTGACGGGGAACTCCCAGTCGATGTCCACGCCATCGAAGCTGCCGGCATGGCGCTCGAAGAACAACGCCATGCACGAATCGACCAGGCGCCTGCGGCTGGTCTCGGTCAGCGCCGCATCGGAGAATCCGCCCGCGCCCCAGCCTCCGATCGAAATCAACGTGCGCAGATGCGGATGCCTGCGCTTGAGCTCGGCCAATGCGGCGAAGTTGGCTGGCGCCTCGGCACCGATCGCACAACGTCCGTCCTCGATGGTGGAAAACGCATAGAACAGATGGGTGAGTCGTTCGGCCGGGATGCTCGATACCGGATAGCGCTCGGCGGAACCGCCGGGATAGTACGCACCGAAGATCGGCGGTTGCGCCGGTTGCGCCTGCGCGGCAATGGGCAGGGTGCCGGCGATCAGCACTGCAAGTACAGCCAAGGTCTGGCGGAACATGGAAACTCCCGGGTCGAAGGCGCCGCCACGTTAGCAAACAGATCGGCCCGTGGTGCGGATGTCCGTGCATGTCGTCCGCTGGACAGTGGCGTGCCGCTGGAAGCTGACACGGTCGTGGCTGCACAACGTCGAAAGCACTTCGCTGCAGGACAACACACGACCTGCCTGAGCTAAGGTGGCGCTGGATCTTCACTGGCACACGGACATGACCGCAGACCACGACGCAGACGGCGAACTGCTGGACGACGAAACCCTCGAAAAGCTGCAGGCGCTGGAGGCCCGCGCCTATGCAGCCTTTGATGCGGGCGACCTGGCTGACGCAGCAATCCTGTTCGGCCAGCTCGTCGAATGGACACCCGACATCCCCCACCTGCACTACATGCGCGGGCTGGCACACAAGTACCTGCGCGAGTGGGCGTTGTCGCTGCAGGACAATCTCCGCTCCGAGCAGCTGCGCGATGAAGTCGATGAGGCGACCGCGTGGAATGCGGGAATTGCCGCCACCGGCGCCGGCGACTGGACCGAGGCGCGCCGGCAATGGACCCGCTGCGGCATCACCCTCCCCGAGGGCGAAGGCCCGATCAACGGCAATTTCGGCGTTGCCTGTGTTCGCCTGAATCCGTGGTCCAGCGGCGAGACCGTGTACATGCGCCGGCTCGATCCGGTACGCGCGCGGCTGGAAAACGTGCCGCTTGCGGAGAGCGGGTTCCGCTTCGGCGACATCGTGCTGCACGACGGCGCCTCCACCGGGCGCCGGACCTACGGCGAGCGCGAAGTACCGGTGTTCAATGCCATGCAGCGCCTGCAGCAGTCGGACATGGCGACCTACGCCGTGTTCGTGCAATGCGGTTCGGAGGACGACATCGCCGCGCTGCGCGCAATGACGTTGCCCGGCATCGGCCTGGTCGAAGACTGGACCCATTCGGTACGTCACCTGTGCCTGCGCTGCAGCTATGGGGCACCTCACCAGCACGATGACGACAGCCACGAGGATGACGGCGGCTGGGTGCGCGAGCGCAATCTCGGTATTGCCGCACAGGGCCGCGCTGCGGTCGAAAAACTGATGTCGGCCTGGGCCGCGGCAGGCACCGGGCGCACGCTCGATGCGATCGAACACCGTGAGCACCCGCAGCAGGGTCCGCAGCCGGGCCAGGTGTGGTGGCTGGGTCACGAACAAGCGGACGAATGACGGCAGGGCGCTGCAGGCCTTGCAGCACAAGGCTTTCAGAATTCTTCAGGCGCCCTTCCAGCACTTCAGCCAGCCCTCTGGCCGAATCGGCACTCCTTTCGATGGAGTCCGATCATGCGTTCGCCCCTGCCTGTGTCCACCCTGCTGCTGTGCCTGTACGCCCTCCCCTGCATCGCAGGCCCTGCCCACCCTGATCCCGGCCGCATGCGCGCGCTGGAGCAGGCCATCGCCAGCGATGAGCTGAAACAGATCCGCAGCGTGCTGCTGCAGGTTGATGGACAGGTCGTGTACGAGGGCTATTTCAACGGTGCCGATGCGCAGACCCTGCACGACGTGCGCTCGGCCAGCAAAAGCGTGACCGCCCTGCTGGTCGGCGCAGCGATCGGCGACGGCCGGCTGCCGGGCGTTCGCGCGAAGGTGTACGACTACTTCCCGGCCTTCGTCGCCCACCACGACGTGGACCCCCGCCTGCGTGGCACCACGGTGGAGGACCTGCTGGCGATGAGCACGCTGTGGGAGTGCGACGACGAGAACCCGTTCTCGGCCGGCCACGAGGAGCGCATGTACGTCGGCGAGCGCTGGCTCGATTTTGCCCTGGCGCTGCCGGTGAAGGGCTTCGCGCCCTGGATGGCGCGCCCGGAGGACAGTCCTCACGGTCGCGCGTTTGCCTACTGCACCGCCAACTCCTTCGTGCTCGGCGCGGTACTGGAACGTGCGACCGGACAACCGCTGGCCGATTACGCAGCCCATGCACTGGAACGACCACTGGGCATCACCCACAGCCAGTGGAACCGTTCCCCCGAGGGCATCGGCATGGGCGGAGGCGGCACGCGCTACCGCAGCCGGGACCTGGCCCGCCTTGGCCAGCTCGTGCTTGATGGCGGTCGTTGGCAGGGGCGCCAGCTGGTTCCACGCGACTACGTCGCCGCGATGCTGTCACCGCAGGCAACGGCCGGCGACGGCAGCGATTACGGCTATCAATGGTGGGGCCTGAAACTGACTGTCGGTGGCCAGCCACAGACCGTATGGGCGATGTCCGGCAACGGCGGCAACTACGTGTTCCTGCTGCCGCAACAGCGCGCTGTCGCGGTGGTGACCAGCCAAGCCTACAACCGCAGCATCGCTCACCCGCAGTCGCGCCGCATTCTCACCGAATTCCTGCTGCCGGCGCTGCGCTGAGGTCGGCCAGCCCGGCGGGACGCCAGTCGGCCGCCAGCGTCTGCGCACGCTGGCGGCCGATATCGGCATCGATGCGCGCCAGCAGCGACGCCCAGCCGCGCGCTTCGTGCAGGGACGCAAACAGCGGCGTGGAGCGCAACCACGCCGCATCGCGGAAGCCATCATCGACCGCCTGTTGCAGCGCGGTGACGGCAGCCTCCGGGTCGCCTTGCGCCTGCAGCAGCAGGGCCCGCTCAAGCGCGGCATCGGACCACCCGTCGCCGCGCTGCGCCTGCAACATTGCAAGACGCGAAGCCACCCACTCCGGCGATGCCGCGGGCTGCGCGTACAAGGCCGCCAGCGATTGACCGAGCGATTGCTGTGGACGCAGCTGCCGCCCGCGCTCGAAGGCATCGGCGGCGCCGGCGTGATCGCCCGCCAGCAGCGCCAGTTCGCCCTGCAGCCGCAGCAACTGCGGATGTGGCGTGCCGCGTGCCAGCGCCTCGGTCAACGCCTGCCTCGCCCGGCCCGGGTCACCTGCCGCGAACAGACTGCGCGGCCAGGCGATGTTGGCGAAGACGTTGTCCGGATACAGCTGGAAATTACGCGCGTGGCGCTGCGCGGCCGCGTGAGTGAAACCGAGCAGCTCCAGTTCGCGCGCCACCTGCACATCACGGAAGCGCAGGCGCTCGGGCGCCGTCAATGCAAGATTGGCACGCAGGGCCAGGGCAAGGTGGCCGCGCTCCTGGTGCAGGTAGGCGAGCGAGGCACGGGTGCGCTCGTCGCCCGGATCCAGCGCGATCGCCCGCTCGTATTCGGAAATGGCCTGCGGCATCTGCCCGAGGCAGTCGTAGGCATAACCTCGAAGCGCGTACACAGCACCCTCCTGCGGCGCGAGTTCACGTTCGATGTTGGCCAGCGCCAGCCCTTCCCGGACCTGCTCGGGCGATCCATTGAACAGACAGCCCTGCGCGGACAACGCTCGTGACAGGCCGCGGCGCGCCGGACTGGAATCAGGGTCCACCTGCAATGCCTGCCGGTACAGGGCGATGGCGCGCTCGTTGTTGCTGGCCTGGCCGATGCTGGCGTAATAGTCGGCGCGCTGCAGCAACGGCAGCGGGCCACCGGCCGCCGGCGTGCGCGCCCAGAACGAGGCGGCAGCGGCAAGAACGACGACACCGGCACCTGCAAGCCATGGCCATTTCTTCCGGTGCGCGGTAATGGGCACCGCCGCTGCCGGCGGTGCGATGGTCGGCACTGCACACAACTGATAGCCGCGCCCGCGTACCGAACGGATGTAGCGCGGGCGTCGGCTGTCATCACCCAGCGCCTGCCGCAACAGCTTGACCCGCTGGCTGATCGCATCCTCCCCAACCACTGCAGGTGCCCACACCTGTGCAGCCAGCGTGTCGAAGTCGACAACGTCGTTGCCGTGTGCCAGCAGCACGTCGAACAGGCGCCAGCTCAGCCCCTGGATCGGCAGCACGTCGCCGGCGCGGCTGACCCGCTGCGCGGGGCGGTCGATCTGCAGGTCAAGCAGGCGCAGGGTGTCCATGGGTGAAGCATAGCGCCGCGGTACGACGCCGGCAGCGCCGGACCACAGGCAAAGAAAAAGCGGGCCGAAGCCCGCTTTTTCATTCTGGCGTGTCAACCAAGGGTGACACCTACCGTCATCGACCCGCGGTCGATTACTCGGCGGTGGCGCCTTCGCCTTCCTCGACGGCCTTCATCGACAGGCGGATACGGCCCTGCTTGTCGACTTCCAGCACCTTGACCTTGACCACATCGCCTTCCTTCAGCACGTCGCCGACCTTCTCGACGCGGTCGCTGGAGATCTGCGACACATGGACCAGGCCGTCCTTGCCCGGCAGGATGGTGACGAACGCACCGAAGTCCATGATCTTGGCGACCTTGCCTTCGTAGATGCGGCCCGGCTCGACGTCCGAGGTGATCTGCTCGATGCGGGCCTTGGCGGCCTGGGCAGCGATGGCATTGACCGAAGCGATGACGATGGTGCCGTCATCCTGGATGTCGATCTGGGTGCCGGTTTCCTTGGTGATGGCCTGGATGGTCGAACCACCCTTGCCGATCACTTCGCGGATCTTGTCCGGGTGGATCTTGATGGTCAGCAGGCGCGGCGCGTAGTCCGACAGCTCCTCACGCGGGGCGGTCAGGCCGTGGGCCATTTCGCCCAGGATGTGCAGACGGCCAGCCTTGGCCTGCTGCAGAGCCTGCTTCATGATCTCTTCGGTGATGCCTTCGATCTTGATGTCCATCTGCAGGGCGGAGATGCCCTCAGCGGTACCGGCAACCTTGAAGTCCATGTCGCCCAGGTGATCTTCGTCACCCAGGATGTCGGACAGGACGACGAAGCGATCGCCTTCCTTGACCAGGCCCATGGCAATACCCGCCACCGGAGCCTTCACCGGCACGCCGGCGTCCATCAGGGCCAGCGACGAGCCGCAGACCGACGCCATCGACGAGGAACCGTTCGACTCGGTGATTTCCGAGACAACGCGGATGGTGTACGGGAAGGATTCCAGCGACGGCATCACTGCCAGCACGCCGCGCTTGGCCAGACGGCCGTGGCCGATCTCGCGACGCTTCGGGCCCATCATGCGGCCGGTTTCACCCACCGAGTAGGGGGGGAAGTTGTAATGGAACAGGAAGTTCTCTTTGTACTCACCGGAGACGGCATCGATGACCTGGCCATCACGGGCGGTGCCCAGGGTGATGGTCACGATGGCCTGCGTTTCACCGCGGGTGAACAGCGAGGAACCGTGGGTACGCGGCAGGATGCCGGTCTTCACTGCGATCGGGCGGACGGTGTCCAGCGCACGGCCGTCAATGCGGACCTTGGTGTCCAGCACCGAGTTGCGCATGGTGCTGTATTCCAGCTCGCCGAATTCCTTCGACAGCTCGGCCGGGTTCCAGCCTTCAGCGGCAACGCGGCCGGCCAGCGACTCGACCACGTCCTTCTTGATCGCCGAGATGGCGTCGCGGCGCTGCAGCTTGTCGCGCACCTGGAAGGCCTCGCCCAGACGCGGGCCGATGGCTTCCTGCAGGGCGCTGATCAGCACGTCGTTCTTGGCCGGGGCCACCCAGGTCGACGGCTTGGTGCCGGCTTCCACGGTCAGTTCGTTGATCGCGTTGATGACCTTCTGCATTTCGCGGTGACCGAAGGTCACGGCGCCCAGCATCACGTCTTCGGACAGCAGCGCGGCTTCGGATTCCACCATCAGCACGGCGTTGGCGGTACCGGCAACGACCAGCTCCAGCTCCGAATCCTTCAGTTCGGTCACGGTCGGGTTGAGGATGTACTCACCGTTCTTGTAACCCACCTTGGCGGCGGCGATCGGACCCTTGAACGGGGTGCCGGCCAGCGACAGCGCAGCCGAGGCACCGATCAGGGCCGGGATGTCACCGTCGATGTCCGGGTTCAGCGACATCACGGTGGCGATGATCTGGACTTCGTTCTTGTAGTCTTCCGGGAACAGCGGACGGATCGGACGATCGATCAGACGCGAGATCAGGGTTTCCTTCTCGGTCGCGCGGCCTTCGCGCTTGAAGAAGCCACCCGGGATACGGCCACCGGCGTAGAACTTCTCCTGGTAGTCACAGGTCAGGGGGAAGAAGTCCTGGCCCTCACGCGCGCTCTTGGCGGCAACGGCGGAGACCAGCAGCACGGTGTCGTCGAACTTGACGATGACGGCGCCACCGGCCTGGCGGGCGATTTCGCCGGTCTCAAGCGTGACGGTGTGCTTGCCGTACTGGAAGGTTTTGGTGATTTTTGCCACGGAGGGTGTCCTTGGGGATGCTGTCTGCGAATGGACCGTGGGCGACCCTTGCCGCCAACGGATGACCGGTCGTTCCGATCTGAAAAAGGTATTGCGGTGCTACAAAACAAAACCGCGGCGCATCGCTGCGCCGCGGGGGATTCGTTGCTTAGCGACGCAGGCCAAGCTTCTCGATCAGGGCCTTGTAACGCTCGACGTCCTTCTTCTTCAGGTAGTCGAGCAGGCTGCGGCGGCGGTTGACCATCTGCAGCAGACCACGGCGGCTGTGGTGATCCTTCTTGTGGGTCTTGAAGTGGCCGGTCAGCAGTTCGATGCGGGCGGTCAGCAGTGCAACCTGGACTTCCGGGGAGCCGGTATCAGCCGAGCTGCGCTTGTTGTCTTCAATGACCTTCTGGGTGTCGATCGACATGTCTTTTTTTCTCTGTGATGCGTGGCCGGCAGGAACGCGCTTTCGCGCACCGCCTGGCTCGCCGTGAACCAACAATGGATGAAACCCGCCTTCGGCAGGCTGCCGTAAAACGGCCGCGGAATTGTAACGGCCAGGGGGCTTTGGAACAAGGTCCGGGGCTGAACCGGGCCTCCTCGTTCAGAGGTTGAAGCGGCGCTGCGGGGCCAGCAGACCGCTATCGTCGACTTGGCCCAGGCCCTGCGCCACCGATCCAGGGCCAAACACCGCCACCAGGCCGCGCGGCCAGGAGAGGTCGCGCTGGCGCTGGCCCACGCAGAAGCGCTGGGTCTGCTCGGCGTCCAGGTCAACCCGGGGGTATTCGGACAGGCCCGCCGCCAGCGGCAGCAGCAGCGCGTCCATGGCGGCCTCATCCTGCGCTTCCACCAGAGCCCTCAGCTGCTCCAGGGTGACCATCGCCGGTTCGTGGAACGGCTCCACCCACAGGCGCCGCAGGGCGCTGATGTGCGCGCCACAGCCCAGCGTTTCACCCAGGTCACGGGCCAGACTGCGGATATAGGTGCCCGAGCCGCAGGTGACCCGCAGCCGCAGCCGCTCGGGGTGCTGCTCCAGAATCTCGATGGCGTGGACCTTGACTTGGCGCTCGGGCGCCTCGATGGCGTCGCCACGGCGGGCCTTCACATACAGCGGCTCCCCGCCCTGCTTGAGCGCGGAATAGATCGGCGCACGCTGCAGGATGTCGCCAAGCAGCGGCGCGATCGCCGCCTGCAGGGCCTCGGCGCTGATCACGGGCACCGGCCGCTCGAGCAGCACCTGGCCCTCGGCGTCGTCGGTATCGGTGGTCTGGCCCAGCACGATCTCGGCGTCGTAGGCCTTGGCCGAGCCCAGCAGCAGGCCGGCAATCTTGGTCGCCTCGCCGAAGCACAGCGGCAACAGGCCGGTGGCCAGCGGGTCGAGGCTGCCGGTGTGGCCGCCCTTCTCTGCACGGAACAGGCGACGGGCGACCTGCAGCGCGGCGTTGGAGCTCATGCCGGTCGGCTTGTCGAGCAGCAGGATGCCATCCAGGCGGCGGAACTGAATTCGGGTCATAACAGGTATGGGTAGCGCCGGAACATGCCCAGCGAGCGCGCAGCGCGGTCTGCATCAGACATCGCGCAGCCGGAATGCAACAACGCCGGGCATGCCCGGCGTCGCGCGGTTATTCTTCGTCGCCTTCGCGACGCTTTTCGGCGGCCACGGTATCGGGCAGGTCGCGCAACAGGTTGTCGATGCGCTCGCCACGATCGACCGAGTCGTCGTAGTGGAAATGCAGCTCCGGCACATGCCGCAGCTTCATCGCGCGCGCCAGTTCCATGCGCAGGCCCCAGGCCAGTTCCTTCAGGCCCTTCACGGCTTCAACCGAACGTTCCGGCATCAGCGCGGTGACGAACACCTTGGCGTGGGCCATGTCGCGGGTGATTTCCACGTCGGACACGCTCACCGAGGGCAACCCGTGCTCACGCACGGCGTTGTGCACCAGGGTGCCGAGTTCACGGCGCAGCTGGGCGGAGACACGGTCGGTTCGATGGAAAGTCTTGGGCACGCGGCAGGCTCTTGTTGGGTTTCGTTGTTGCAGTCTACGGGTTGAAACAGGACCGGCCCGTGAGGGCCGGTCCGTTGCAGCATTACAGGGTGCGCGGCACTTCGATACGCTCGAAGCACTCGATCTGGTCACCCGGCTTGACGTCGTTGTAGGCCTTCACCGCGATACCGCATTCGGTACCGTTGCGGACTTCCTCGACGTTTTCCTTGAAGCGGCGCAGCGATTCCAGCTCGCCTTCGAAGATCACCACGCTGTCGCGCAGGACGCGGATCGGCTTGTTGCGCTTGACCACGCCCTCGATGACCATGCTGCCGGCGACGGCACCCAGCTTGGAGCTGCGGAAGACGTCGCGGACCTCGGCGATACCGATGATCTCTTCGCGGATCTCCACGCCCAGCAGACCGGAGGCCACCTGCTTCACCTGATCGATCACGTCATAGATGATCGAGAAGTAACGCAGGTCCACGCCGTTGGATTCGATGATGCGACGGGCTGAAGCATCCGCACGCACGTTGAAGCCGATGACGGTGGCCTTCGAAGCGGCAGCCGAATTGGCATCCGACTCGGTGATACCGCCCACGCCGGAGTGGATCACGTTGATGCGGATGTCGTCGTTGGACAGCGCCACCAGGGCCTGGCTCAACGCCTGCACCGAACCCTGCACGTCGGCCTTGATGACCAGGTTGAGGACCTGCTGGCCCTCGCCCTTGCCCAGGGTCGCCATGATGTCTTCCATGCGGCTGCCCGCGGTGGCGACCAGGCGCGATTCGCGGCGCTTGGTCTCACGCTGCTGGGCAACGTCCTTGGCCAGACGCTCGTCGTCAACGACGACGAAATCGTCACCGGCTTCCGGCACGCCGGACAGGCCCAGGACCTGCACCGGGATGGACGGACCAGCGAACTCCGGCTGCTTGCCGGTTTCGTCGAACAGCGCACGCACGCGGCCGTACTGGATGCCGCACACCAGGTAATCGCCCTTCTTCAGGCGGCCCTGCTGCACCAGCACCGTCGCGATCGGGCCACGGCCCTTGTCCAGCGACGATTCGATGACCACGCCGTTGGCACGACCGTCGTCGACCGCCTTCAGTTCCAGCAGTTCAGCCTGGACCGAAACAGCTTCCAGCAGATCGTCGATGCCCAGGCCGGTCTTGGCCGAGATCTCCACCATCTGGGTGTCGCCACCGAAGTCTTCGGCCACGACCTGCTCGGAGAGCAGTTCGTTCTTGACCCGCATCGGGTCGGCACCGGACTTGTCGATCTTGTTGATCGCCACGATCAGCGGCACGCCCGCCGAACGGGCGTGCTGGATCGCTTCCTTGGTCTGCGGCATGACGCCGTCATCGGCAGCCACGACCAGCACCACGATATCGGTCAGCTTGGCACCGCGGGCACGCATCGAGGTGAACGCGGCGTGGCCCGGGGTATCCAGGAAGCTGATGACGCCCTTCGGCGTTTCAACGTGGTACGCACCGATGTGCTGGGTGATGCCGCCGGCTTCGCCGGTGGCGACCTTGGTGCGACGGATGTAATCCAGCAGCGAGGTCTTGCCGTGATCGACGTGGCCCATGATGGTGACCACCGGCGGACGCTGCACGGCCTCGCCCTGGTTCTCGCCAGCCGATGCCAACAGCGCGTCTTCAGCGTCGTTGTCGCTGGCGCGGATCGCCTTGTGACCCAGCTCTTCGGTGACCAGTGCCGCAGTGTCGTGGTCGATGGACTGGGTGATGGTGGCCATCACGCCCATCTTGAACAGCGCCTTCACCACCTCGCCGCCCTTCAGCGCGAGCTTCTGCGCCAGGTCGGCCACGGTGATGGTGTCGCCGATCGCCACTTCACGCACGACCGGTGCGGTCGGACGTTCGAAGGCGTGCGGGCCGGAGTTGCCACCGCCGCGCGACATGTCGCGACGGCCGGACGTCGGACGGCTGCCCGGGCGACCACGGTTGTTGCTGTTGTTGCTGTTGCCACGGCGCGCACGATCGGCGGCTGACAAGTGCATCTGACCGGCAAAGCGATCACCCGGGCCACGCTCGTTGCGCGGCGCGTTGCGATTGTTGCGGTCGTCGCTGCGCGGCGGCGCACTACGCGGAGCAGCCGGGGCTGCAGCCGGAGCACGCGGCGGGCGCGGCGCGGTTTCGTCGATCGGCGCGCGCACCTTGGGCTGGCTGGCAGCCAGGGCTTCGGCAGCCTTGGCGGCGACCGCAGCTTCCTCGGCCGCCTTCTTCTCGGCCTCGGCACGCTCCTTGGCAGCGACCTCTTCCTCGCGCTTGCGGACGATTTCCTCGTCACGCAGGCGGTCCTTCTCGGCCAGTGCCTGCTGCTCGGCGAGGTTGCGTGCGCGCGACTCTTCCAGCTTGCGCAGGATGTCGGCACGCTCTTCGTCCGGGGTCATCGCGCGACCACCATCGGCCTTGACGTAGGTGCGCTTCTGGCGCACTTCCACGTTCACGGTTGTCTTGCTGCGACCGGAATTGACCGTCACTTCCTGCTGCTTGCGACGGTTGAGGGTGATCTTCTTGGCAGACTGATCAGTCTCTTCCGGGGCCTGCTCGGGCTTGCCATGCGAGCGACGAAGGAAGCCCAGGAGCTTCACTTTCTCGGAGCTGGTCACGACCTGGTCGGGACCGCTGAACTTCATGCCGGCACCAGCCAGCTGTTCCAGCAGTTTTTCGACCGGTGTATTGACCAGTTCAGCAAGCTTGCGGATGGTGGTTTGCTGCGACATTCGGATCCTATGATCTTGTGGGCGCCCCCCCGCATCTGGAGGTGGCGCGGATTCTACGCCCTGATCGGCTCAGGGCCCTGTTCATTGCCGGCTCATTCGCCGCGTTCCAGTCGGGCGATTTCCTCGGCACGCGCGGCCAGGATCAGCGCCGCGGCGCGCTCCTGGTCCAGCCCTTCGATGCCGAAGTCCATGACCTCGTCGGCGGCCAGGTCGGACAAGTCCTCGCTGGTACGCACGCCGTGGCCGGCCAACGCGTATGCGGTGGCTTCGTCCATGCCCTTCAGGGACAGCAGGTCCTGCGCCGGCTGGCCGTCCTCCAGGCCTTCCTCGACTGCCAGGGCCTCATTGAGCAGCGCATCGCGGGCACGTGCGCGCAGCTCTTCGACGATGTCTTCGTCGAAACCTTCCACGGCCAGCAGTTCGCCGACCGGTACATATGCGATTTCCTCGACCGTGCCGAAGCCTTCGCTGACCAGGATGCCAGCGATTTCCTCGTCCACTTCCAGCTTGTCCATGAACAGTTGGCGAGCCGAAGCCTGCTCGGCTTCCGACTTGGCGGTCACCTGGTCCTGGGTCATCACGTTCAGCTGCCAACCGGTCAGTCGGCTGGCCAGGCGCACGTTCTGGCCGCCCTTGCCGATCGCCTGGGCCAGGCGGTCTTCAGCAACGGCCAGGTCCATCGAATGCTTGTCTTCATCGACGATGATCGACTGCACTTCGGCCGGTGCCATCGCGTTGATGACGAAGTTGGCCGGGTTCTCGTTCCACAGGACGATGTCCACGCGCTCGCCATTGAGCTCGTTGGACACGGCCTGCACGCGCGAACCACGCATGCCGATGCAGGCGCCGATCGGATCGGTGCGGGCATCGTGGGCGAGCACGGCGATCTTGGCGCGGTCGCCCGGATCGCGGGCGCACGCCTTGATTTCCACCAGGCCCTGGCCGACTTCCGGTACTTCCAGCTTGAACAGCTCGATCATGAATTCCGGCGCTGCGCGGCTGATGAACAGCTGCGGGCCACGCGGCTCCGAACGCACTTCGGCCAGGTAGCCGCGGACGCGGTCGCCGGCACGCAGGACATCACGCGGAATGCCCTTGTCCTTCGGAATGAAGCCTTCGGCGTTGCCGCCCAGGTCGACATAGATGTTGCCGCGCTCGGCGCGCTTGACCACACCGGTGATCAGCTCACCGACGCGATCGGCCCAGGCATCGACCACCTGCTGGCGCTCGGCTTCGCGCACACGCTGCACGATCACCTGCTTGGCGGCCTGGGCGGCGATGCGACCGAAGTCGGGGTTCTCGATCTGCTCTTCGATGTAATCGCCGACATCCACGCCTTCGGCTTCGTCGATGGCGTCCATCAGGCGGATCTGGCGATCCGGCGATTCCATCACTACGTCGTCGGCCACCACTTCCCAGCGGCGGAAGGTTTCGTAGTTGCCATCCTTGTGGTCGATGACCACGCGGGTCAGCACTTCCTCGTCGGGATAGCGCTTCTTCGCTGCCGAGGCCAGGGCGGCCTCGATGGCATCGAAGATCACTTCACGCGGCACGCCCTTCTCGTTGGCGACCGCGTCCACTACCAGCAACAGTTCCTTGCTCATTGGCTCACTCCGCGCGCGGCTTCTTTGCCGCCGGCTCGTTGGAAGAAGAATTCTTGTTCGGCTTCGGACGCTTCGGTGCCGGACCGGTCGGCTTGCTCGGGGCCAGCCCCAGCGCCACCCAGTCAGGCATGATCCGCGCCTTGTCGATGTTGTCGGCCGACACCACCAGTGCGGCGTTGTCGACGATGAAGGTGATGCTGCCCTGCGCCTCATCGATCGCTTCGATGCGACCCTGCAGGCGACGACGGTTTTCCTGCGGCAGCTTCAGGGTGACCTTGGCCGATTCGCCGAGGTGACGACCGAACTGCTCCAGGTTGAACAGCGGGCGATCCACGCCCGGCGAAGACACTTCCAGCGTGTAATTGCCGCTGATCGGGTCTTCGACGTCCATCTGTGCGGACACTTCGCGGCTTACCCGCTCACAGTCGTCCACATTGATGATGCGCTCCGGCTGTTCCGCCAGCGGCACGTCGATGTAAAGGCGAAGGGTCGCACCGCCGGGGGCCGGCAGATACTCAACGCCCAGCAGCTCCAGGCCCAGCGACACAACGGTCGGGGCGAGCAGATTCGCGATGTCGGTTGCCTTGTCGCTCACAGCCTGCCTTGATCTCTTGGTTGGGTGCCGGCCTTGGCCAGCATGGAAACATGACGCCCCGAAAACGACGAAGGGCCCGCTGGGCCCCTTTTCCGGAAAGACTCCGGTGACTGGATTCCGGTTGCAACGCGCTGAACAAGCGTGCTGCGGCCCTCCTTCCGGGTGGATCTCCGATGGGGAGCGCCGCCGTCAGGGGTACTTCTAGGCCGCTGATGATAGCCCCTGCACCGCTCTGGTGCAAGGCTGCGGCCGTCCTGAAACCCTCCGCTGCACTCGCCGGGCATGGCCCGGCGCTAGCGGGTGACCGCGCGATGGTAGCGCCGGGCCATGCCCGGCGGATCGGCGGAAGCCGCAAAGAAAAACGCCCTCGAAGCAAAGCTTCGAAGGCGCATTCTTTACTTGGTAGCGGGGGCAGGATTTGAACCTGCGACCTTCGGGTTATGAGCCCGACGAGCTGCCAGACTGCTCCACCCCGCATCAGAAGCGGAATTATGAGGGATAACTTCAAAACCTGCAAGCTTTTCCTCATTCATCGAATTGGTTGGCGCCGATTCGATGTGTTGGTAGCGGGGGCAGGATTTGAACCTGCGACCTTCGGGTTATGAGCCCGACGAGCTGCCAGACTGCTCCACCCCGCACCGGAAGTGTTTGAACCGCTGCCTCACTCTGGCGAGGGAGGCGCTCCGCAACGATGTTCTGGCTGAACCGCTGCAGTGACAACTCAAGCTGCGTATATTACACGAATCGCGCAGCTTTGTGTCAACTTTTATGCAAGATGCGCAAATGCCTGCTGGCACCAGACCATGATCGGGTTCCAGGCCAGGCCGAGCGCCAGCAATGCCAGTGCGTTCACGCCCAGCACGACACCCAGCACGCGATCCTTGCTGCGCGGCATGGCCTCGCCCACCGGCTCATCGAAGTACATGACCTTGATGACACGCAGGTAGTAGAAGCAGCCGACCACGGCACACAGCACGCCCAGGATCGCCAGCCACAGCAGGCCGCCATTGATGGCAGCGCCGAGCACGGCCAGCTTGGTCCAGAAACCGAGGAACGGCGGAATGCCCGCCAGCGACGCCATGATGCACAGCACCAGGCCGGCCATCCACGGGTTGCGGGCGTTCAGGCCCTTGAAGTCCTCGATGTTCTCGGCCTCGAAGCCGGCGCGCGACAGCGCGATGATCGCGCCGAAAGCAGCAGTCGACATGATCGCGTAGGCCAGGGCGTAGAACAGCGCGGCCGCATAGCCCTGCGAACCGCCGCCGGCGATGCCCATCAGCAGGAAGCCGATATGCGAGACCGTGGAGAACGCCAGCATGCGCTTGAGATTGCTCTGCGCAATGGCCATCAGGTTGCCGATCACCAGCGAGACCGCGGCCAGGCCAGCGATCAGCAGCTGCAGTTCGGTGGACAGCGGGCCCACGCCCATTTCCAGCAGGCGGTAGGCCATGCCGAAAGCGGCCAGCTTCGGCGCCGAGCTGATGAACAGCGCGACCGGCGCCGGGGCACCCTGGTACACGTCGGGCAGCCACATGTGGAACGGTGCGGCACCCAGCTTGAAGGCAACGCCGGCAATCATGAACACCGCGCCGGTGACAAGCAGCACGCGCTCTTCCGAGTGCGGGATGGCGGCCTGGATGGCGTCCAGGTGCAGGCTGCCGGTGGCGCCGTAGATCAGCGACATGCCGTACAGCAGCAGGCCCGAGGCCAGCGAACCAAGCACGATGTACTTCATCGCCGCTTCCGAGGCCAGGCCGTTGTCACGGTTGCTGGCAACCAGTGCGTAGGAGCACAGGGCCAGCAGTTCCAGACCCAGGTACACCATCAGCAGGCTGCCGGCGGACACCAGGATCATCATGCCGGCGGTGCCGAACAGGATCAGCACCGGAATCTCGCCCTGGAACAGCTTGCGCTCGCGCAGGTAGCCCCAGCCGTAGATCAGGGTCAGGCCGCTGAGCAGCACGATCCCGGTCTTCATCACGTCCGCGGCGGTATCGCGCACGAACATGCCATGGAAGACCTCCCCCTGCCCGCCCACGCCGGTGGCCAGCATGAACAGCACCACGGCCAGTGCGGCGACCGAGAACAGGTGGGTGACGATCTTGTTCCGTTCGCTGACGAACAGGTCGAGGATCATCAGGGCGAAGGCACTGCCGATCAGCACCAGCTCGGGAGCGAGCGGTGGCAGGTCAGCAGCGGTCAGTGGCAGCAGCGGCGAGGTGGTCATCATCAAATCCTGGAATTACAGCAACTTGCTGGATGCGATCTGCATCGCCAGCTTTGCGATCGAGGGCTCCATCAGGTCGGTCAGCGGCTTGGGGTAGATGCCCAGGGCCAGTACGCCAATGGCGAACACGCCCAGCACCAGCCATTCGCGGCCGTTGATGTCCTTCAGTTCGGCGACGTGGCTGTTGGCCACCTCACCGAAGAAGATGCGCTTGTACAGCCACAGGGTGTAGGCCGCACCGATGATCAGGGTGGTGGCTGCGCCCAGGGCGATCCACGGGTTCCGCTGGAACGCCGACAGGATGACCATGAATTCACCGACGAAACCGCTGGTGCCCGGCAGGCCGGCGTTGGCCATGAAGAACAGCATGGCGAACGTGGCGAACCACGGCATCACGTTGACCACGCCGCCGTAATCGGCGATGCGGCGGCTGTGCATGCGGTCGTACAGCACGCCGACGCAGGAGAACATCGCGCCGGACACGAAGCCGTGCGAGATCATCTGCACCATGGCGCCCTGCAGGCCCAGGCGGGCCGCATCGACGTTGCCGGCTTCACGCACCAGCCACAGGGCGATGAAGGTACCCAGGGTGACAAAGCCCATGTGCGCGATCGACGAATAGGCGATCAGCTTCTTCATGTCGTCCTGCACCAGGGCGACCAGGCCGACGTAGATCACTGCGATCAGCGACAGCGCGATGACCAGCCATGCCCATTCCTGCGAGGCATCGGGAACGATCGGCAGGTTGAAGCGCAGGAAGCCGTAGCCACCGATCTTCAGCGCGATGGCGGCCAGGATCACCGAACCGGCGGTCGGCGCTTCCACGTGCGCGTCCGGCAGCCAGGTATGCACCGGGAACATCGGCACCTTGACCGCGAACGCGATCAGGAAGGCGAAGAAGATCCAGGTCTGTTCCTTGCCCGACAGCTGCAGTGCGTAGAGGTCGGCCAGCTGGAAGCTGCCGCCCTTCATGTACAGGTAGATCAGCGCCACCAGCATCAGCACCGAGCCGAGGAAGGTGTAGAGGAAGAACTTCAGTGCGGCGTAGATGCGACGCGGGCCACCCCAGACACCGATGATCAGGAACATCGGGATCAGCATCGCCTCGAAGAACACGTAGAACAGCATCGCGTCCGTGGCGGCGAAGATGCCGACGGTGACACCTTCCAGGATCAGGAAAGCGGCCACGTACTGGTTCACGCGCTTGTCGATCGCGCTCCAGGCGCCGATCAGGGCGAGCACGCTGACCAGCGTGGTGAGCAGGATCAGCGCTACGGCGATGCCGTCCACGCCCAGGTTGTAGCCGATGTTGTAGGTCGGGATCCAGGCGTGGGTCTCGACGAACTGCAGCGCGTCGATGCCCGGGTTGTAGCCGCCCAGCAGCGACAGACTCGCCACGAAGGTCAGCACCGCGACGCCCAGCGACGCCCAGCGGGCGGTCTGCGCATCACGGATCGCAAGGATCAGGGCACCGCCGAGGATCGGCAGCCAGATGAGGACACTGAGTAGAGGCCAGTTCGACACGTCTTCTTATTCCGTACAGGTCATCAACGCAGGTAATGCATCAGCACGCCCAGGAGGGCAATCAGGCCGATGATCATCGCGAAGGCGTAGTGATAGAGGAAACCGGATTGGGTACGGCGCAGCACGCTGGCTGCGACGTCCACAACACGTGCCGAGAGATTGACCACACCGTCGACGATGTTGCTGTCGATCCAGCGCGAGACCTTGCCCAGCTTGACGCTGCCACCGGCAAAGCCATCGATCCACAGCTTGTCGAAGCCGTACTTGTTTTCCAGCACGGACACCACCGGGGCGAAGGTCTTGCGTGCCTTGCCCGACAGGTCCGGCTTCCACAGGTAGAACAACGCAGCCAGCAGGAAGCCTGCCAGGGTCAGCCAGAACGGCGGCAGCATCATGCCGTGCAGCGCGAAGGCCACCGGACCATGGAACTCCTCGCCCAGGAAGGCCACGGTGTTCTTGGCCGGATCGTAGAAATCGACGATGCCGGTGAAGAACGTGTTGACCTGGCCCTTGATCGCCACATGGGCGTGGTGACCGGCCCAGTCGGTGCCGTGCAGCATCGGACCGATGCTGAAGAAACCGATGGCGATCGACGGGATGGCCAGCAGGATCAGTGGCAGCGTCACCACCCACGGGGTTTCATGCGGCTCATGCGGACCGTGGCCATGGCCGTGGTCGTCATGCGCGTCGGCATGATGTGCATCGGCAGCATGGTGGTCGTCATGACCATGGCCATGATCGTCGTGCGCATCGCGGAAGCGTTCCTTGCCGTGGAAGGTCAGGAACAGCAGGCGGAAGCTGTAGAAGCTGGTCACCAGCACGCCACCCAGCACCGCCCAGTAGCCATAGGTGGCCACCCAGCTGTTCTGCATGTGGGCGTGGATCTCGGCGGCCTCGATGATGGTGTCCTTCGAGTAGAAGCCGGAGAAGAACGGCGTACCGACCAGGGCCAGGGTACCGATCCACATGGTGATGAAGGTGATCGGCATGTACTTGCGCAGGCCGCCCATCTTGCGCATGTCCTGCTCGTGGTGCATCGCGATGATGACCGAGCCGGCACCCAGGAACAGCAGCGCCTTGAAGAAGGCGTGGGTCATCAGGTGGAACACGGCAGCGGAGTACGCCGACACGCCCAGCGCCACGGTCATGTAACCCAGCTGGGACAGCGTGGAGTACGCGACGACGCGCTTGATGTCGTTCTGCACGATGCCGATCAGGCCGGTGAAGAACGCGGTGGTGGCACCGATGAACAGGATGAAGTTCAACGCGGTCTGCGACAGCTCGAACAGCGGCGACATGCGGGTGACCATGAAGATACCGGCGGTCACCATCGTCGCGGCGTGGATCAGTGCCGAGATCGGGGTCGGGCCTTCCATCGAATCAGGCAGCCAGACGTGCAGCGGAACCTGGGCCGACTTGCCCATGGCACCGATGAACAGGCCGATGCAGATGACGGTGGCGATCGACCAGATCACCGGCTCGTTCAGCAGCTGCATGCCGAACATGGTGCCGTCCCAGATCTGCAGCTGGGCGCGCGGGTCGGCGAGCATGCCGGCCTGCGAGAACACCTGCGAGTAGTCCAGGGTACCGAACACCCACAACACGCCGGCGATGCCCAGCAGGAAGCCGAAGTCACCGACGCGGTTGACCAGGAACGCCTTCATGTTGGCGAAGATCGCGGTCGGGCGCTTGAACCAGAAACCGATCAGCAGGTACGACACCAGGCCCACTGCTTCCCAGCCGAAGAACAGCTGCAGGAAGTTGTTGCTCATCACCAGGGTGAGCATCGAGAAGGTGAACAGCGAGATGTAGCTGAAGAACCGCTGGTAACCCGGATCATCCTGCATGTAGCCGATCGTGTAGATGTGGACCAGCAGCGACACGAAGGTCACCACCACCATCATCATCGCGGTCAGCTTGTCGACCATGAAGCCGACATGGGCCGAGTACTGGCCGACTTCGAAGAACGTATACAGGTTCTGGTTGAACGGCTGCGCCCCGCCCCACAGCAGCTGGTAGAGCGTGTGCATCGACAGGCCGCAGGCAACCGCGACACCGAGGATCGTGATGGTCTGCGCGCCGAAGCGCTTGACCTGGCGACCGAACAGGCCGGCGATGATGCTGCCGAACAGCGGTGCAAGCACCACTGCGATCAACAGACTCTTGGAGAGAGTGATTTCCATCTGTGGATCAGCCCTTCAACGAATCGACTTCGCCGACATTGATCGTGCGGCGTGTACGGAACAGGGTCACCAGGATCGCCAGGCCGATGGCGGCCTCGGCAGCAGCCACGGTCAGGATGAAGAACACGAACAGCTGGCCGGCCGTGTCCCCCAGTTCCCGGGAGAACCCGACGAAATTGATGTTGACCGACAGCAGCATCAACTCGATGGACATCAGCAGGACGATGATGTTCTTTCGGTTGAGGAAGATGCCGGCGAGGCTGATGCAGAACAGCACCGCGCCCAGCGCCAGGATGTGGCCCAGAGTGATCGAGATCATGCCTTGGTCTCCTCGTCGCCCGCGGCCGGCGTGCTGTTGCTGTGGATCTGCGGCTGTTCGGCGTCCATCTTGACCATGCGCAGGCGGTCGTGTGCCTTGACCATGGTCTGCTGCGACGGGTTCTGCGTCTTCAGGCCTTCACGACGGCGCAGGGTCAGCATCACCGCGGCGACCACGGCCACGGTCAGGATGACGGCGGCGAACTCGAACGGCAGCAGGTACTCGGTGAACAGGCTGCGTGCCAGCCAGGTGACGTTGGAACTGTCGGCGGCGAGCGCGGCGGCGTTGTCGGCCGGGAACGGGTTGACCGTCCTGCCCTTCACGCCGATCAGGATCAGCATCTGCACCAGCATCGCCACGGCCACGATCAGGCCGACCGGCAGGTAGCGCACCCAGCCTTCACGCAGCTTGTCCGGATCGATGTCGAGCATCATCACCACGAACAGGAACAACACCATCACCGCACCAACGTAGACCAGCACCAGTGCCACGCCGAGGAACTCGGCGCCGACCAGCAGCCACACGCAGGCGATGGAGAAGAAGGTCAGCACCAGGCACAGGACAGCGTGCACGGGGTTGCGCACGCTGATCACCGCACCGGCCGAAACCGTTGCCGCGATGGCGAAGACCCAGAAAGCGATATTTACCCAATCCATCTCTCGACCTCAGCGGTAAGCGGCATCGGCGGCACGACGCTCGGCGATCTCGGATTCGAGACGGTCGCCCAGGGCCAGCAGCTGCGGCTTGGTAACGATGTTTTCGCCACGATTCTCGAAGTGGTACTCGAGGATGTGGGTCTCGACGATCGAGTCCACCGGGCAGCTTTCCTCACAGAAGCCGCAGAAGATGCACTTGAACAGATCGATGTCGTAGCGCGTGGTACGGCGGGTGCCGTCCTCGCGCTTGGCCGAATCGATGGTGATGGCCAATGCCGGGCACACCGCTTCGCACAGCTTGCAGGCGATGCAGC
The DNA here is from genome assembly GCF_000632045.1 of Stenotrophomonas sp. RIT309. NCBI lineage: Bacteria > Pseudomonadati > Pseudomonadota > Gammaproteobacteria > Lysobacterales > Lysobacteraceae > Stenotrophomonas > Stenotrophomonas sp. RIT309. Next base: position 24,257 of record NZ_JFYS01000003.1, read on the forward strand.
GCTCTTCACCGTTGGGATAACGGCGCAGGGCATGCAGGCCACGGAAGCGCGGCGACTGCGGGAACTTCTCCATCGGGTACATCATCGTGTACTTCGGCTTGAAGCTGTACTTCAGCGTCAGCCAGAGACCGGCCAGCAGTTCGAGCAGCAGCAGGCTCTTGAAGTAATGGGTAATCCTGTTCATCACTTAGACGCCCTTTTGAATCACGCCGAAGAACACCATGACGGCGGTAACCGCGATCCAGAAAATGGTCAGCGGGATGAAGACCTTCCAGCCCAGGCGCATGATCTGGTCATAGCGGAAGCGCGGGAAGCTTGCTCGGAACCAGATGTAGGCACTGGCGAAGAAGAAGACCTTGACGAACAGCCACGGCCAGCCGCCCTTCCAGATCCAGTCGATGAACGGCGAGATCTCGCCCGGGTTGACCCAGCCCTGGATCGGGCTCAGCCAGCCACCGAGGAAGAAGATCGAGATCAGGAAGCTGATCAGGATCATGTTCGCGTATTCGGCCAGGAAGAACAGGGCGAACGCACCGCCGGAGTACTCGACCATGTGGCCGGCGACGATTTCCGACTCGCCTTCCACCACGTCGAACGGCGCGCGGTTGGTTTCGGCGACGCCGGACACCCAGTACACGACGAACAGCGGGAACAGCGGGATCAGGAACCAGTCGAAGAAGCCGGAGCTGCCGGCCTGGGCCATCACGATGTTGCTGAGATTGAGGCTGCCCGAAGCGATCATCACGCCGACCAGGGCGAAGCCCATCGCGATTTCGTAGCTGATCATCTGCGCCGAGGCGCGCATGGCACCCAGGAACGCGTACTTCGAGTTGGAGGCCCAACCGGCAAGGATGATGCCGTAGATGCCCAGCGAGGTCATCGCCAGCAGGTACAGCAGGCCGGCATTGGCGTTGGACAGCACCAGCTGATGGTCGAACGGCACCACCGACCACGCGGCGAAGGCTGGGGCCAGGGTGATCAGCGGCGCCAGCAGGAAGATCGCCTTGTTGGCGCTGCTGGGCTGCAGGACTTCCTTGAACAGCAGCTTGAAGACGTCGGCGAAGGCCTGGAAGATGCCCATGCCCACGTACATCGGGCCGTGGCGGACGTGCATCCAGCCGATCAGCTTGCGTTCCCAGACCACGTAGAAGGCCACCGAGACGATCACCGGAACGGTGATCACCAGGATCTTCAGGATGATCCAGATCAGCGCGCCGATGTCACCCAGGCCAAGCAGCCACTGGTGCAGCGGATCGACCGCGTTAATCAGCAATTCGTTCATGCAGCCACCACCGAAACACGAGCGGCACCCAGCGGCGCGGTTGCGCCGTGGCCCGATTCAATCCAGACCGAACCCGCAGCGACGCGGGCGTCGACCACCACCGGCAGGGTGGCCTTGCCGGCATCGGTGCCGACCTTGGCCATCTGCCCTTCCTGCAGCTGCAGGCGGGCGGCATCGTCAGCGTTGAGCACGATGCGCGGGGCGTTGTTGAGCGGATGCGACTGCAGCGCCGGGGCGCGACGGACCACCGCATCGGTGCGGTAGATCGCAGCGGTCGAGGCCACTTCCATGCCCTCGCCCGCCAGCACCGGCTGTGCCGAAGCGGACACCTGCACGTTCACCGGTGCCAGGCTGGCGCGCAGGCCGGCCAGGTCGATGAACTCGAAACCGGCCACGGCCAGCTCACCGCCGAGTGCACGCAGCACGCGCCAGCCCTCGCGGGCCTCGCCCGGCAGCTTGCCGCCGGCACGCGCCGACTGCTCGCGACCATCGAGGTTGGTCAGGGTGGCATCGATTTCCGGCAGCGCACCGATCGGCAGGATCACGTCGGCAACGTCGCGGGTCGAGGCGCAGGCGAACTGGCTGAAGGCCACCACCTGTGCGCCGACCAGCGCCTTGCGCGCGGCCGGAGCATCGGCGAAGTCCAGGCCCGGTTCCAGGCCGTAGACCACGTAGGCCTTGCGCGGATCGGCCAGCATCGCAGCGACGTCCTTGCCGGCCGGCAGTACGCCGGCGCGGGTCAGGCCGATCGCATTGGCGCCCTGCGGGATGCGGCACAGCTTGGCACCGGTGGCGGCGGCGAAATCACGCGCAGCGGCGCGGATCGCGGCAGCCTGCGGATGGTTCTCGGCGATGCCACCGACGATCAGCACCGTATTGGTACCGCCCTGCACCGCCGAACGCAGCTCGGCGTTGGCCAGCGCATCGGCGAACTTCGACGGAGCCACGATCTGCTTGCCGGCAACGCTGAACGCGAAGTCGAAGTCGACCGGGTTGACCACGTGGATCTTCGCGCCGTTCTGGGTCTGCGCCTTGCGCAGGCGGGCGTGCAGCAACGGCAGCTCGTGGCGGATGTTGCTGCCGAGCACGACGATGCGGTCCGCGCCTTCGATCTCGGCCAGCGGCAGGCCGAACACTTCGGCAGTGGCGGCGTCGGAGAAGTCGCGGTTGTTGATGCGGTGGTCGATGTTGGCCGAACCCAGGCCGGTGGCCAGGCGGGCCAGCAGTGCGCCCTCTTCGTTCGACGTCGACGGGTGCACCAGCACGCCCAGGTTGTCGCCCTGGTTGGCCTTGAGGATCTCTGCGGCCGCGGCCAAGCCTTCAGCCCAGCTCACTTCCTTCCACTCGCCGTTGACCTTGCGCAGCGGCTTGACCGCACGGTCTTCGCTATACAGGCCCTGGTGCGAATAACGGTCACGATCGGACAGCCAGCACTCGTTGACCGCCTCGTTGTCGCGCGGCACGGTACGCAGCACTTCGCCGCGACGCACGTGCAGGAACAGGTTCGAGCCCATCGCGTCGTGGTAGCCCAGCGATTCGCGCGCGGTCAGTTCCCACGGACGGGCGCGGAACTGGAACACCTTGTTGGTCAGCGCGCCGACCGGGCACACGTCGACGACGTTGCCCGAAAGCTCGGTGGTCAGCGGCTTGCCGTCGTAGGTGCCGATCTGCAGGTTTTCACCGCGGTACATGCCACCCAGTTCATAGGTACCGGCAACGTCGGCGGTGAAGCGCACGCAGCGGGTGCACTGGATGCAGCGGGTCATCTCGGTGGCGACCAGCGGGCCCATGTCCTCGTCGGCCACCACGCGCTTGCGCTCGTTGAAGCGGCTGACCGAACGGCCGTAGCCCAGCGACACGTCCTGCAGCTCGCACTCGCCGCCCTGATCGCAGATCGGGCAATCCAGCGGGTGATTGATCAGCAGGAACTCCATCACCGAGCGCTGGAACTTCAGCGCCTTTTCACTGCGGGTGGCGACCTTCATGCCTTCCATCACCGGCGTGGCGCAGGCCGGTGCCGGCTTCGGCGACTTTTCCACATCCACCAGGCACATGCGGCAGTTGGCAGCGATCGGCAGCTTCTCGTGGTAGCAGAAGCGCGGAATCGAAATGCCCGCCTTGTCGGCAGCCTGGATGATCATCGAACCCTTGGGCACGACCAGCGACTTGCCATCGATCTCGATGGTGACGTGGTCCGGTGGCACGCTGGGATTTATGGGTTGCGCGCTCATGCAGCGGCTGCCTCCACCTTCTTGCCGTCAACCATCGAATGACCGTTGACGATGTAGTACTCGAATTCGTCCCAGAACTGGCGCAGGAAGCCCTGGATGGGCCATGCCGCCGCTTCGCCGAACGCACAGATGGTATGGCCTTCGATCTGGCCGGCCACGGTCTTCAACTGGTGCAGGTCTTCCATCGTGGCCTTGCCGGCGACGATGCGCTCCAGCACGCGGTGCATCCAGCCGGTACCTTCGCGGCACGGGGTGCACTGGCCACAGGATTCCTTGTGGAAGAACTGGCTGATGCGGCAGGCGAACTTGACGCAGCAGACGCTGTCATCCAGCACCACGACCGCACCGGAGCCCAGGCCGGAGCCCAGCGCACGGATGGTGTCGTAGTCCATCGGCAGGCCCTTCAGCTCGGCCGCGGTCAGCACCGGCATGGACACGCCGCCCGGGATCGCGCCCTTGAGCTTGCGACCCGGCTTGAGGCCGCCGGCCATTTCCAGCAGGTCGTCGAAGGTGGTGCCCAGCGGCACTTCGAAATTGCCGCCCTTCTGCACGCAGCCGGACACCGAGAAGCACTTCGGGCCGCCATTGGCGGTCAGGCTCAGGCCCTTGAACCACTCCGGACCATTGCGGATGATCGCCGGCACCGAACCGTAGGTTTCGGTGTTGTTGATCGTCGACGGCTTGCCATACAGGCCGAAATTGGCCGGGAACGGCGGCTTGTAGCGCGGCTGGCCCTTCTTGCCTTCCAGCGATTCCATCAGCGCGGTTTCTTCGCCGCAGATGTAGGCGCCGGCACCCAGGGCGCCGTAGATGTCGATATCCACGCCCGAGCCCAGCACGTTCTTGCCCAGCCAGCCGTTTGCATAGGCATCGGCCAGGGCCTGCTCGAAGTGCTCGAACGGCTCGTGGTGGAATTCACCGCGCAGGTAGTTGTAGCCCACGGTCGAACCGGTGGCGTAGCAGGCAATCGCCATGCCTTCGACCACCGAATGCGGGTTGTAGCGCAGGATGTCGCGATCCTTGCAGGTGCCCGGCTCGGATTCATCCGAGTTGCAGAGGATGTACTTCTGCACGTTGCCCTTGGGCATGAAGGACCACTTCAGGCCGGTCGGGAAACCGGCGCCGCCGCGGCCGCGCAGGCCCGAGGCCTTGACCATCTCGATGACCTGCTCCGGCGGGATCTTCTCTTCGAGGATCTTGCGCAGGGCAGCGTAGCCACCGGTCTTCAGATAGCTTTCGTACGACCACGGGGTGTCGTAATGCAGGGTGGTGTAGACCACCTGGTGCGGCAGCGGCGCGGGGCCGACCGGACCCTTGGATTCGTGGTGATGTGCCATGCCCTTACTCCAGCCCGTCCAGAAGCTCGTCGACCTTTTCCAGGGTCAGACGCTCATGGTAGTGACCATTGATGACCATCATCGGTGCACCCGCGCAGCCGGCCAGGCACTCTTCCTCGCGCTTGAGGTAGACGCGGCCGTCAGCGGTCGACTGACCGTTCTTGATGCCCAGCTTCTTCTCGCAATGGCGCACGATGTCTTCGGCGCCATTGAGCCAGCAGCTGATGTTCGTGCAGATGGCCACGTTGTTGCGGCCCACCTTCTCGGTCTCGAACATCGAGTAGAAGCTGGCAACCTCGTAGGCCCACACCGGCGGCAGGTCCAGGTACTTGGCCACGCCGGCGATCAGCTCGTCGGTCAGCCAGCCCTGATTCTGCTCCTGGGCAGCATGCAGACCCTGCAGCACGGCAGAGCGCTTGCGGTCCGGCGGGAACTTGGACAGCCAGTGATCGATGTGAGCGCGGGTTTTGTCGCTCAACACCACCATCGGGTCGACGTCGCGCGCCGCCTCGAAATTACCTGTCGCCTTCATCGGCCGACCTCAGCGAAATGCATAACGTGAAATTGCAGAAACTGCGGCGCCGGCTTGCGCCGGCTGCCTGCAGCGGGCGTTGGCGTGGCGGACGGCATTACCGGTCAACCTCGCCGAACACCAGATCGTAGGTACCGATCATCGCCACCACGTCGGCCAGCATGTGGCCGCGCACGATCGAATCGATCGAGGACAGGTGGGCAAAGCCCGGCGCACGAAGGTGTACGCGGAACGGCTTGTTGGCGCCGTCGGAAACCAGGTAGCAGCCGAATTCGCCCTTGGGCGCTTCAACCGCGGCGTAGGTCTCGCCGGCCGGCACGCAATAGCCTTCACTGAACAGCTTGAAGTGATGGATCAGCGCTTCCATGTCGTCCTTCATGTCCTCGCGCTTGGGCGGAGCGACCTTGAAGTTCTTGACCATGACCGGGCCGGGGTTGGCCTTCAGCCATGCCACGCACTGCTTGATGATGCGGTTGGACTCGCGCATTTCGGCAACGCGGCACAGGTAGCGATCGTAGCAATCGCCTTCCTTGCCCAGCGGGATGTCGAAATCGACGGCATCGTACTTCGCATAGGGGCGCTTCTTGCGCAGATCCCAGGCGACGCCCGAGCCACGCAGCATCACGCCGGTCATGCCCCACTGGTGGGCCAGCTCCGGGGTGACCACGCCGATGCCGACGGTACGCTGCTTCCAGATACGGTTGTCGGTCAGCAGGGTCTCGTATTCGTCGACACGGCCCGGGAACTCATTGGTGAAGTTCTCCAGGAAGTCCAGCAGCGAACCTTCGCGCGAAGCATTGAGGTTCTTCAGGGCCTTGCCCTTGTGCCAGCGCGATTCCTTGTACTTCGGCATGTGGTCCGGCAGGTCGCGGTAGACACCGCCCGGACGGTAGTACGCCGCGTGCATGCGCGCGCCGGAGACCGCTTCGTAGCAGTCCATCAGCTCTTCGCGCTCGCGGAAGGCGTACAGCATCACCGCCATCGCACCCAGGTCGAGCGCGTTGGAACCCAGCCACATCAAGTGGTTCAGGATGCGGGTGATCTCGTCGAACATCGTGCGGATGTACTGCGCGCGCTCCGGCGCCTCGATGCCCATCAGGGTCTCGATCGAGCGCACGTAGGCGTGCTCGTTGCACATCATCGACACGTAATCCAGGCGATCCATGTAGCCGATCGACTGGTTGAAGGGCTTGGATTCGGCCAGCTTCTCGGTGCCCCGGTGCAGCAGACCCACGTGCGGGTCGGCACGCATGATGGTCTCGCCGTCCATCTCGAGGATCAGACGCAGCACACCGTGCGCGGCCGGATGCTGCGGGCCGAAGTTCATGGTGTAGTTGCGGATTTCCTGCCGGCTTTCGGCAGCGTTGCTGGCGAATGCTTCGCCGGCCTGGTGTACGTGACTCACTTCACTGCCTCCTGCGAGCGCTCGCCGGCAGCGGTCTGCAGGCGGGCGTCGTCGCGGATCACGCGCGGCACGCCGACGCGCGGCTCCACCGAGGTGACCGGTTCGTAGATGACACGCTTCTTTTCTTCGTCGTAGCGGACTTCGACGTTGCCGATCAGCGGGAAGTCCTTGCGGAACGGATGGCCGACGAAACCGTAGTCGGTCAGGATCCGGCGCAGGTCCGGGTGACCTTCGAAGATCACGCCATACAGATCGAACGCTTCGCGCTCGAACCAGTTCAAGCCCGGCCAGATGCTGGTCAGCGAGGACACCACCGGCAGCGCTTCGTCAGGCGCGAAGCAGCGCAGGTGCATCATCAGGTTGTGCTGGTACGAACGCAGCTGTGCGACCACGGCGAAGCGCTGGGTCGGCATGTGCTGCGGACGGGCACCGTCGGCGCTCTCTTCGCTGGGGAATTCGCCCCAGGCGAAGCGGCCCTGGGCCTTGCCCTCGACACCGCGGCTGAAGCCCTGCGAGGACACGTCGGCGGTGTCCCACTCGTCGGAGCCATAACCGAGGTAATCGACGCCGCAGAGGTCCACGGCCTGCTCGAAACCAAACTCATCACGCAGCGCGAGGGCGGTGGCGTGCCACTCAGCGGCAGGCACTTCCAGCGTCACTTCGCCGCGGGGTTCGACCACGATGACCTTCGCACCTGCGAAACGTGCGGAGAGTCGGTCGATGAAGGATGCTTGCTCTGCCATGGGGGCTTGGCGCGCTCTTGTCAGGTGAAGGGGTCAGCGGGCGATGGTCTGTGTACGCCAGATCTTCTTCTGCAGCTGCAGGATCCCGTACACCAGCGCCTCGGCGGTCGGCGGGCAGCCCGGGACGTAGACGTCCACCGGCACCACGCGATCACAGCCGCGCACCACAGAATAGGAATAGTGGTAGTAACCACCGCCATTGGCGCAGCTGCCCATGGAGATCACCCACTTTGGGTCGGGCATCTGGTCATAGACCTTGCGCAGCGCCGGGGCCATCTTGTTGACCAGGGTGCCGGCGACGATCATCACGTCGGACTGGCGCGGCGACGGGCGGAACACCACACCGTAGCGGTCAAGGTCCAGGCGCGCTGCACCTGCGTGCATCATTTCGACCGCACAGCAGGCCAGACCGAAGGTCATGGGCCACATCGAGCCGGTGCGTGCCCAGTTCAGCAGCGCATCGACGCTGGTGGTGACAAAGCCCTTTTCCAGCAGCGGGTTGTCGCCTTCCGGCCGCAGGATGTCGTCAACCCGCCCCTCCGGGACAGGATTGGTCATCAGGCCATCGAGAGTCTGAATCACTCCCATTCCAGCGCTCCCTTCTTCCAGACATAGATGAAACCGAGGAACAGCATGCCGACGAACAGACCCATGGTGACGAGCGAACGCGCGCCAAGCTCCATGAAGACCTGCGTCCACGGCACGATGAAGATGATTTCCAGGTCGAAGACGATGAACTGGATCGCGATCAGGTAGTAGCGCACGTCGAACTTCATACGCGCGTCTTCGAAGGCTTCGAAGCCGCACTCGTACGGCGACAGCTTTTCCAGATCGGGGCGGCGGGGACCGAGGAATCGACCAACCAGCATCAGCGTAATGCCGATACCGGTGGCAACGATCAGAAACAGCAGAGACGGCAAATATTCGGCCAGCACAGCGATTCTCTCTTGCCTCTGCCGCTGCGCCTGCAGGCGCTTTGGCATGGGGGAGTGGACGGGAAGCTGCCTGGCGCCTTGCGCGCCAGACCAACCCGCTTTACTTACTAAATGGTGCCCAAGAGGGGACTCGAACCCCTACGACCTAAGTCGCTACCACCTCAAGGTAGTGCGTCTACCAATTCCGCCACCTGGGCAAACGATCACATCAGACTATCTTCCCGATGCGCCGCGTATTGTAACCGGCTTCAGTCTTTCTGGGAGCCTTCCGAAGGCTTTTCTTCACCAGAAACCGAAGATTCCGCCTGAGCCGGCACAGTTGCGGCCGGAACCGGGGCGGCCGGGACCGCATCGGCCTTCGGAACGGCCGGCAATTCGCCCGCCGGAGCGGCCGGAGCGCTGGCCGCCGGGGCGGACATCAGACCCAGATCCTGATCGGCGGCCGGGCGGTTGCCATGGCCGGCGTACCAGGCCATGAAGAGGCTGATGCCGAAGAACACCACGGCCAGCCACTTGGTCGACTTGGACAGGAAGTTGGACGCGCCACGCGCACCGAACACGGTCCCCGAGGCGCCAGCGCCAAAGCCCGAACCTGCCGCCGCACCCGAGCCACGCTGCATCAGGATCAGCGCGACCATGGCTACGGCAACCAGCACGTAGACGACATTGAGGATCAACATCAGCATTGGAAATCCGCCCTCGGACTAGAGTGCCGGCGGCTAGCCGGCAACCGTAACTAATTGTTTGCCGCCGCCTCTGCGATGGCCAGGAAGTCGGCGGCCACCAGGGAGGCACCACCAACCAGCCCACCATCGACATCCGGCTGCGCGAACAGTTCCCCGGCATTGTCGGGCTTCACGCTACCGCCGTAAACAATGGGCAGTGAATCAGCAATTCTAGCATCGATGCGCGCGACTTCGCCACGAATGAACGCGTGCACCTGCTGCGCCTGCTCCTTGGTTGCGGTGCGGCCGGTTCCGATCGCCCAGACCGGCTCGTAGGCGACCACGGCATTGGCGAAGCCTGCGGCCCCGACAAGCTCGAGCACCGGGGCCAGCTGGCTGGCGATGACCGCCTCGGTCTGCCCGGCCTCGCGCTGCTCAAGGGTTTCACCGACGCAGAGTACCGGCACCAAGCCGGCATGCAGGGCGGCGGCGAACTTGCGCGCGACCAGTTCGCTGCTCTCGTTGTGGTACTGGCGGCGCTCGGAGTGGCCGACCAGACCATAGCGGGCACCCACCTCGTGCAGCATGGCCGCACAGACCTCACCGGTGTAGGCGCCCTTCTCGTTGCTGCTGACGTCCTGTGCACCAAAGGCCAGGCCGGTCTCGCCGAAGTCTTCGACCAGCTCACCCAGATAGGGCATCGGCGGCAGGATGACCACCTCCACCCCGCTCTTTGGCAGCCCGGCAGCGACCTGCCCCAGCAGTTCGGTGGCGAATTGACGGCTGCCGTGCAGCTTCCAGTTTCCAGCGACGATCTTGCGGCGCATGAGCGGGTGGCTCCTGTGTGAACTCAGCCGCCCATGATACCTGCTGCGGCAAAAAACCGTTTCCGTGTAAGCGGTTACATGGATTTTCAGCCAACGGCGCAGCCCCTCGTGGCGGGGGTTGGGGCTGGTTGGTCGCGGAGAGCCCGGTGGGGATATGGAGGCTGGCCGGTCGGGTGGGTTGCGCAGGGGACGCTGCAAGTACGTCCTTGTAAGCTCGTAGGCGCCATCCATGGCGCCTGCGCCCCTGCGCAGCCCACCCGGCCGGCCCCTGACACATTCCGGCGGTTCCCGCCCGCCACGGAAAGAAAAAAGAAGAGCAAAGGCAAAGGCAGCATCCCGGGCGGCCGCCGGGATCTGACCCCCAAAAGCGAAAGCAGAGCTTCAACTCCTTCCTGCCTCGAGACCTGACAGATCTCATCCACGCATGGCGTGGATAAATAGATAGATCGTGTCGACCAAGGTCGACACCTACCAACAGCCGCGGGAAATTGTCGGGGGTGGGGCGGTGTGGGTTGGCAGGACCGTTGGCGCCATGGGCCCGAGGCATGCCTCGGGCAGGTTGGGCAGGACGCCCAACCCCGGTCTTGCCGTGTGCGCAGGACAGCGCACACGAGCAAGGCGCCATCGAGCCCCCAGGGATGGGTTTACGGCGTGTCCTGCCAGCCCACACCGCCCCGCCCAACCCACAGAAACCCAGAGCCGCTTTGGCTTTGGCTTTGGCTCTGGCCTCTGCGGGTGCAGGGTGCAACCCTGCCGAAACCCCTCCGCTGCGCTCGCCGGGCATAGCCCGGCGCTAGCCGTAACAAGAAGGCCGCCTTTCGGCGGCCTTCTTGTTACTTCAGCTTGATCTCGCGCAGGCGCTCTTCGAGGAAGCCGTGCGCGGTGATCGGTTCCGGGTACCGGCTCGGGTTCTCCTCGGTGATGCACGAGGGCAGCACGTCGATCAGGAAATCCGGGTTCGGGTGCAGGAAGAACGGCACCGAATAGCGCGGCTGGCGGGCCAGCTCACCCGGGGGATTGACCACCCGGTGGATGGTCGACGGATACACGTGGTTGGTCAGGCGCTGCAGCATGTCGCCGATGTTGACCACGATGGTGTCCGCGTCCGAGGTGAACGGCACCCAGTCCCCGTCATGCGACTGCACTTCCAGGCCTGCCGCGCTGGCACCGACCAGCAGCGTGATGAAGTTGATGTCGCCATGCGCACCAGCGCGCACGTTGGGAATGTCGTCGGTGGTGATCGGCGGGTAATGGATCGGGCGCAGGATCGAATTGCCGAAATTGGTCTTGTCGGCGAAGAAGTGCTCCGGCAGGCCGATGTGCAGGGCCAGGGCCGAAAGCACGCGCGAACCCAGGTTGTCCAACGCCTGGTACAGGCCGTAACCACGCTCACGGAAGCCCTCGACCTCTGACGGCCACAGGTTCGGCGCCATCACGTCCCGATACTTGGAGTCGTCGGCGATCTCGCGGCCGATGTGCCAGAACTCCTTCAGGTCGAAGTGCTTGGAGCCCTTGGCGGTCTCCACACCGAACGGGGTATAGCCACGGGCGCCGCCGCTGCCAGCCACGTGGTACTTCCGCTTCGTCTCATCCGGCAGTGCGAAGAAAGCCTTGAAGACGTCGTAGGCCGCATCGATGTCGGCCTGCGGGATGCCGTGGTTGCGGATGCCGGCAAACCCCCATTGGCGATATGCCGCCCCCAGCTCGGCCACGAAGGCGTCGCGGTCACTGTCGAAACGGGTGATGTCGAGGGTGGGGATCTGGCTCACAGCGGTTCCTGGCTTGTCGTTGAGTCGGTACGGGCCCGCCATGCAATGGCGACCGATCTGAACATTGTGACAGATAGATCGGAACACGCCACCGACACGCTGAAACAAACCGATACAATGCGCCACCCGCGCGCGGTTTAACGACTTCGTCACGCCGGGAATCGCCCCGTCGCCCACCTGATCCCGCCCCGCCATGGATGCCGCCCTGCCCGACGCCACCGCCGCTGCTATTTCCGGCCCTGCCCGACGCTGGCGCCGGCTGGCCTGGTGGTCCATGTTCGTGGCCGCCAACGCCGTGCTGGCCGCGCTCATCGCACTGGGCAACGTGCCGCTACGCGACAACCCCGGCGGCACGCTCGGCCTGGCTTATCTGGCGTTCGCCCTGCCCGGCCACCTGCTCGCGTTCGGTGCCCTGGCTGGCCTGCTGCCGCTGGCCATCGGCCTGTGGCCGCGCAGCGCGCGCGCATTGAGCGTCTCGGCGGTGATCTGCCAGGGCCTGTGGCTGTGCCTGCTGCTGGTGGATGCCAAGGTCTTCGCGCTGTATCGCTTCCACCTCAACGCGATGGTTGCCAACATGGTGTTCGGCGGCGCCCTGCAGGATCAGGTCAGCCTGTCCTGGAAGACCTGGCTGCAGGCGGCGGCTCTGGTATCGGCGATTTTCGCCGCGCAGGGCCTGCTGGCCTGGGCGTGCTGGAAGCTGCTGCCCGCAGCGCCACGGCGGCGGCGGGTACTGCAGGCCTGGGCGGTGGTTGCCCTGCTGATGGGCGGCGGCCAGGTCGCCACTGCCTACTACGACGCGCTCGGCGAACGCGCAGTGATCAGCCAATGGAACTACCTGCCATGGGCGCAGCCGATCACCGCCAAGAGCGCGATGCGCCGCTTCGGCGTGGTCAGCCAGCACCAGGTCGGCCTGCCCGATCCGCGCCATGCCCAGCTCAACTATCCGTTGCAGCCCCTTCGCTGCCAGAGCCACCAGCGGCCGAACGTGCTGATGGTGGTACTGGAGTCGTTGCGCCATGACGTGCTCACCCCGCAGTTCATGCCCAACGCCTCGGCGCTGGCCCGGTCCTCGCGGGTGTACGAACATCATTTCAGCACCGGCAACGCCACCCGCTATGGTCTGTTCGGGCTGCTGTACGGCCTGCCGGGTGGCTACTGGCCCAGCATGCTCGACGAGCAGCGCGGCTCGCAGTTGTTCAAGGTGCTGGGACAGCAGGGCTATGATCTGCATCTGTATGGCAGCGCGCCGCTGTACAGCCCGGAGTTCGATCGCACAGCGTTCGCCGATGTCCGCGACCAGTTGCACCAGGGGCCGTCCGAACTGACCTCCGACGGCCGTGATGCCGCCATCGTCGCTGGACTGCAGAAGGACATCCGCGCCAGCCAGGCTGCGCAGCGCCCGTGGTTTGGTTTCGTGTTCCTCGATTCCACCCACGCGCCCTACCACATGCCGGCCGGCTATCCGCCGCTCGCTACGCCGATGGCCGATGCCATCGATTTTCTCAAGTTCGGCCCCGAGCACGATCCAACGCCGGAATTGAACCGTTATCACACCGCGGTGCATTACGCCGACAGCCTGATTGGATCGCTGCTGGATGACCTGCGTGCGCAGGGACTGGACCAGGACACGATCGTGCTGGTGACCGGTGACCACGCCGAGGAATTCAACGACCTCAAACTCAACTACTGGGGCCACAACGGCAACTTCTCCAACCACCAGCTGCAGGTGCCCTTCGTGCTGCATTGGCCCGGCCAGGGTGGCGGCCGCGACGCGCGGGTCAGTTCGCATGAAGACTGGGTGCCGACGCTGATGCGCCACGGCCTGGGCTGCGAGAACGCATTGACCGACTACAGCACCGGCCACGACCTGCTGGCTGCACCGACCGGCAAGCGTGCGCTGGTGGTGGAAAGCTGGTCGCAGCGTGCGGTGCGCAATGGCGAGGCGATCTACGTGTTCGACAAATTCGGCAACGCCACCGCGCTCGATGCGCGCTACCGCCCCCTGCCGCAACAGACCCCCGACGCCGCCAGCATCCGCGCGGCATGGGAAGCGCTGACGCGCTTCCGCAACCGCTGAATCCAAGGACCGATCCACCATGAACCGTCCGCTGCGCATCCTGCATACCGAAGCCGCCAAAGGCATGGGTGGGCAGGAGATCTACATTTTCCGCCACATGCAGGTGATGCGCGCGCGCGGCCATGACGTCGCCCTGCTGTGCCAGCCGGACGCGCGCCTGGCAAAGCGCGCGCGCGATGATGGCTTCACCGTGCATACGCTGCGCATGGGCGGCCTGGCCCGGCTGCTGCGCGGCATCTGGTCGGTGTCACGGCTGGTCCGCCGCGAGCGCTACGACGTGGTCAACACCACCAGCCGTCGCGATGCATTGATTGCCGCCGCGGGCGCACGCCTGGGCGGCACACCGCTGGTAGTGCGCTCGCGCCACCTGATGAGCCCGGTGAATTCGCTGCTGACCTACACCGGCCTGCCGCACCGGGTCATCACGGTGAGCAATTTCGTCAAGCAACTGCTGGCCGACCGGGGAATTCCCGCCGATCACATCGGCATCGTGCCGCCGATGGCGGTTGCGCCAACCGACGCCACGCATGAGCCCTCCTGGCAGGCGTTGCAGGAGGCGCGCGCACGCGTGCGCGCCGAGCTCGGATTCGACGAACAGGACATCGTAGTGGGCTGCGTGGCCGTGCTGCGCGAACCCAAGGGCCACGCCGAACTGCTGCAGGCCATGGTGCCGCTGTGCAAGGCCAATCCCCGCCTGCATCTGGTGGTGGTCGGCGATGGCCAGGCAGTGATGCAGCGCCTGCAGGCCACGTGCGCCGAGCACGACCTGCAGCACCAGGTCCATCTGCTGGGCTTCCGCAGCGATGCCAGCCAGCTGATGCCCGGCTTTGACATCTTCGCCCTGGCCACACACAAGGAAGCATCGGGCACGGTGTTCCTGGAAGCGGCGCAGGCGGGCCTGCCGATCGTGTCGCATCGGGTCGGCGGCGTGCCTGAAATGCTGGTGGAAGGCAGCAATGCCATCCTCACTCGACTGGGTGACGGCGGCGCCCTCACCGGGGCGTTGCGGCTGCTGGTGGACGATCCCGAGCGTCGCCGGCAGATGGGACGTTCCGGCTGGGACTGGATCCGCAGCGCCAAGCGTTTCAGCCCCGAAGGCCACGCTGAAGCCACCGAACACTATTACCACCAATGGATGAAGGAGCTGGGTCATGGCTAATGCCAGAACCGTACCGGTGCTGATGCATCACCACGTCAGCAACTCGCCCGGCATGATCACGGTGTCGCCGGAGAATTTCGAAAGCCAGATCGCCTGGCTGGCGCGCACCGGCTGGACTTCGTTGACGCTGGACCAGTACGCCGGCTTCCTGGCCGGCAAGCCGGTGCCGCGCAAGTCGATCGTGATCACCTTCGATGATGGCTACCTGGATAACTGGGTCTACGCCCATCCGATCCTGCAGAAGTACGGCATGCACGCGGTGGTGTTCGTGGTGACCGGCTGGATGCACGAGGGGCCGATGCGCCCGCATGCCGGCATCGCCGGCGCCACGCTGCCGGAAACGCCCGAACATCGCGCCTGCGAAGATCTGATCTACAAGCAGGGCCGCAGTGACGAGGTGATGATGCGCTGGAGCGAAGCACGTGCGGCCATCGAGGCGGGCACGTTCGAGATCCATTGCCATACCCACACCCACACCCGCTGGCTGCGCCGCCAGGACCTGGATCGCGCCCAGCGCCGCGCCGGCATCAGTGGCGACCTGTCGATGGCAAAGGAAGTGCTGCTGGAGAAGCTGGGCGAAGTGTCGGACACCCTGTGCTGGCCGTACGGCGATTTCGACCAGGACTATATCGAAGTGGCGCGTGAGCAGGGTTTCCGCTACCTGCATACCACCCATCCGTTCGGCCGCAACGTGGTCGGCGGCGATCCCGAGCGCATCTACCGCTTCGCCATCCGCAACCGGCCGGCAAGCTGGCTGCGCAAGCGCATCGCGTGGAGCTACAACCCGCTGATCGCCCCCCTGTTCAACGGCTTCAAGGCGCGGCAGAAGAAGATGGTGCCGGGGCCGTGATGGCGCTGCCAGCACTGGGCTGGCACAGCTTCGGCAAGGAAGCTCCAACAGAGTGGAAGGATTACAGGAAATGAACGTTCTGGTTACCGGCGGCGCTGGATTCATCGGCTCCCACACGTGCGTGGAACTGCAGCAGCAGGGCCATGCGGTGGTCGTCGTCGATTCACTGTGCAACAGCGACGCCGGGGTGATCGGCCGGATCGGCGACATCACCGGCATCGCGCCGCTGTTCGTACAGGCCGACGTGCGTGACCGTGCGCGGATCACCGCGGTGCTGCGCGAGCATTCGATCGATGCGGTACTGCATTTTGCCGCGCTGAAATCGGTTGGCGAATCGCGGCAGATGCCGTTGGACTACTTCGACAACAACATCAGCGGCACCCTCGCCCTGCTCGGCGCCATGCGCGATGCCGGCGTGGGCACGTTCGTGTTCAGCTCGTCGGCAACCGTGTACGGCGACCAGGACCATTGCCCGGTGGCCGAAACGGCCTCGACCTGCGCGATGACGCCCTATGGCCGTTCGAAGCTGGTGGTGGAGCAGCTGCTGTCCGACCTGGTCGGCGCCGATATGGCGCTGCATGTGGCAACGCTGCGCTACTTCAACCCGGTGGGGGCGCATTCAAGCGCGCTGATCGGCGAGCTGCCGCACGGAACGCCCAGCAACCTGATGCCCTACATCGCCCAGGTGGCCGCCGGCCTGCTGCCCGAAGTGCAGGTATTCGGCGATGACTATCCGACCTGTGACGGCACCGGCGTACGCGACTACATCCATGTGCAGGACGTGGCGCGGGCCCATGTGCTGGCGCTGCAGTACCTGCGCGACAAGCGCCGCAGCATCACCCTGAACCTGGGCACCGGCCAGGGCCACAGCGTGCTGGAACTGATCAAGGCCTTCGAGCAGACCGTCGGCCGGCCGATTCCGTTCCGGATCACCGGTCGTCGTAGCGGCGACATCGCGGTGAGTTTTGCCGACCCGTCCCTGGCCCTGCGCGAGCTGGGCTGGACCGCGCGCCATGGCCTGGCGGACATGTGCCGCGACACCTGGAGATGGCAGACGGAGATGCCGCGCAGCGCCTGATGCCTTGCTTGCGGCAGACAGCAACATGGCCGCACAAGCGGCCATGTTGTCGGTTCGATCCAGCGACAGGGTTCAGGCCGCGGCCGCTGTCCTGACCGCCGCCGAAAGCCGGTCCAGGGTGTCCTGCATCAGCGTCGCGTCATCGGCCTCGACCGTGACCCGCACCACCGGTTCGGTGCCGGAAGGACGCAGGAAGGCACGCCCGCGACCGGATACCGCCTGCTGCGCTTCGAGCAGCGCAGCCTGCACGCTCTCGGCCTGCACGGTGGCCTTGGCCGAGACATCGCCAAGGCGCACGTTGACCGTCTTCTGCGGCACCTTGGACAACGGCTGCAGCGCTTCGCGCAGGTTCTTTCCCTGCTGCTTCAGCGCCACCAGTACCTGCAGGGCACTGACGATGCCGTCGCCGGTGGTGGCCCGGTCCAGGCACAGCAGATGGCCGGACGCTTCGCCACCGAGCACGCCGCCTCCCTCCACCAGTGCCTGATGCACGTAGCGGTCGCCGACGTTGCTGCGCTGGAACGGAATCTGCAGTTCGGCCAGGGCTTTTTCCAGACCGAAGTTGCTCATCAGGGTGCCGACCACCGGGCCGCGCAGGCGCCCTTCGGCCTGCCATGCGCGCGCCAGGATGTACACCAGGTCATCGCCGTCGACCGGGTTGCCGCGGTCATCGGCCATCAACACCCGGTCACCATCGCCGTCGAAGGCGATGCCCAGGTCGGCGCGGGTCTCACGCACCTTGGCAGCGAGGTTGTCGATGTGGGTCGACCCGACGCCGTCGTTGATGTTGACGCCATTGGGTTCGGCACCGATGCCGATGACCTCCGCGCCCAGTTCGCGGAACAGCAGCGGCGCGATCTGGTAGGTGGCGCCATGCGCGCAGTCGAGCACCAGACGCACACCGCGCAGATCGAACGCGCGCGGCACGCTGGACTTGCAGAACTCGATGTAGCGGCCGACGGCCTCGCGTGCACGCGAGGCCTTGCCGAGCTTTTCCGAAACGGCCGTGGTGAACGGCACGTCCAATGCGGCTTCCAGCGCCAGCTCGGTGGCATCGTCGAGCTTCTCGCCCTGGGCGGAGAAGAACTTGATGCCGTTGTCGTAGTGCGGGTTGTGCGACGCACTGATGACGATGCCCGCGTCCACGCCCAGGGTACGGGTCAGGAAGGCAACGGCCGGGGTCGGCATCGGGCCGAGCAGCTGCACGTCAGCGCCCGCAGCGACCAGCCCGGCTTCCAGCGCGGCTTCGAACATGTAGCCGGAGATCCGCGTGTCCTTGCCGATCACTACGATCGGACGGCGCCCCTCCTGGCCGCGCTGGGCGACCAGCACGCGGCCAAGGGCGTTGCCCAGGCGCAGCACGAAATCAGCCGAGATCGCCCCTTGGCCGACTCGACCGCGGATGCCGTCGGTACCGAAGTACTTGCGGCTCCCCATCAAGCTTCCTCCGGTGCCGGCTCGCGCCGCAGCATCGCCAGCAGGTCGGCCAGGCGGTCGCGCAGTTCACGACGGTCACAGATCTGGTCGATGGCGCCGTGCTCGAGCAGGAACTCCGAACGCTGGAACCCTTCCGGCAGCTTCTCGCGCACGGTCTGCTCGATCACGCGCGGGCCGGCGAAGCCGATCAGTGCACGCGGTTCGGCGATGTTGATGTCGCCCAGCATCGCGAACGATGCCGACACACCGCCGGTGGTCGGGTGGGTCAGCACCGAAATGTACGGCTGTCCGGCTTCACGCAGTTTGCCCAGCGCGGCCGAGGTCTTGGCCATCTGCATCAGCGAGAACAGGCCCTCCTGCATGCGCGCGCCGCCACTGGCGGAGAAGCACACGTAGGGTGCGCCGATCTCGGCGGCGGTTTCGGCGGCAAGGGCGAAGCGCTCGCCGACCACCGAGCCCATCGAGCCCCCCATGAAGGCGAAATCGAAGGACGAGGCCACCAGGGGACGGCCCTTGAGCAGGCCGCGCATGGCGATCAGCGCGTCGTACTCACCGGTGTTCTTCTGCGCGATCTTGATGCGCTCGCTGTACTTCTTCTGGTCCTTGAACTTCAGCAGGTCGGTCGGCCCCAGGCGGGCAGCGATCTCGGTGGTGCTGTCGGCGTCGAACAGCGCAGCCAGACGGGCGCGCGCGCGGATGGCCATATGGTGGCCGCACTTCGGGCAGACCTCCAGATTCTCTTCCAGCTCCGGACGGTACAACGCACTGCCGCAGTTGCTGCACTTTTCCCACAGGCCCTCGGGGACGCTGCGCTTCTTGCTGGGGGTGTTGTCGGTGCGGATGCCAGACGGCATCAACTTGCTGAGCCAACTCATGCGGGAGGACACTTCCGTTCAGGGCGGCCCGGGGGCCGCAAAGGCGGACAGTCTAGCTCCGCTTTCCCTGCCCGTGCACCCCCTGCCCGGCCTTGGGCCCGCTGGAAAAAACCATGCTGGGACGTACGTTTAGGTGCTGGGTAGCGCCGGGCCATGCCCGGCGGATATTCTTGCGCGCCCCACCGCCGGGCATGGCCCGGCGCTACCATTACTGATCCAATGCCTGCCGCAGCGGAGCCAGGAACGCTGCGGCGCGCTGCGCCGCATCCTCGGTGGAGGTCGCTTCGGCCAGCACCGCCACCAGTGCGCTGCCGACCACCACGCCGTCGGCCTGGCGCGCCATGGCCGCCGCACTGGCTGCGTCCTTGATGCCGAAGCCGGCCACCACCGGCACGCTGGCCCTGGCCCGCAGCGCCTGCAGGCGTGCGCTGGCCGCGTCGCTGTCCAGTCGTTCCGAGGCGCCGGTGACCCCGGCAAAGCTGACGTAGTACAGATAGCCACGGGCCAGCGCCAGCAGCTTGTCAGCGCGTGCCTCGCTGGTGGTCGGCGATGCCAGCAGAACCAGCGCAAGGCCTGCAGCGTCGAAGGCCTGCTGGGCTTCGCTGGCCTCTTCCGGCGGCAGGTCGACCAGCAGCACGCCGTCCACGCCAGCCGCCACCGCCGCTTCGGCGAACGCCACGTAACCGTGGATCTCCACCGGGTTGAGATAGCCCATCAGCACCACCGGCGTCTGCGTGTCCTGTTGCCGGAACTGCGCCACCGCCTGCAGCACGTAACGGTTGCCGGCACCGCGGGCCAGCGCGCGCTCGGAACTGCGCTGGATGGTCGGGCCGTCGGCCATCGGATCGGAGAACGGCACGCCCAGTTCGATCACATCGGCACCGGCCTGGACCAGCGCGTGCATGACCGGCACCGTGGCTTCCAGCGAGGGATCACCGGCGGTGATGAAGGGGATCAGGGCCTTGCGCTGCTGCTGGCGCAGGCGCTGGAAACAGTCATCGAGTCGGGAAACAGGCATCTCAGGCACATCCTTCAATCAGTTCAATCGCTTCGCTGGTCCCCCAGTACATCAGGATGACCTTCCCTTCAAACACTTCCAGGCGGATGCCCAGGTCGGAACCCGGATCCTGCCAGGTCAGGTACTCGCCCTGATCGCCGTCGTAGGCATGCGGGCTGGCGACCGGCGCGCCGGGGAACTGCGCCACCGCTTGCGCCCGCGTCATGCCGATGCGCAGTCCGAACGGACCCGGCTGGTCGACCGGCGCCTTGGCGTCCTCGCCCGGACCAAGATCGAAACGGACCACGCGGTCTTCGTCGGTCATCATCGACACGCCGGGCGGCAGCCCCTTGCCGTCGTAGTACTCGCAGCTGCCGCCGATGGCTTCGACCGCGCCCATTGCCTTCCACGGCCCGAAGGCCTTCAGGTCGCTCATGTGCTGGCCGATCAGCACCTCGCCGGCATGATCCAGCGCCACCGACGCCACGGCGGGCGCGTCATCGCTGGAGACTGCGGCCGAGGCCGGTGGATCATCGATGGGCGTGCTCGCTATCGGGTCGACGTCATCGTTGGCCGCCATCGGCTGCGCCGGTTGCGCAGCGGCCTTGGCCGCCGGCGCCAGCACCGGCGGTTCCGGCGGTTGGCACGCGGCCAGGCCCAGCACCAGCAGCACGCCCGTACTGCGCATCAGTGCGCTCACAGCACCAGCCCTTCGCGCGCCGCGATGGTATGCACGTCCTTGTCGCCACGTCCTGACAGGTTGCACAGCACGATCTGGTCGCGCGGACGCCCGCGCGCGAGCTTCATCGCCTGCGCAAGCGCGTGGCTGGACTCCAGCGCCGGCAGGATGCCTTCGGTGTGGGCCAGCAGATGGAAGGCCTGCAGCGCCTCTTCGTCGGTGATGCCGACGTAGCGCGCACGGCCGCTGTCGGCCAGGAACGCATGCTCGGGGCCTACACCCGGGTAATCCAGGCCGGCCGACACCGAATGGGTCTCGATGATCTGGCCATCGTCGTCGCACAGCACATAGGTGCGGTTGCCGTGCAGCACGCCCGGGCGGCCGGCGGCGATGGAAGCTGCGTGGCGGCCGGTGTGGATGCCATCACCGGCCGCTTCAGCGCCGACGATCTCGACCTGGCGGTCGTTGAGGAAGGCATGGAACAGGCCGATCGCATTGCTGCCGCCGCCGACGCAGGCGGTGATCGCATCAGGCAGGCGACCGTACTCGGCCAGCATCTGCTCGCGTGCCTCGCGGCCGACGATGGCGTTGAAGTCGCGCACCATGCGCGGGTACGGGTCTGGACCCGCTACCGTGCCGATGATGTAGAAGGTGTCCTGCACGTTGGTGACCCAGTCGCGCATCGCTTCGTTGAGGGCGTCCTTCAGGGTGGCCGAGCCGGAGGTCACCGGCACCACCGTCGCCCCGAGCAGTTTCATGCGGTAGACGTTGATCTTCTGCCGCTCGATGTCGGTGGCGCCCATGTACACCACGCACTCCAGGCCCAGCCGCGCCGCGACGGTGGCACTGGCCACGCCATGCTGGCCGGCGCCGGTCTCGGCGATGATGCGCTTCTTGCCCATCCGCGCCGCCAGCAGCGCCTGGCCGATGGTGTTGTTGATCTTGTGCGCGCCGGTGTGGTTCAGGTCCTCGCGCTTGAGCAGGATCTGCGCGCCACCGACGTGGTCACTCAATCGTTCAGCATGGTAGATCGGGCTCGGCCGGCCCACGTAATGGGCCAGGTCGCGGTCATAGGCCAGCTGGAACGCCGGATCCTGGCGGGCCTGGTCATAGGCCTGGGCCAGTTCCTGCAGCGGGCCGACCAGGGTTTCGGCGACGAAGCTGCCACCGTAACGGCCGAAGTGGCCCTGGGCGTCAGGGAAGGCATGGAAATCGGCGATGGGAGAGTCAGGCATGGAGACGACCGGTCGTTCAGACAGGTGGATACTCTAGCGCACGGATTGTGTCCGGAAAATGGATATTATCTGGCCTATCCCGTCAGGAAATCTCACATGAGTACGTCACTGCTGCCGCCCTTGAATGCCCTGCGGGCGTTCGAGGCCACCGCGCGTCTGGGCGGCGTTGGCCGCGCGGCCCAGGCGCTGCATGTGACCCATGGCGCGATCAGCCGGCAACTGAAGCTGCTGGAAGACCATCTGGGCCTGGCCCTGTTCCAGCGCGCCGGCCGCGGACTGCGCCTGACCGCCGCTGGCACCCGCCTTCAACAGGCCTGCAGCGAGGCGTTCGGCGGCATTGAAGACTGCGTGCGCGAACTGCGGCGGCCAAGCGCGGAGCCGGCCCTGGTGCTGGGCTGCAGCGGCAGCGTGCTGGCGCGCTGGATGATTCCGCGGCTGCCGGCACTGCAGGCTGCCCTGCCCGGCGTGCGCCTGCAGTGGTCGGCCCTGGATGGCAGTTTCACCGAGGCGCAGGCCACGCTGGATGCGGTGCTGCTGCTGGCACAGGGACCATGGCCGCGCGGCTGGCAGGTGCGCGAGCTGGCACCGGAACGGGTGGGTGTGGTGGTGGCGCCCTCGCACCCGGCGGCGCAGCGGTTGCGCCATGTCCCCCCGTCGGCCTTGCTGCGGGAAACGCTGCTGCACACCAGTTCGCGCCCGCAGGCGTGGCCTGCATGGGCGCAGTCGCACGGGCTGGACACGGCCCAGCTGCAGCTCGGCACCGGCTTCGAACACCTGTACTACCTGCTGGAAGCAGCGGTAGCGGGGCTGGGCCCGGCGATCGCGCCGGAGCCACTGGTGGCCGAGGATCTGGCAGCCGGGCGGCTGGTGGCACCGTGGGGATTTGCCGCGACCGGCGGGTTCTGGGTGCTGGCGCGGCCGGACGGCCCTGTCGATGCGCGCGTGGACGCGTTGGCCGATTGGGCGGTAGGGCAGTTGCGTTGAACCGGGTTCTGCCGGCCTGCCGCTGCGGGGAATGGCCGCAGATGTGGCTCCTGTAGATCCGGACCCGTGCCCGGCTGCGTTGAGCTGCAGAACACGCCTTGCTTCGCCCGGAAGCCGAGCGTGGGCTCGGCTCTACACAAGGCCAACCGGCAGCGATCGAGCAAGCTCGACGCTGCGAAGCATGATTACGACGCCGTCGGCGCCGCCAGGCGCTGCTGCAGGTCCTCGCGCAGGCGCGACAGCTCGACTTCGGCCTGCTGCCGCT
The DNA here is from genome assembly GCF_000632045.1 of Stenotrophomonas sp. RIT309. Lineage (NCBI taxonomy): Bacteria > Pseudomonadati > Pseudomonadota > Gammaproteobacteria > Lysobacterales > Lysobacteraceae > Stenotrophomonas > Stenotrophomonas sp. RIT309. The sequence goes on from NZ_JFYS01000003.1 coordinate 47,619, forward strand.
GCTGCATGCCCTCGCGATGGATGCTGCGCACTTCCTCGACGGTAGCGATCAGCTGATCGTGAACGTGGCGCAGCGTGGCCACGTCGATCACGCCGCGCTGGTTGCTGCGTGCGGTGTCCACCGACGCCTGGCGCATCAGGTCGGCATTGCGTCGCATCAACTCATTGGTCGCATCGTCGATGGCATTGGCTAGTTCGGCGGCGTTCTTCTGTTCGCCCAGCGACAACTGGATCGCGAACTGACGCTTCCACGAGGGGATGGTGATGTCGCGGACGGTGTTGAACTTCTCGATCAGCTGCAGCGCATTGGCCTGGATCAGGCGGATCATCGGCAGCGACTGGTCAGCCGCGTGCTGCATCAGCTGCAGGTCGGAGACGCGCTTCTCGATCAGGCGGATCGCATTGTCGATCTCGCTCTGGCGGATGCGTTGCTGCGGGTCATCGCTGCCCTGCCCCAGCAACTGCTCGGACTGCAGCTGGGCCAGGCGCTGCTTGCCGGCGGCGGCATACAGGCCCAGCGCATGACGCTCCTCGCGGACGATGTCATGCATGCGGTCGAAATCGCTTACCCGCTTGCCCATCAGCGCCTGTTGCGCACCCACGTCGCCGAGCAGCTGTTCGATCTGCGAATTGGTATCGCTGAACTTCTGCACCAGCTCGCCCTTGGAAGAACGCAGGCGATCGATGAGGCCACCGATCAACGGCACCTTCGAGCGCTGGGAAAAACCATCCAGCTTGAGCTCGCGCGCGATGCGCACCACTTCGCCGAGCTTCTCGCCATTAGCGTCGAGGTCACGGTTGCGCACCTGGTCCAGTAGCTGGCTGGAGAAGGCCGTTGTGCGTGCGGCGGCTTCGCGGCCGAACACCTGCAGGTTGCCCGGACGCAGGTCTTCCAGCTCGCGGCCGATTTCGGCGATGCGCGGCAGGTCGTCGCGGACCAGGCCGAGGGCCTTCAACGTGCTGTCATCAAGTTCAGGGGCGGGCGTGGTGGCGGGCACGAGCGTGCCGGAGTTCTGGCTGTCCTGGGTCATCGGGCAGTGTCCTTGCGGTGGATAAGCGGCAGCGGCGGCCGGCTCAGGGCAGTCTAGCCTGAGCAGCGGCTACTTCGTCGTCGATCTGGGCCTGCAGCGTGGCTGCCTGCTCGGCCCGTGCAGCCTGCGCCAGTGCCTGGCGCGCCAATGCGGCCTGGCGCCAGGCCGGCAGCAGGACATCGTGGATGCGGACGAAGCGCTGCAGCAGGGCTTCGTCCTGCTCCTGCAGCAGCCGCCACTGCCCGCTTTCGATGCGTCGCAGCGTGGCAAGCCGCTGCAGATGGTCCACGCGTGGGGCCAGCGCGACCTGCGCAGCTCCCTGCAGTGTCGCCAGCTGCGCGGCGCCGAACGTGGCCCAGGCCTCCAACGCGGCGGCAGCCGCATCGTTGTCATTGATGGCCCGGGCACGCTGCTGCACACGCTGCGCGAGACCCTGCGCCTGCTCGCGCGCCTGCAGCGCCAGCACGCCCAGCTGCGCCTGCAGCCCCTGCGCCTGTGCCTGGCGTTCAACGTCACGGCCGAGCAGGCGCCCCCACCAGCTCTCCTGCCGGCGCAGGCGCGCCGGATCGCTGGCCTGCAACGCCAATGCGATCCGCGCCAGCGCAGCCACCAGTCCCTCGCCTTCCGCGCCGGCCTGCAACGGTGCAGGCTCGGCCAATACTTGCAGCAAGTGGCTGCCATACGCTGCCAGCGTGGCCACATCGGCGCGCGCCGGAAGCGTGGGTTCGGGCAGGGAGCGCACGCAGATCACGGCAGTGGCGGCGGCCGTGGGCCGTCATCAGCCACCGTTTCCGGCGGTAATGATTCACCGTAGAAGTGGCGCATCAACGCTTCGTCCAGCGCACGTTCTTCCGGAGTCGCTGCACGACGCACCCGCGGGCGGCGACGCGTGTCGGTCGTGGCCACATCGGCAGTTACCTGCTGCCGGGCCCACCCGGCAAACGCCGCCAACGTCTGCGACAACTGCACCTGCTGTTCCTGCGAGGCGACCAGCAGCTGCAGCAGCGGTGCCAGACCAGCCTGCAGGTCTTCGGCCAATGGCGTGGCTGCGGCCTGCGGTACGGCGGCAGCCGGCGCGCTGGCCGGACGTGCATCGGCCAGGCGCTGCAGCGCTGCCAGCAGGGCCGGCCATGGCGCAGGCTCCGGTACGACGGCCACCTCTGCCGGCGGCGGCGGCGGTGGCAGCTGCAACGCACTGGCGATGTCGGCCAGCTGCGCGACCACGCGGCCACCGACATCACTGTCGCCGGCGCCCATTGCCTTGTTGCGCAGGAAATCACGCTTGATCTGCGCCCAGCGATGCGCGCGTTCTTCATCGAGCACGCCACGCAGCTCGGCCAGCTTCAGCAGATTCTCTTCGGCACCGGTGGTCAGCAGCTGCGCTTCGCCCAGGTAGTGGTCGGAGATCAGCTGCTGCAGCTCGTCGTCATTCATCACCGGCGAAATCTTCTCCGCCAGCTTGTTCATGTTGCGGTAGCTGCCCTGCAGGCGGAAGGGCGGCTCGGTGCGATAGCGGTCATCCTGGGCAGCGCTGGCGATGTACTGCTGGTTGACCTTGTAGACCACATCGCGGACCTGCAGCATGCGCTGCAGGGTGGCGGTGATCTCGTTGATCTCGGCGCCGCTGTAGGCGTGGCTCAGGCCGTTGGTGGACACATCCTTGTCCATCGCGCGGTCGACCAGCAGGTACAGGTCGGCCATCTCGCGCGTGGCCAGCGGCGCCAATACCGGGTTGGAAGTCAGGCTGTTCTCGATGTAGCTGAGCGTGAAGGCTGCTTCCATGCCACCGAGCACATCGCCCAGGTTGTAGATGTCGGCACGGTTGGCCAGCATGTCCGGAATCTTGAACACTTCGCCGGATTCGGTGTACGGGTTGCCGGCCATGACCACGCAGAACTTCTTGCCACGCATGTCGTAGGTGCGCGTACGGCCGCGCCATACGCCCTCGATGCGGCGCGTGCCATCGCACAGCGAGATGAACTTCTGCAGGAACTCGGGGTGCGTGTGCTGGATGTCATCGACATACAGCATGGTGTTGTTGCCCATCTCCAGCGCCAGGTTGAGCTTTTCCAGCTCCTGCCGCGAGGTGGCGTCCGGTGCCTGCTGCGGATCCAGCGACCGCACTTCGTGGCCCAGCGCCGGGCCGTTGATCTTCATGAAGACCAGGCCGAGGCGATGCGCCACGTACTCCATCAACGTGGTTTTGCCGTAGCCGGGCGGCGAGATCATCATCAGCAGGCCCATCAGGTCGCTGCGCTTGTTCTCGCCAACGGTACCCATCTGCTTGGCCAGGTTGTCACCGATCACGCCGAGATATACGTCGTTGATCAGCTTGTTGCGCACGAAGGAAGACAACGGCCGGGCCTTGAACTCCGACAGCCGCAGGGTTTCGCGTTCGCGACCGATGATGCCCTGGCGCACCGCCTGATAGGCATGGAAGGCCGGTACGAACGCCTGCAGGTGATGCTGCAGGCGTGCCAGGAAATCGTCCAGCGACACGGTCAGGCTGCCGTTGTGGATGCGGGCGTGTTCACCCAGCAGGCCGCTGACCTCCGCCTGCAGCGGTGCATCGCTGGCACGGGTGCGCAGCTGTCGCTGCACCAGCAGCAATGCCGCCGCTTCTTCGACATAGCCGGCATGCGCCGACTGTGCCGGCAGCCCGGCGAGCGCCCGCAGCCATTGTCCGGCCAATGCCCAACGCATGGCCAGCGGATCCTGCGAGCGCTGCAGCGCACGTTCAAGCGCATCACGCTGGCCAGCCTGCTCCAGTTGCTGCGACAGCGCGTCAAGCAATGCCTGCGCGTGCCGGCTGGTGCTGAACACCGGCTCGCCGGCCACCAGTTCTTCGCCCAGGTATGCCGCTGCTGCATCGGCGGCGGCGGCGTCAAACGGCAGTGCATGCGCGAGTGCATGGTCATGCAGCGCCTTGGCCATTTCCGCACGCAGGGCCTGGCGCCCCTCATCGGAACCGAACAGGCGCGCGATGGCCTCGGCACCAGCCTGCCGGCCGGGCCACTGCGCCACGGCTTCATCGCGTTGCCGCGCGGCCCAGAACAGCAGTGCCAACGCACGCACATGGGGCGAATGCCGCAGCGGTCCGGCGGCCTGCTGCAGCGGCAACAGCGCGCGCAGGATCAGGGCGGCGTCATGGTCATGGATACCGCGCTCGTAGCCCTCGCGGTAACGGGGCGCGGCAAAGGCGCGGACCCGCTGGCCCAGCGCTTCCGGTTCGGCTGCATCGTGCTGCAGCTGGCCCAGGTCCAGGCCATCGCGGCCCTCCTCCGCAGCCAGCAACAGGCACCCGGCCAGGTATTCGCCACGGTAGATCGCTGCCGATTCCGAATCCAGGGTCACCGGCCAGAACGGCTTGAGCGCATCAAGCTCGGGATCGTGCAGGGTCTCCAGGAAATCGGTGCCGGTGAGGTGGATGGCAAGGGTTTCACCCCGTGGCAGCAGGGTCAGGTCCAGCGCCTGGGTGTTCACGCTGAATCGATGGCGCGGGCCAAGGCGGACCACGTTGCCGCCGGCCTCGTACAGGTCGCTGCGGTCGCGCAGCTGGCGCACGGCCTGGTCGCGCACGCCCTTCAGGCGCGCCTCGACATCGTCTGCCTTGACGTTGTCGCGCAGCGCACGCAGGCGCTCGGCCAGTTCACGCAGCTTGAGGATCAGCGGATCGCCGGCGAAGAAAGCGTTGAGCTCGTCGGCCGTGCCGAACCGCTCGGTACGCTTTCCGAGGCCATCAAGGATGCGGTTGGCGGCATCGAGCACCGAGCGCGCCTTGCGCTGGCGATCATCCAGCAGGGCCTGCTTGTGCGTATCGAAGGCTTCGACCAGCTCTTCGCGCTTGCTCAGGATGTCGCCGAGGAACTGCTCGTGCTCGCCGAACTGGCTTTCCAGTTCTTCCAGCTGCACCAGCAGGCGCGACAACTGTTCGTCGGCCCGCTCAGGGTCGCTGGCCATCGCCAGCGCGCTGGTGATCGACTGCGAGAACAGGGCGAACTGGGCGGCGAACTGGGCCACGGCTTCGGCCGAACCCAGCGACTTGCGGCGCTGTTCGGCGCGTGCGCGTGCCTGGTTCAGGCGCCCGTACAGCAGCGAGATGGATTCGACCACGCGGGTGCGCGCGGTCGCATCGTCGACCTTCAGTCCGGCCATCAGCTCGGACAGCATGTCCAGATCGCCGGCCATGCCGCGCAGGCCGTCCAGCTGCTCATCCAGCTGGCGTGCACTGGCGGCCTGCTGTGCGGCGTCGTCCAGCGCCTGCATGCGGGCGGTCAAGGGGGCCAGTGCTGCATCGCCGGCAAGGAAGGTACCGGTGGCGGCGCCGACACGGTCGTGCGCCTGCACAAGTTCGGCGGCCATCGCCTCGATGCGCGCGGTATCGATGTAGCGCAGTTCGCGGATGGTCAGCAGTCGACCGCGCAGTGCGGTGATCGCGTTGAGCGCTTCGACGAAGGCCTGCACCTCGTTCCAGTTTTCCGGCTGCAGCCGGCCCAGCAGCGCCTTGTGCGTGGCCTCGGCCTCGGCCATTGCCTGGGCCGACTGCTGGCGGATCGACTGCACCTTTTCGTATTCGTCCAGCACCGATTCGCCGGTGGCGCTGATCTGCCGCAGCAGGGCCTCGGCGCCATCGCAGGCCTCGTCACCCAGCCAATGATGCGCATCGAAAAGCCGCCGGGTGTCGGCTACCAGGCGCTGGTAGCGCTGCACCGATACATCCTGGCCGTCGATCTCGCGCGCCAGGTTGAACAGGTTGGAGATGCCGCGAACCAGCTCGGCGTTGCCGATGCGCCCCATGAAGGTATTGCCGGGCGGACGGCTTGCGGCGAACTCATCGCTGCTGAAGGGCGTCTGCCAGACCTGCATCGGATGGATGCGGGTCGGCTCGGTGCCTTCGGCATGGAACAGCACCATGCGCCCGTCCTGCATGAAGGCATAGCCGTGGCCGAACACGGGGTTCTGCAGCACGCGCTGGATGGTGTTGTAGACGAACAGCGCCGAACGACCGCCTTCGCGCTCGTAGAAGATGTACAGCACGTCCTCGCCGTTGGGCGAACGGATGCTGCGCTTGAACTGCATGCCATCCATCGAGGCGTCGAACGCCTTGTGCTCGCCACCCTGCAGGTAATAGCCGCCGGGGAAGATGATGCCGTGGTCTTCGGGCAGCTGCACGCAGGCCTGGACGATGGCATCGTTGCGCACGATGTCGCCGGTAAGCGTGTTGTAGATCAGTCCGCGCCATTCGGTTTCGCGGTAGGGCAGCACTTTCAGCAGCACCAGCGAGCCGACCCGGGCGAACTCGAACTGGGCATCGTCCAGCGACTGCGTGCTGTCCTCCACCGGTTCGCTGTAGATGCCCTGCCCGGTTTCGGTGTTGTTTTCCACCTTGATGGTGAGATCGCCACCGGTGGTTTCCACGAACAGGGTATCGAGGATGTTCAGATGCGAATGGCGGCCGTTGACGGCAAGGTCGCGCGTGGCGCGGGTCCATTCGAAATCGAAGGGTGGCGGCAAGGCGATGTCACGCTCGCCGCGCGCATCGAGATAGGTCAGTTCACCTTCGCGTGACAACGCCCAGCGGAACACGCGCACGTCGCTGCTGCGCTCGCCGATCTGGAACGAGGCAAGCAGCTTGTCGCCCACCACGATCAGCTGCAGCAGGCGCGCATGCTTGTAGTACGCGTACAGCTCGTTGAAGTCATGCACGAAGCCGGGCTGGTCGAGGAAACTGCCCTTCAGTTCAAGGGCAGCGACGTCGTAGCCATCAGCGCCCTGTACCAGCCGGTACAGACCGAACACATCTTCGATGCGGGTCTGGGTCTTGAGCCCGATGAACACGTTGTAGCCGAACAGCAGGCGATCCGGGCCGACCTGGACGATGTCGCGGCCGACACAGTTGTTCTCGCTGCGGATACGGAAACGGCCGACCACCTCCAGGCGGCTGTCGCCGAACTCGGCCAGGCGCTGGCGGTTCAGCTGCTCGGCAACGGCCTGCAGGCGCTGGCCCTGTTCGCCGAGACGGCGCCGCAGGACTTCATAGGCGCCGCCCTGGGCTACGGCCTGGTCGACGGTATCGCCGGCAGCCTCTGGTGCGGCGGACTCGGTGGACGGTTTGGTTTCGGACATCAGCAGGGTTCCGGCTCACGGACGGCCGGCCGTCGATGCGGCCGGCACGGGTGGGCGATGGCGATGGCCATCGCCGGGTGGATCAGCGCGCGCTGTCGACCACAACGGTCGCCGCGACGGGCACGGTCTCCGCGTCCTCGGCGATCTTCCGCGGTGCATTGTCGGCCACGTTGACGCCCAGGTAGCGCTGCATCAGGTCCTGCACGATCGGACTCTTGCCGGCGAAGCCTTCGATCGACTTGCCCAGCGAAACCGCCTTGATCAGGTTCTCGAACATGCCGCCGTCGCCGCCAACCAGGTCGATGTCGGCGTTGCGCAGCGCGCTGGCGATGACGCCGGCGTTCTCGCGCGAGACTTCCTTGCCGGCTTCGATCGAGGCCAGCGCCTGCTTCAGGCTGTTGTCCAGCATCATGCGGAATTCTTCATGGCCGCGCGCCTGGTCGCTCAGCGAGGCGATGGCCTCGAACTTGCGGACCAGGCCCTCGGCCTCGGCCAACAGCTTCTTCTGCACCACGCCGGCTTCGGCGTTGCCCAGCGATTCGGTGGCGGTGGCGCGGGCCAGGCCCATCTTCTCCTCGCCCTGTGCCTGTGCCTGCAGCGTCTCGGCCAGCACGCGCGCCTCGTTGCTGCCCTGCTTCAGGTTCGCTTCGGCCTTGGCTTCGATCACGCGCGCCTCGGCGATGCCGACCTTTTCGATGGCCAGCGCCGACGCTTCGCGTACCTGCGCTTCGGCCAGGCCGGGTGCGGCCTGCTCGGCGCGGAAGGCGTCGGCCAGCAGGCGCTTGGCCTCGGCCTGCTTGCCGGCGGCTTCGTGCTCGGCCTGCGCCAGCGTGGTCAGTTCCACCGCGCGATGCTTGGAGGCGGTTTCGCGGGCCTGTGCTTCCTTCACTTCGCGCACCAGCGATTCCTGCGCTTTCGCCTCGGCTTCCAGGATCAACACCTGCTTCTGGCGGTCGGCCTCGGAGACTTCGCGCACTTCCTTGATGCGCTCTTCTTCCTGCGCCACGGTCTTGTCGATGGAGATGCGTTCGCGGGTGATGTTGGCCACGTCCATCTTGCCCTGCTCGACCACCTTGTCGCGCTCCACGCCCTGCAGCTGCACTTCGCGGTCGGTGGTGACCTGCTCCAGCTGGCGTGCGCGCTCGACGCGCTCGGCTTCGATGGCCACGGCGCGCTGGCGGTTCTGCTCGGCCACTTCAACTTCGCGCATGCGGTTCTGCTCGCGGATGTCGATCACCTGCTGTGCTTCGATGCGGGCGTTCTCGGACAACTGGCGCTGCTCTTCCTGCACCTTGGCGGTCTCGGCTTCCTCGCGCGCACGGATGGTTTCGATCTCGCGCTTCTGCCGTGCCTCGGCCTCGGCCTGCTGCCGTTCAAGGGCCAACAGTGCTTCGCGGGCTTCGACGTTCTTCTTGGTGATGGCCAGCTTCTCGTTCTGCTCCAGCTCGTTGGTCACCACGTTCTGCGCAGCGGTCAGTTCGGTGATCTTGCGGATGCCCTGCGCGTCGAGGATGTTGAACTGGTCCAGCAGCGACTTCGGGGTCTGCTCCAGGTAGTCGATGGCCACGTCTTCCAGCACATACCCATTGAGGTCGTTGCCGATCACCGCGATGATCTCGTCGCGGAATTCCTGGCGCTTCTCGAACAGCTCGGTGAAATCGAACTTCTTGCCGACCGTCTTCAGTGCTTCGGAGAACTTGGCGTTGAACAGCTCATCGACGGCATGCTTGTCCGACGCGCGGTCGGCGCCGATCGCCTTGGCCACGCGCAGTACGTCGGCCTGGGTCTCGTTGACGCGCAGGTAGAACGCCACGGCGATGTCGGCGCGCATGTTGTCGCGGCAGATCAGGCCTTCCTTGCCGCGGCGGTCGATCTGCAGGGTGATCAGGCTGATCCGCATCAGCTCGGCGCGGTACAGCACGGGAATGATCAGCGCACCGGTGAAATGCACTTTCGGGGTGGAACTCATGTCGTTGACGATCAGGGCCACGCCCTGGTCGACCTTGCGGTAGAACGCCTTGAACAGGCCCGCCACGCCGAGCAGGAGGGCGAGGACGCCGCCCACGATGATCAGGAAGGGGAGCACGGATGCCAACGTCATTGATGTTTCTCCTTGTTGCCCGGAAGCAGGTTGTCCTGGAAGTCGAGGGCGACCGCGTCGGCGCGGACCACCCGGTAATGGTGTTGTGCAGCCACGTGCTCGACCAGCACGATGCGCTCGCCGCGCTGCAGTTCGATGTCGCTGCGGATCTGCAGGACCAGGCCGGCACCGCCGTCATCGACGGTGGCATGGCCACTGCGTGCGTCGACCTTCGGCGAAGCGACCACGCCGACCCGGCCCAGCAGCGAGGCCTGCGGCACCGGGCGCAGGCGCAGCAGGAAGCGGCGGATGGGACGCAGCAGCAGCGCGGTGACCGGCACCGCCGGCAGGGGTGCGAGCACCGCCACGACGGTGCCCAATGACCAGCGCAGCAGGTCGGGCAACGGCAGCAGCAGGTACAGATGGATGAAGTAGGTGAGGGTCCAGGCGAACAGGCTCAGCAGCGTCACCACCACCATGAGCGGCACGCCGCCCAGGCCCCAGCGCGCCAGCAGCGCTGACAGGCCACTGAGATGGGCATCGCCTTCAAGGGCGCCATCGGCACCGGCCTCGCCGAAACCGTCATCGACCAGGCCAAAGGCGGCAATCCCCCAATACAGAACCGCCACCGCCAGCGCGACGCTGTACGGGAGGGTCGGATAACCGAGTACGACGGTTAGGAATTCCTGCATCGCTTGCCTTCCTGGGCGGGGGCGCCAGGCGCCCGTTCGGAGCACGCCACCAGCGGCTCCGTCGATCCTCGTGCCGGCCCTCATGGCCAGCACGCTTGGGGATCATCCTATGTGAAGAGGGTGTGCAGGCTCAAATGTGAAGACCGGACACCTCGGAAGTGACCGTGTCTCAATCCAGCACGGCGCAATCGGAGCGCCGGACTTCTTCCACGAACGTGCGCATCTTGTAGCCGTCCTTGATGCCCGGCTCCAGTTCGATGCCACTGGAGACATCCACGCCCCACGGCAGGGTCGCCAGCACGGCGTCATGCACGTTCTCCGGCGTCAGGCCTCCGGCCAGCAGGAACGGCCGGTGCAGGCCGGTGGGGATACGCGACCAGTCGAAGGCCACGCCGGTACCGCCGCCGCCGCCCGGCGCATGGCTGTCGAACAGGAAGCCGGCGGCGCTGGGGTAGCGCAGCTGCAGGGTGCGCGCATTGATCTCCTCGCGCCCGCCCATGGCGATCGCCTTCAGGTAAGGCATGTTGAAGCTGCGGCAGAAGCTCTCGTCTTCCTCGCCATGGAACTGCAGCAGGGTCGGCCGCACGGTACGCAGCACCTCGCGCACTTCTTCCCTGCTGTTGTTGCGGAACAACGCCACCACGTCGACCATCGGTGCGATGGCCTGGCGCATCGCGCGCGCTTCGGCCGGCGCGACCCGGCGGCTGCTCTCGCGGGCGAAGATGAAGCCCACCGCATCCACGCCCAGCTCGCCGGCCAGGCGCACGTCGCCGGCACGGGTCATGCCACAGAACTTGATGCGGGTACGGTAGTAGGAGCGGCTCATAGCGTTACCTCGGCGGGCAGATGCCAGTTGTCGGGGTACAGCGGCCCCAGGAACACCAGTCCCTGCGGAGGAGCGGTGGGACCGGCCACGGTGCGGTCGCGCCCGGCCAGCAGTTCGGCGATCCACTCCACCGGCTGCTCGCCACTGCCGACCAGTATCAACGAACCGACGATATTGCGGACCATGTGATGAAGGAATGCATTGCCGCGCACCGCCACCTCGATGACGTCGTCGTGGCGGCTGACCTGCAGCGACTGCAGCTCTCGCCGGGCATGCAGGGCCTGGCACTGGACCGAGCGGAAGGCGCTGAAATCGTTCTCGCCCAGCAGGGCCTGTCCGGCCAGGTGCATGCGCTCGGCATCGAGCGGGCGCCGCTCCCAGCTCAGGGTCTGCCGGCCCAGCGCCGGGCGCACTTCGCGATTGAGCAGGCGGTAGCGATAACGTCGTGCGCGGGCGGAGAAACGGGCATGGAAATCGTCGGCCACCGGCACGCACCAGCGCACGGCGATCGAACGCGGCAGGCGGGTGGTGGTGCCGAGCATCCACGCGCGCGGATCACGTACTACGTCGGTGTCGAAGTGCACGACCTGGCACTGGCCGTGCACGCCGGCATCGGTGCGGCCGGCGCAGACCACCTGCAGCGGGGTATCGGCCACCGATGACAGGGCCTGTTCCAGGCTGGCCTGGACGCTGGGTCCGCCCTCGCCCAGGTTCTGCCAGCCCCTGAAATCGCTGCCGTCGTACTCGACGCCGAGCGCGTAACGCATGTGCTACCTCGATATTGCGGGTGGGGCGGCGCTCAGGCCGGGTCGCGCTCGGACCAGACCGCCAGTTCGTTGCCACCGGGCTCGACGAACTGGAAACGGCTGCCGCCAGGGAAAGAGAACACGGTCCGCACGATCTGACCACCGGCCGCACGCACCGCCGCTTCCATCGGCGCCAGCTGGTCGGCATACAGCACCAGCAGTGGCGCGCCTTCGCTGGCACGTTGTGGTTGGCCACGGAAGAAGCCTCCCTGCAGGCGGCCATCATCGAAAGCGGTGTAGTCGCTGCCGTAATCGACAAACGACCAGCCGAACACGACCTCGAAGAACGCGCGGCTCGCAGCCGGGTCGCTCGAGGCGAATTCAACATAGTCGAGACGGCGTTCGCGGGTCATCGCAGGTCCTTGTCGAAAGGGTGTCAGGGCAGACGCGCCAGCAGTTCGCGGGCCTGCGCCTGGCAATGCAGGTCACCCCCTTCGGCAACCTCCTGCAGCAGGGTGCGCGCGGTCTGCGCGTCGCCCAGGTCCAGATAGGCGATGGCCAGTTCCAGCCGCTCCTGGCCGATACGCGGTGCCCAGTCATGGCCATTGTCTGCAGCAGACCCGACGGCGTCCTCGGCGGCAGCACGGTCGTCGTGCAGGTCGACCGGTGCAGCCGTCTCATGCTCATGCGGTTCGGCCGGCAGATCGAACACACCGCGGAACTGCGGCTCCTGTTCGGCCTGCAGCGCGTATTCGGGCACGGCCACCTCGGCTGGCTCGATGGGCGCCACCGCAGCCGCGCCGGCAGGATCGTCCCAACGCGGCAGATCGTTCACCGCAGCAGGCAGTTCAACCCGTTCGTCTTCATCAAGCTCACCCGCCCGCCACTCGGCCGGCGAGGCATCCTCATGGATGTCCGCAGCCGGCACGTCATGGTCGGCAGTGGCAGCCCAGGCCGGCATCGCCGGTTCCTGGCGACCGCCATCGGCAGCGAAGTTCACCCCGGCGTCCTGTTCGGTCAGGGTATCCAGCGCGGCACCTGCCGGCAGCGCTGCTGCCAGGCCGGCGGCATCGTGTTCATCGCGCAGCGGCGGCAGCGGCGAGGGCTTGCGACGACGCAGCAGCCAGGCGCCCAGGGCAACCAGCACGAGCAGCGGCAGGCCCAGCCAGTACCAGGGCGTGCCAGCGCCGGGCGCACCGGGCGCCTGGGCCAAACGCTGCTGCGCGGCGGCCAGGTCGTTGTCCTTCATCGCGATCAGGGACTGCTGCTGCTCCTTGAGCTTCTCCAGCTCCGCCACGCGCTGCTTCAGATCGCCGATTTCGGCATCGCGGGTGGCGATGTCCTCCTTGGCCTGGCGCAGTTGTTCGTTGCCCAGCATGTCACCCTCGCTGCCGGCACTGGTGCCGGTGGTTGTGCCCGCGTGCGCGGCGTCGGATGCCAGCGCCGGAGCGATTTCAAGTCGTGCCCCGGTGGCCGCAGCCGGGGAAGAAGCAGCGCCATCGGCCTTGGCCACCGGCATCGCGGCGCCAGCCGGCTGTGGCACGGTGCGTGCCTGCCGCCACTGCGCGGCATGTTCGCGGACCAGCGCGGTGGCCTCGGCCGCATCCACCGCGGCCAGTGCGGTATCGCCCGGCATGCGCAGCACCGCGCCCTGCTTGAGCAGGTTGACGTTGCCACGGATGAAGGCTTCGGGGTTGGCACGCAACAGCGCGATCATCGCCCGGTCGCGACTGATCTGATTGCCACGGGCCAGCGAGCCGGCGATCTGCGAAAGCGTCTGTCCGCGCTGCACGGTCACACTGCCGTCTGCAGCGAGCGCTGGTGCAGGTGCAGGTGCAGGTGCAGGTGACGCAGCCCGTGGACGCGGTGCAGCAGGTGCGGCAGCCGGCGTGACCGGTGCCGGCTCGGGTGCGGTTGCAGCGGCGGCAGGCGCATCACGGACGATGGTGTCCGACAGCACGCCGGCCGGCGCGACGATTTCCGGTTCGGCCACGGCCAGTGCACTGGCCGGTGCATCGACCAGCGCCGAGTACTCACGCACCAGCCGGCCCTGGCCCCAGTCGGCCTCGACCAGGAAGCTCAACGAGGGTGTTTCCACTGGCGTCTGCGAGGTCACCCGCACCACCGCCCTGCCCTGCGCATTGCGGGTCAGCTCGAACTGCAGTTCGCTGACCAGACCCGCCGGGCGCTGCAGGCCAACGCGCTCGAAGGTGACCGGCGAAGCGAGCGCGACGCGCAGGTTCTCAAGTTCGGACGGATCGGCCGAGATCACCGGGATCTCGGCCAGCAACGGCTGTCCCGGCTTGGACAGGACCCGGATGTCGCCCAGGCCCAGGGCCATGGCCGAACTGCTGACCAGGGCCAGCAGCGCGGCGGAAAGACAGGTGAGCGGACGCCGTGCGCCCTTGGCTCGTTTATTCATGGGCGACACTATAAAGCGTGCGGACCACGGTCCGCACCCACCGGGGAGGCGGACTGCGCTAGTGCCGGCCAGCGGCCGGCACTACCGGTCAGGCAACAGCGGGGATCAGCGCTTCTCGGCGGCGACCAGCTCGGCCAGCTGCACCGCGTTGAGGGCTGCGCCCTTGCGCACGTTGTCCGACACGATCCACAGGTTCAGGCCGCGCGGATGCGACAGGTCCTCGCGGATGCGGCCGACGTACACCGCGTCGGTGCCCGAGGCATGGGTGACCGGCGTCGGGTAGCCACCGGCCTCGTGACGATCCACCACCTCGATGCCCGGCGACTGTTCCAGCAGCGCGCGCGCTTCGGCGACGGTCACCTTGTCACGGGTTTCGATCGCCACCGATTCGGAGTGGCCGTAGAACACCGGCACGCGCACCGCGGTCGGGTTCACGAGGATGCTGTCGTCGCCCAGGATCTTGCGCGTCTCCCAGACCAGCTTCATCTCTTCCTTGGTGAAGCCGTTGTCCAGGAAGTCGTCGATGTGCGGGATCAGGTTGAAGGCGATCTGCACCGGGAAACGCTGCGGATCGATTTCCTGGAAGCTCAGCAGCTGGCCGGTCTGCTTGCCCAGTTCTTCCAGTGCCGAACGGCCACCACCGGATACCGACTGGTAGGTGGACACGTTGATGCGCTCGATGCCGTACTTGCGGTGCAGCGGTGCCAGCGCGACCAGCATCTGCATGGTCGAGCAGTTCGGGTTGGCGATGATGCCGCGCGGACGGTTGGCGACCTGGTCCGGATTGACCTCCGACACCACCAGCGGCACGTCATCGTCGTAACGGAAGGCCGAGGAGTTGTCGATCACCACCGCGCCAGCGGCAGCGAACTTCGGGGCGTATTCCTTGGACACGCTGCCACCGGCCGAGAACAGGGCGATTTCCACGCCACTCGGGTCGAAAGTGGCCAGGTCCTGGATCCTGACCTTGTTGCCGTTGTATTCGACTTCGCCGCCGGCCGAGCGCTCGGAAGCGAGCAGGCTCAGGGTGCCGACCGGGAAATCGCGCTCGGCCAGGATGGCCAGCATGGTCTCGCCGACCGCGCCGGTGGCGCCGACGATGGCGACGTGGAAGCTGCGTTGTGCATTGCTCATGGGGGAACTCTCACGAAAACGGGAAGGGGGAAAACTCACGCACGACAGCTGGGTTCGGGGAGCCTCCTCGGATGGATGCGCGGAGGTTCCCTATCGTTTCCCGCTTTTTTTGTCCGAGGTCGCGCGCGCGGCAAGGGCCGCGTCGGCGTTGATCGCGCTCGGCATGCGCGACGGGCTGCCATCCAGGCCAAGCCCGGCCAGCAGATTGTCCACGGCCATCTGCACCATGGCCGTACGCGTGGCCAGCGATGCGCTGCCGATATGCGGGGTCAGCACGATGTTGCGCAGGGCCAGCAGTTCCGGCCGCACGTTCGGTTCGCCTTCGTAGACATCCAGGCCGGCCGCCGCCAGGCGACCGTTGGCCAGTGCATCGGCCAACGCCAGTTCGTCGACGATGCCGCCGCGGGCGATGTTCACCAGGGTGGCAGACGGCTTCATCCTGGCCAGCGCGGCGGCGTCGATGATGTGGTGCGAGGCGGCGGTGTATGGCAACACGGTCAACAGATGGTCGGACTGCGCCAGCAGCGTGTCCAGATCCACGTAGGTCGCTCCGAGCGCGGCTTCGGTATCGGCCGGCAGCCGCGAACGGTTGTGGTAGAGCACCTTCATGCCGAAGCCGTGCGCGCCGCGACGGGCGATGCCCTGGCCGATGCGGCCCATGCCGAGGATGCCCAGCGTGCTGCCATGGATGTCGGCCCCCAGCATGGTCTGGAACGACCACTGCCCCCACTGGCCCTCGCGCAGCCAGCGCTCGGATTCGGTGATCCGGCGCGCGGTGGCCATCAACAGCGCAAAGCCGAGATCGGCGGTGGTCTCGGTGAGAACGTCCGGGGTGTTGCTGGCGAGAATGCCGGCGGCGCTGAGCGCGTCGACATCCAGATTGTTGTAGCCGACGCCGACATTGGCGATCAACTTCAACTGCGCGGCATCGGCGACCTGGGTCGCACCGATGCGTTCGTTGAGGGTGATGATCGCCCCGTCAACGTCCGCCAGCTGCGCGGCGATCTGCTGTGGCGACCAGGCGGTGACGGTATCGGTGGTGCGCAGCTGCACGCGATCGCGCAACGGCGCGATGGCCGCGTCGATCAGCGGCTGGCTCACCCATACCGTCGGCCGCGTATCAGCCATCAAGCTGGCCGGGAATGCGCGGAGTGATGGTGCCGACATCGCCGCACTGCGCGCGGTGGCGCAGCGCCTGGTCCATCAGCACCAGGGCCATCATCGCCTCGGCGATGGGCGTGGCGCGGATGCCGACGCAGGGATCATGGCGGCCGGTGGTGACCACCTCCACCACATTGCCGGCCGTATCCAGCGATTCACCGGGCAGGCGCAGGCTGGAAGTCGGCTTGAGCACCATCGAGGCGACCACCGGCTGGCCGGTGGAAATGCCACCGAGAATGCCGCCGGCATGATTGCTGGCAAAACCCTGCGGAGTCAGCAGGTCACGGTGTTCGGTGCCCTTCTGCATGGCGCTGGCGAAACCGTCGCCGATCTCCACGCCCTTCACCGCGTTGATGCTCATCAGTGCGGCCGCGAGCTCGCCATCAAGCTTGCCGTAGATCGGCTCGCCCCAGCCCGGCGGTACATTGTCGGCGATCACGTCCACGCAGGCACCGACCGAATCGCCGGACTTGCGCAGCGCATCCATGTACGCCTCCAGCTCGGGCACCTGTGCGGCGTGCGGCCAGAAGAACGGATTCTCCTCGACTACCGACCAGTCGAAACCGGCCGGAGTGATCCCGCCCAGCTGCGACAGGTAGCCGCGCACGGTGATGCCGAAACGCTCGGCCAGCCATTTCTTGGCGACCACGCCAGCAGCCACGCGCATGGTGGTCTCGCGCGCCGAGGAGCGGCCACCGCCGCGCGGGTCGCGGATGCCGTACTTGTGCCAGTAGCTGTAGTCGGCATGCCCCGGACGGAACTGCTGGCCGATGTTGCTGTAGTCCTTGCTGCGCTGGTCGGTGTTGCGGATCAGCAGCGCGATCGGAGTGCCGGTGGTCAGGCCCTCGTACACCCCGGACAGGATCTCGACCTCGTCGGTCTCGCGCCGCGCCGACGTATGCCGGCTCTTGCCGGTGGCGCGACGCTGCAGGTCATGGTTGAATTCGGCCGCGTCCAGCGCCAGCCCCGGCGGGCAGCCATCGATCACGCAGCCGATGGCCGGCCCGTGCGATTCGCCGAACGTGGTGACGGTGAACAGCTTGCCGAACGAATTGGAGCTCACGGGCGCTGCGCCGCCAGTTCGGTGATGCGCGCGCTGTGGGCGATCAGCTCGCGGCACTCGACCGCGAAGATGCCCATCTGGCCGACCTTGAATTCGACCCAGGCGAAATCCACTTCCGGCAGCAGCTTGATCAGGTGCTGTTCGGATTCGCCCACTTCACAGATCAGCAGGCCGTCCTCGCTCAGGTGCAGCGGCGCGTCGCGCAGGATCTTCAGCACCAGGTCCAGGCCGTCGTCGCCGGCACGCAGGCCCATCTCCGGCTCGTAGGAGTATTCCTGCGGCAGGGCGTCGGTCTCGTCGTTGGTGACGTACGGCGGGTTGGTGACGATCAGGTCGTAGTGGCGACCGGTCAGGCCGTTGAACAGGTCCGACTTCAGCAGGGTCACGTTGTGCGCCTGCAGGCGTTCCTTGTTCTCTTCGGCCAGTGACAGCGCCTCATCGCTGAGGTCCACGCCGTCCACTTCCCAGTTCGGGTAGTAGTGGCCCATGGCGATGGCGATGCAGCCCGAACCGGTGCACAGGTCCAGCGCGCGGTTGACATCGCGGCCGGCCAGCCACGGCTCGAAGCCGCACTCGATCAGTTCGGCGATCGGCGAACGCGGCACCAGGGCGCGCGTGTCGCTCTTGAAGCTGAGGCCGGCGAACCAGGCTTCACCGGTCAGGTAGGCAGCCGGGATGCGCTCGTCGATGCGGCGCTGGAACAGCTCCAGCACCGCCAGCTTCTCTTCGCGCAGCAGGCGCGCCTGGCCGTAGGCCGGGCCGAGGTCGTGCGGCAGGTGCAGGCCGTGCAGCACCAGCTGGGTGGCCTCGTCCAGGGCATTGTCGTAGCTGTGCCCGAAGGTCAGGCCCGCAGCATTGAAACGGCTGGTGCCGTAGCGGATCAGATCGATGATCGTATGGAGTTCGGCGGCCGTTTCAGCGGTCATGGCGGTACTGCGGGCAAAGTGGCCCCCGATTATAGGGGTTGCCGCCTGCGCCGGCATCCGTTGCGGCAGAAACGATCCAGCCGCAGCCGGTATGATGGTGGCCACTTCCTGCGGCGGAATCCCATGTTCAATCGCAACGTCGGCATCATCCTGCTGATCGCCCTGGCGGCGGGCCTTGGCCTGCTCGCCGCCCAGCAGGTGTTCGCGCCGAAGCCGCCGGCCGGGCAGCCGGCCACCGAAGCGATCACCCTGTACCCGCAGCCGCGCACCCTGCCCGACTACAACCTGGCCCAGTCCGACGGCACGCGCCTGATTCCCGGCGAACTGAAGGGCCACTGGACCCTGGTGTTCCTCGGCTTCACGTTCTGTCCAGACGTCTGCCCGACCACCCTGGCCGAGCTGGCCGGGGCGCAGAACCAGTGGGAAGCCCTGCCCGACGGCCTGCGCCCGCGCGTGCTGTTCGTCTCGGTCGACCCGGAGCGCGACACCGCCACGCGCCTGGGCGAGTACGCCCATGGCTTCCACAAGGACACCCTGGCAGCGACCGCCGACATTCCCTCGCTGGAGCGCTTTGCCACCTCGCTGGGCTTCGTGTTCCAGAAGGTGCCGGGCAAGCACTTCGACGAGAATCCCGAGGATTACACCCTCGAGCACTCCGCCAGCCTGGCCGTGCTCGATCCGCAGGGCCGGCTCGCCGGCCTGGTGCGGCCCCCGTTCAATGCGCCGGCGATCGCCCGCGACCTGCAGAAGCTGACCGAGAAATCCGCCCCATGAGTCTGACCACCGCCCTGACGTACGTCCTGCCCCACCGCCTGCTGTCCTCGATGGCGCGTTCGCTGGCGTACTCGGACAACCCGCGCGTATCGCGCTGGCTGATCGACACGGTCACCCGCAAGTTCAACGTCAACCTGGATGAAGCGGCCAATCCGGACCCGCGCAGCTACCCGACCTTCAACCAGTTCTTCACCCGCGCGCTGAAACCCGGCGCGCGCGTGGCCGATGCCGATCCGCGCAGCCTGGTGATGCCGGCGGACGGCCGCATCAGCCAGCTCGGAAAGATCGACGCCGGGCGCATCTTCCAGGCCAAGGGGCAGTCGTTCACCGCCGCCGAGCTGTTGGGCAGCGCCGAGGACGCCAAGCCGTTCAACGAGGGCCTGTATGCCACGGTGTACCTGTCGCCGCGCGACTACCACCGCGTGCACATGCCGTGGACCGGAACCCTGCGCGAAACCGTGCACGTGCCCGGTCGCCTGTTTAGCGTCGGCCCGGCCGCGGTGAACAACGTGCCTGGCCTGTTCGCACGCAACGAACGCCTGGTCTGCCATTTCGATACCAGCTTCGGCCCGATGGTCAGCGTGATGGTCGGTGCGCTGCTGGTGTCGGGCGTGGAAACGGTGTGGAGCGGCGAAGAGATTCCGCACTACGGCGACCGCATCACCCGCAAGGATTACCGGGGCCGCGGCATCACGCTGCAGCGCTTCGAAGAGATGGCGCGCTTCAATTACGGCTCGACCGTGATCGTGCTGCTGCCGCCGGGCGTGGCCGAATTCGCCCCGCATCTGGATGCCGAGCATCCGGTACAGCTGGGCCAGGCACTGGCCAAGCTGCGCTGATCCTGCGGTAGTGCCGGCCGCTGGCCGGCATCTCCGTTGATCCAACGCATCGAGCGTTGCCGGCCAGCGGCCGGCACTACCGGATGCGGGCGTTACTGCAGGGTCGGCGCCGGGCCGACGTCCATGCCGTCGTAGTCTTCCACGCCCATCTGCGTGGCCAGCGCGCTCAGTTCCTGGTTTCGCTTGTCCAGCGAGGTTTCGTCGTGCACTTCCACGCGCTCCACATGCAGCACGTGGAATGCAGCCTCACCGTCTTCCGGCTCCTGCTCGAACACTTCCACCAGCACATAACCCTGTGCCTGCAGGTGGGTGGCCAGTGCGTGCAGCGGCTCGGCGGTGGAGTGCACGAAGAAGTACCCCCACAGCAGCGGGGCGTCCAGGTCCCAGTCGGTGTTCTCGCGAAGGTTGGTGAACAGGTTGCGGGTGTCTTCGAGGTCCATGCGATATCCAGATTGCGGAAAGATTATTTGTCGCAGCCCTGCAGCTTCAGCACCTGGCCGTGGCGCAGGCTGTAGCCGGGGGCCTTGAGGCCATTGGCGCGGGCCAGCACCGGCACATCGCACTGGAACTTCGCGGCGATCCGGCCCAGGGTCTCACCCTTGCCGACCTTGTAGCTGCGGGCCGGCTTGGCGCGCGGGGCCGGCGCCGGGCGCGGCGCAGCCACCGGCGCGGCGGGCGTGGTCGGCACGCTGCTGGCGGCATTGGGATCGACCACCGGCACAACCCCGCCCACGGCCACGCTGCCGGTGTAGCTGGCAGCACTCGGGCGCACGATCGCGGCATTGAGGTCGGCGGTGATCAGGGTGCGGGCCAGATCGGCACGCGGGCCGCTGACGCAGTTGCGCGCGTACAGGCCAGCAATGCGGTTGGTGGCGTTGATGAGGGTTCCTGCCGGAATCCAGCCATCGGCCTCATAGCGCGGGTTGAGGTTGCGCAATGCGCGCATGTAGCCATCGCGGGTGCCATGGCTGCCCAGGCAGATGGTCAGTTCGTAGATCGTGGTCGAGCGGGCCAGGCGGATGGTGGCCGGCTGCGCGTTGATCTTCGGGAACTCCACGCCGTACTGCTGGGGGTGCAGGAAGATCCAGGACGCGGCGATCACCATCGGCACGTAGTCCTTGGTTTCGCCCGGGAACTGGTTGTAGACGCTGTCCACCCAGAAGCTCTGGCCCGGGTACTGCTTGTAGACGCGCGCTGCGCGGCCCTCACCGCCGTTGTAGCCGGCCAGCGACAGTTCGACGTTGTTGTTGAGCTCACGCATCCGCTCGTTGAGGTACGTCGCGCTGGCTTCAGCGGCGCTGCGCGCATCGAAGCGGGTATCGAAACCGGTATCGTCCGGGCCGAGGCCGAAGCGGCGGCCGGTAGCCGGCATGAACTGCATCAGGCCCGCGGCGCCCGCACGCGAGGACGCATGTACACGGCCGTTGGATTCCTTGGCCATGATGCCGAACAGCAGCGCCTCGGGCAGGCCGCGCTTCTCCCATTCCGGCCACATCACCGCACGCAGGTTCTGGTAGTTCTCGTAAGTGGTCATCAGCGCCGGGCGCATGTCGGTCAGCCAGCGGCGGATGCCGGCCTGCACGGCGGGGTTGTACTCGACCATGTTGTCGAAGGCATGGCGCTTGTCGTTCAGCAGCGCCGCTGCGCGGGCCGCCTCGGGCACGTCGGCAGCCAGCGGGCCGACATGGTCCGGGTCGGCTTCCAGGCGGTCGCCGGCTTCATCGGCCACGTCATCATCGGCGGCGGCATCGGCATCGTGCTTGAGCAGGCGCTTGTAGGTCGACAGCATGTTGCTCATCTGGCAGCCCTTCTGCTTCACGCATTCGCTGATGACATCTTCCATGTCCTCCAGCGCGGCATCGGCCTCGTTGCGCCCCTTCGGATCGGCGTTGGCCACCAGCAGAACGGCATCGCTGTAGCGCTTCTCGGCTGCGGTCATGCGCTGCTGCAGGGCATCCACCTTCACCTTGTCCCGGGCCGAAACCCGCTGTGCGTGGGCCTCCGGTGCCAGGGAAACCAGGCCAGCCAGGGCCAGCAGCGGCCAGGTGCGGGAAATCAGGACAGGAACGGGCATTGGTGGCACTGTGTATGAAACAGGCAGGCAGAGTAGCGGCGCTGCCAAGGTCGGGGCAAGCCGACCTTCGGCCCGTCACCGTCGGCGGTTAACATTGGCACATTCATCACAAGGGCTGGACCATGGATCCGATTCTGCTCGGCAAAGGCATCACCGACGATGTGGCTGTCACCCTGCTGCCGAAACTCGGCAACCGCCATGGGCTGGTCGCCGGCGCCACCGGCACCGGCAAGACCGTGACCCTGATGACCCTGGCCGAGGGCTTCTCGCGGATCGGGGTACCGGTGTTCCTGGCCGATGTGAAGGGCGATGTCTCCGGCCTGGCCGTGCCGGGCACCGGCGCCGAGAACCTGCTCAAGCGCGCGGCCGAGATCGGCGTGAGCGACTATGCCCCGGCCGCCAGCCCCACCGTGTTCTGGGACCTGTACGGCAAGCTCGGCCACCCGGTTCGCACCACCGTGAGCGAGATGGGCCCGACCCTGCTGGCCCGCATCCTGGAATTGAACGACACCCAGGCCGGCGTGCTCGACATCGTGTTCAAGCTGGCCGACGACCGCGGCCTGCTGCTGCTGGACATGGACGACCTGCGCGCCCTGCTCGGCCTGGTGGCCGAGGAGCGCAAGGACATCTCCACCGAGTACGGCCTGGTCAGTGCGCAGTCGGTGGCCGCCATCCAGCGCGCCCTGCTGCGGCTGGCGCAGGACGGCGGCGAGCATTTCTTCGGCGAACCGGCGCTGGAACTGGCCGACATCATGCGGGTCAACCATGACGGCCGCGGTGTCATCGGCATCCTTGCCGCCGACCAGCTGGTGCTCAAGCCCAAGCTGTACTCCACGTTCCTGCTGTGGCTGTTGTCGGAGCTGTTCGAGCAGCTGCCCGAAGTGGGCGACCTCGACAAGCCGAAGCTGGTCTTCATTTTCGACGAAGCGCACCTGCTGTTCGACGATGCACCGCCCGCTCTGGTACAGCGCATCGAACAGGTGGTGCGGCTGATCCGTTCCAAGGGCGTGGGCGTGTACTTCTGCTCGCAGTTCCCGGACGACGTGCCGGCCAACATCCTTGGCCAGCTCGGCAACCGGGTACA
The DNA here is from genome assembly GCF_000632045.1 of Stenotrophomonas sp. RIT309. NCBI lineage: Bacteria > Pseudomonadati > Pseudomonadota > Gammaproteobacteria > Lysobacterales > Lysobacteraceae > Stenotrophomonas > Stenotrophomonas sp. RIT309. The sequence goes on from NZ_JFYS01000003.1 coordinate 70,596, forward strand.
GCACGCGCTGCGCGCATTCACCCCGCGCGACCAGAAGGCGGTGAAGACCGCCGCCGAGACCTTCGTGCCGAACCCGAAGCTGGATGTGGTGAAGGTGCTCAGCCAGCTCGGTACCGGCGAAGCGCTGGTCTCCACGCTGCAGGACAAGGGCGTGCCGATGCCGGTGCAGCAGACGATGATCGCGCCACCCCGCTGCCGCATGGGACCGGTCACCGACACCGAACGTACGCAGGTGCGTGCCGGCAGCCCGGTCGGCACGCGCTACGACACTGCCGTCAACCGCGAATCGGCAGCCGAACTGCTGGCGCAGCGCGCGCAGAAGGCCGTCGAGAAAACCGATGCGCCGGCCGCACGCAGCCGTGAGCAGGACGAGGCGCAGGAAGGCGGTTTCGGGCAGTCGATCAAGGACGCCATTTTCGGTACCAAGCGCCGCCAGGGCATGATCGAGACGATGGCCAAGCAGACCACGCGTACGGTCGGCACCAAGCTGGGCAACCAGATCGTGCGCGGCATCCTCGGTGGCATCTTCGGCGGCAAGCGCTGAGAGCCCCCGGCAGTTCCTTTGCGGCGCGCCGGCGACGGCGCGCCGTAGTTGTTTCATTCCGCACGAGAATCCGCATTACATGTCGCGTTGGCGTCCCCCCGCAGAAAAGAGCACCGCGCTGATCACCGCCGCCGGCCATGCACGCCTGAAAACCGAGCTGGATGAGTTGTGGCGGGTGCGTCGACCCGAGGTGGTCAAGGCACTGGCGGCGGCCGCGGCCGAAGGCGATCGCTCGGAGAATGCCGAATACACCTACCGCAAGAAGCAGCTGGGCGAGATCGATCGTCGCGTGCGCTACCTGACCAAGCGCCTGGAATCGCTGCGCGTGGTCGACACCACGCCGACTGATCCGCAAGCCGTGTTCTTCGGTGCGTGGGTTGAGCTGGAGAACGTGGACAGCGGGCAGACCAGCCGCTACCGCATCGTCGGGCCGGATGAGACCGATGCGGGGCTGGGCTGGATCAGCATCGATTCGCCCTTGGCGCGGGCCTTGTTGAAGAAGCGCCTGGATGATGAGTTTTCAGTGGAACTACCCAGTGGCAACCACACCTTTGCGGTGATCGGTGTGGAGTACGAGACCGCGGCCAACGGCTGAGCCTGTGGCGGGCAGCGGCGCTCAGCCGGGCATGGGCCCGGTTCTACAGAAGCGGCGGCGGATAGCGGCGCCCTTCGCGCAGCGGACGGAAGTAATCGTCGTTCGCGTAAAAGGCTGGCGCCTGGTCGGTGTGCCAGCCGGGAATACCCGCCAATGGCAGCGGACGCAGTTCCAAGGGATCGAGCAGCACCCTGCCCTCCTCGATGGCGCGCGCGACCGTGTCGATGCAGCCCGCATCGTCATCGCCCTGCAGCACCACGCATTTGCCGACCAGCAGCCGGCCCGGCAGCAGCGCCTGTTCCATCAAGGCATGACCGAATACCGCGGCGATGGCGATCCGTCCTGACTGCCAATGGATCGGCTGGAACAGCACGCGCCACTGGTGAGCATCCCAGGCTGCAAGCAATGCCGGGTCGCGCACGCGTACCACCACGCCGGTTTCATCGAACTGGGTCAGCGCGGCCTGCGCGCGGTTGCGCTGTCCTGCGGCCATGCCCTCGATGTGCCGGCATTGCTGCGCGTTGAGTGCGCACTTGATCGGCAGGTAGCGTGCCCAGACCAGGGCGTTGAACAGGTCGTGCCAGTTGCCCGCGCGGGTTGCGATGCGCCCTTCGGCAATGCGCGTTTCGTAGTGCAGGCCGTCGGCCAGCAACGCCGCATCCTGTTCAACAACGCGCTTGCCCGGCAGCGCCAGGCGCGCGTCCAGATCGACCACGCGTGGCCAGTCCGCTGCCGTCAGCAGATCACCGAACCCGGCGATACCGGCAAACAGCGGATGATCGAAGGCAGCCCTGTCCACCGCCGCACGCAGCGGCGGCACGAAGCGGCGGGGGCCGCCATCAGCAGCCTCCGCCCCGGTCACAGCACCTTGAGGTCGAATGCCGGGCGCGTGGTCGGCGGCAGTGCGTCGCCGTAGAGATCGTGCTCGTCGCTCTCGGTGATTTCCACGCCGACGAACTCACCCACGCGCAACGCCACCTGGTCTGCGTTCTGGATATGCACCAGGCCGTCGATCTCCGGCGCATCGGCCTTGGAACGGGCCACCGCGATATCGCCTTCGATGGCATCGACCAGGCATTGCTGCACCGTGCCGATCTTGGCTTCCAGACGCGAAGCCGAAATCTGCGCCTGCTTCTCCATGAAGCGCGCCAGTCGTTCCTGCTTCACTTCTTCCGGCACCGGGTCCGGCAGGTTGTTGGCCGTAGCGCCCTCCACCGGTGAGTAGGCGAACGCACCGACGCGGTCCAGCTGCGCTTCGTCCAGGAAGGACAGCAGCTCTTCGAACTCGGCCTCGGTCTCGCCCGGGAAACCGACGATGAAGGTCGAACGCACGGTGATGTCCGGTGCGATGCGGCGCCAGTTCTGCACCCGCTCCAGGGTCTTCTCGACCGCGCCGGGGCGCTTCATCAGGCGCAGGATGCGCGGGCTGGCGTGCTGGAACGGGATGTCCAGATACGGCAGGATCCGGTTCTCGGCCATCAGCGGCACCACGTCATCGACGTGCGGATACGGATAGACGTAGTGCATGCGCACCCACGCATCCAGTTCGGACAGGCCTTCGCACAGCGCCTTCAGGCGGGTCTGGTAGGCCTTGTCGCGCCACATCTTCTCGGCGTACTTCACATCCACGCCGTAGGCAGAGGTGTCCTGCGAAACCACCAGCAGTTCGCGCACACCGCCGCGCACCAGGCGCTCGGCTTCGCGCAGCACCTCGTCCACGGGACGCGAGACCAGCTTGCCGCGCATCGACGGAATGATGCAGAAGCTGCAGTGGTGGTTGCAGCCTTCGGAAATCTTCAGGTATGCGTAGTGGCGCGGGGTCAGCTTGATGCCGTAGTCCGGCACCAGATCCACGAACGGGTCGTGCTTGGGCGGCAGCGCCGCATGCACTGCTTCCATCACGCTCTGGTAATCCTGCGGCCCGGACACCGCCAGCACGTTCGGGTACGCCTCGCGGATCTGCTCCGGGCGCTTGCCCAGACAGCCGGTGACGATGACCTTGCCGTTCTGGTTCATCGCCTCGCCGATGGCATCCAGCGATTCGGTCACCGCCGAATCGATGAAGCCACAGGTGTTGACCACCACCACGTCGGCCGAATCATAGGACGGGACGATGTCGTAGCCTTCCGAGCGCAGCTGGGTGAGGATGCGCTCGGAATCGACGAGGGCCTTCGGGCAGCCAAGGCTGACGAAGCCGACTTTGGGGTTCAGCTGGGACATGGAATCGCGGGACTCTGGGGGCCTGGGCCCCTGCCGGCATGGCAGGGGGACCTGGGGGCCGGGGCCTGAAAGGGCGCCAGTATACCGGGGTTGGGCCACGGTCCCTGAACTGCCGCGACAGTCCCTTCTCCGCCCCAGGCCGAGCTTTCAGGGCAAGGCGACGGGCAATTCGTCCACTTCCACCGGCTCGAACCGGTATAGAGCGCCGAACTTCAGGGCATAGGCATCGGCCGGCGCTACCGGAATCACCATCTGCGGCAGAACCGCCTCCCCCTCCGCACGGAAGTGCAGGTTGACCACGCCGGGCTGCTCCACGGCGCGGGTAAGCAGGACAAGTCGGGCATTGAATTTCATGAGAACTCCAGGAAAAAAAGCGGCCGCTTTCACCGGCGGCCGATACGGTTGAAACCCGCGGCACCTGCCGGGGACGGCAGGCACCGTGTCACCACACACCCATACGCACGCGCAGGCGTCCGGCCTCGTCGAAGACACGCCAGTTGCCGTCGCTGTACTCGGTACGCCGGCCGCCGCCCGGTGCGCTGACGCTGAACGCATCGGCCACCACGTCGAAGCGCGAGACCTGTCCATTGGAGGCCAGCTGCACGCCCCCCACCCTGCCGTCGGCGCGGACATTGACCGACCACTGCGCGGATGACTCGGTGCCACCGGCCGACCAGGTCGGCGGCGTGGTTGCTGCCGCATCCACCTGGCTGAGCATCGGGCGGAACATCCAGAAATAAGGCGTGTCCTCACCGGTACCGATCACGATGACGCGGAAGCGCGCGGATGCCGTATTAGCGGGCGCCTGCGTTATCAGGAATGGCCGCGACACCCTGTCCAGCGTGATTGGGATTCCCGTGTTGTTGCGGACGCCCGGACTGTGTACAAGCCCAAGGTGGTTACCGGACGCATCGAAGAACGTCAGCTCCAGCTTGACCTCCACTCGATGGGCATTGATCCATGCAGAGGCGCAGTACGTCTTGCCACCCTCGATGGCGATGTCGTACTCGGTACCCCACCAAGCCATCGCACCAGCGGCCAGAACACCACCCGTGACAGATCCGAGCCCGAATATGCCCTTCGGATGCCAATTGTCATCACCGGTGGGATTGCCCAGCTCGGACCAGCGTGCGCCGGGATTGCTTCCCCAGCCCCAACCCGAGCGCTGCCAGAACGGGAAGGTGGTGTTCATCAGCAGGTTGCCGCCCGATCCGAGGTTCTTGACCTGCGCCTGCATGCTGGTAACCACCGCCGCATCCGCCTTGCCGCCCAACGATGCCTGCACGCCATCCACGCGCCCGGACAGCGCCGTCATCTGCGTTCCCTGCTGGCTCACTTGGCTTTTCAGCTGCGAGAAGCCGCTGGCCGATACATCCCCCACCTGGGTCTTGAGCTGGGTCAGGTCACGTGCGGTGGTGTCCAGCTTGCTGCCCTGCTGCGCAACGGACGTGCTGAGCCCGCTGATCGCCGAGGCATTGGCATCATTGGCCAACTGATCGGTGATGTCGTACACCTGCACGCTGTCCACGCGTACCTGGCCGTTGTCCGGATAGGCGTACACATTCAGCCGCCACGCATCGATGCCGCTGTTGAACGCATCGAAATCAAACGTGCGGGTCTCGAATGCCTCCACAGCGAACACGGCACGCAGGTCCTGGTTGGACTGCTGCCCGGCGACGCTCCTGCGATACATCCGCACCATCAGGTTGTTCGCCCCACCTGCGCCACAGGCACGTACGACCACGCGCAATCGACGTGCACCATTGATTGGCACCCACTTGCCGCCATTGGGCTGCAGTGTTGGATTCACACTGGTATATCGATTGAGCAGCACGCCCGGACGGCCGTCGCCATTGACCGTGCTCCACACTGCACCGTTGGCGGCTGCCGATGCGGTCCAGCCTCCCAGGCCCTCTGCGAAATCGGGATTGGGCAGCAGACCGCTGCCGGTGTTGAGTACGCCCTTCAGCCCGCTGGACAGGTCGGTGAGCTGCTGTGCCTGCGCATCGACCTTCGCCCCCTGCTGATCCACCTTCGTGGTCAGCGCAGTCACCGCCGTTGCGTTGGCAGCGGCGCTCTGCTGGGCAGCGTAGGCATCGGTGACATCGATCATGCGGATGTCATCAACCTGGACGCGCACCCCCACTTCCCGTGTGCCGTTTCCACCCGGGATGCTGACGAGCATCCGCCACTTCGCGGCAGAGACCGCCGTATTCATGTAGCCGCTGACCTTGGTCCACCCATCCTTGCGCAGGGAGGCAAGGGCGTAGGCCTGCAATGGCCACGAGCTTTCCGCGTTGGCTTCGTTCGTGGTCTGCCAGCCCACCCTGATGGAGCCTCCGGTCGGCTGGATGCTGTCCGGATGCAGGCGCGCGTAGTACTCCACGTAGATGCGACGATTGCCGGTGATTGGGGTCCACTGGCCAACGTACATGTCCGCATTCGTGTTCGGGCTGGTGTTGGCTGCGACATTCACATCCAGGCCACGCTCACCGGTCCGGCGCGCATCGGTGCGGGCGGTGTAGATCGTGCCCGCCGCACTACCCAGCAGTTGGCCGTCCTGGAAGGTTTCGAACGCCCCCAGCGGGAACAGGCTGTCGCTTCCGTTGAGAACCGACTGCACATCCGACTGCAGCTTGACCACATTGGCCGCACTGCTGGTGATGCGGTCGCCAAGCTGCACCACGTCGGTGCGCAGGTTGGAGATCGCCGTGGCATTACCTGCGATGTCCTGTGCATCGGTGATGTCATAGAGCTCGACGCGGTCGAACAACACCTTGCCATTCGCATTGGTCAGGTGCACCTGCGGCATCACTTCATTGCGATCCAGCCCAGCCGACCACTCCGCTGTGTAGGTTCTCCAGGCACCGTCGGTCAGGTTCAGTGTCACGTCCGCATGGCTTTCGCCAACACCCGTGGTGCGCACCCTCAGGCGGCATACCAGCGTCGCCGTTGCGCCATCAAAGGCGCGGGCGATCATCACCATCCGGTACCGGCGTGACTTGCCGGCAGCCACCGGCAGCCACCGGGAGTCATTGGCTGTGATTACCGGGTTCTGGCCGGCCTGCGGGCCGTGCGTCATCAACAACGCATCGCCGCCTTGGCCAGAGGCCTTAACCCATTCCACGGTGTTTGCCGGCAGCGTGCGGGTCAACGTCCACCACGCGGCACTGCCGGCGAAGGTGCTGTTGCGCAGCAGGTTGTCATTGCTCACCACGGAGGTATCGATCCGTGCACCCAGGCTGGTGATGCTGTCTGCCGCAGATGCCAGGTCGGTACCGAGCTTGCCCACGTCGGTGCGCAGCCCGGTCAGCGCTTCGGCATTGGCCCGCGACGCACGATCCAGCGCCGACGAGTCCTGCGATCCGGTCGGTACACCATTGAGCAGGGTGATGGTCATTTCCACCCATAGGCCAACGCGGCTGGCATCCAGCGGGGGCGGAGACAGGATCTGCCTGCCGCCACCGGCGCCACTCTTCCTGCGCCCGACCATCACCAGCATCCGTCCGCCGGAAAGCGCCGCAAGGTTCTCCTGCGAAAGACCGGCATCAAGCAGGCGGGTGCGCAGGCCGATGGTGTCGGCGTTGGTGCCGCTGCTGATCGCCCCCACCGCGTCCGACGTATAGGCGATGAAGTACTGGTTGTCCTTCAGGGTTTCGTCGTACCAGGAGTTGAAACGGGCCGATTCAGCTTGCAGATTGCCGTACGTGTCGAATACGGCGGTACTGCTGATGCTGTTGTCCGCATTGATCACCCCTACCCGCAGGCCGCGGTTGGCGCCCATGCCGGCCACGATGCTGCCGTTGGCGCGATACACACCCGATGCCCGCGGACCGCCGGTGGGCCAGGCGTTGATGTGCGCATTGGCAATGATGTTGTAAGCCACCATGTTGCCGATACCGGACGCCAGGCGTGTCACATCCTCGGCAGCGGTCGTCAGCCTGCCATCGATCTGCTCCACCTTGGTCGACAGACCCGTGATCGCCGAGGCATTCGCATCGGCGTCAGTCACTTCCTCCACCCACAGGTCATCCAGCCACAGCGTGCCGGCCGTGCCGTTGCGATTGATCGTGACCTTGATGCCCTGCACCGTGCCGGAGGACGGCAGGTTCACGAAGGTCTCGGTCTTCACCCAATCCACGGACCTGGGGAACGACGCTGTCGCAGCCGCCATCAGGTTGCCGTTCTGGTCGCCAATACGCAGCTTGGTATTGTCGGCCGTGCCGTCGAAGTCCTCGCTGGTCCGCGTCCAGCAGGAAACGCGATAGCGGCGGCCAGCGGTCAGAGCGATGACACGCCCTTCGTTGACCGCCGCGCTGACCACCGCGTTGCTGCCCCCTGCATAGGGCGCGGCTTTCCAGCACAGGGTGTTGCCACGCCCCTCGCGCACCACCGACGCAGCCGTCGTATTGAAGAATGTCCAACCTTCGGAGGCCAGGTTGAAGTCACCATTGAGCGCCAGGTTGCTGCCTGCGCCCATCACCGCCTCCATGCGGCTCTTCAGCTGGACCAGGTCCTGGCTGCTGGTGGTGACCTTGCCATCGAGTTGCCCCACTTCCGTCTTCAGCGCATTGAAGGCACTGGAGCCAACCTTGTCGCCCATCGTAGCGTCCAGGCTGTCCACACGCCTCCCCAGCGCGGTATCGGCGGTGACCATTGCCTGCTGCAGGCTGCTGACGCTGGCATTGGTCGCCAGCGCGCCGGTACCTGCTGGCATGCGTGCCTGCAGTGCCTGGATCGATTGTGCGTTGACCTGGTCGCCGCTGAGCCGCGCGGACTTCTCCGCCGCGATCAGGCCCTGGCTGACGCCCGCCAGATCGCTTCCTTCGTAACTGCCTCGCAGTTGCACGCCGAGCGTCTCTCGACGGCTGGCCTCGCTGGAATCGGCCGCGATGCGTGCACTGGCTTCGTCCTGCAGCATGGCCACCGACGCGCCCGGTGTCGGTCGGCCGATCGCCACCCAGTCCAGCAGGAAGTAGTGGGCATCGGTCTGCGCCTTGGACAGATCCAGGCGGATCTGGTCGACCACGGTACCGTTCCACGGAATGTTGTCCACATCCAGCGTCGCGATGCCATTGCTGTCATAGCCCGGCTCTGCGAACTGCACCATGCGAGCGTTGTCCCACGACTGGCCGGGGCCGTTCCACAGCAGCCGGCCGTCCCAGGCAGGACTACCCACTTTGCGGATACGCAGCTTGACGAAGCGGTGCGCCGCGCCCTGGACGTCCTGGCCGCGCGGGCTGGCCACGAAGGCATCGCTGGCATGGTTGGCCGGACGCAACCAGCCATCCACCAACGTTGGACTGCCGCCGTTCGCGCCCCAACCTTCCACGCTGTTGTCGAAGTACCAGATGCGCTTGCTGTCGAACTGCACACCACTGCCTGCCGACAGCTGGCTCACCATCCGCGTGAGATTCTCGACATCCGACCGGCGCTCGCTGGTTTCGCGGGTCACCGCCGTGGTCAGCTCGGTGCGGGTATTCAGATCACCTGCAGCGCGGTCCAGCACTTCGCGCGCCAGGCCATCGGTGCCTGCCTTGATCGCCAGCGCCTGCTGGTCGAGCCTTTCGGCCTGCCCGGCAAGCCGTTCGGCCCCGGCCGTGATCTGTTCCTGCAGGCGCAGCGATTCGCTGCGCAGTGCTTCGGCCGCCTGGGTGGCATTGGCCAGGTCGTTGTCGATGCGGGCAGTGATTTCCTTGCCCAGATCCTGCTTGACCGACTCCACCACGCCACCGATCCCCTCCAGCGTCTGCCCGACGTTGCGGCCGAGCGAACGTCGCAGGTAGCGGGCGGCCGTCGAGAGTACACCCGAGGTGTTGCGACTGCGGCAGGCAAAGGTCCAACTGCCCGACGCCGGCAGCACCGCTTCGATCGCAGCAGTGAAGAAGCCACCTGCATCGCCGAGCGGGGTCATCTGCTCCCAAAGCGGGTTGTCGATGCTGCCCGCGGTGTAGCGGATCTCCACACCAGCGAAGTCGGCCGACTGCACCGTATCGCTGAAGAAGCCCCATACGTAGCGACGCACGCCGCCACTGAGCTCCTCGATGTCGAACAGGTCGACCAGGACAGGCGGCGCGTCAGCGCCCAACGTCGTGTATTGGGCAGACACCGCCACGCCGGCGCGTCCCTCCGGACTGTACGGACGCACGACGATGGGATAGGTACCCGCGCCGGGGATCGACCAGCTTGCCGAGCGCGTCGTGGTACGTGCGACTTCCTCCAAAGCGGCATTGCCGTCTGGATCGGACAACACCAGCGTGTCACCCACCGGCCCGCTGATGTCGAAGCTGGCCTGCAGTTCGGTATGGACGCTGCCGCCCTGACTGACCTGCCGTTCGATCACTTTCAGGTTGCTGGCGATGGGGCGGGTCTGCAGCGACGATTCGTTCGACGGCGGTACGTACTGGCCGGTGCGCACGTAGTGCCAGAACGCAGGCCCTTCCTGCACCACGTCCACTGACGCACCCTTGAGGTCGCCCTCCGGACGGATGCCGGTCACGCGCACGCGTGTACCCGGCGTCTGTTTGAAATCATAGATCCAGATGGTGTCGTGCGCAGGATTGGTCTCGCTGCTGCCAGGCAGCGACGCGTCGGCCGGCCACGGGTCCGCCAACACCAGGGTGTCGCTCGGCTCGCTGCCAGGTACCACGCGCAGTACGCGGTAGACGCGCTCGCCCGGGACGCGCAGGCCAATGAACGCACTGCCCACCGCGGGCGGCGGCACCGGCTCGTCCAACTGCAGCGCGGTCACACCTTCGGCATCGACCGTGGCGCCGATCAGGCGGCCACCGAAGCCCCACTGGGTCAGGTCGTGCTGCAACGCCAGCACGGACAACCGCGAGTAGGCCAGGTGCTCGATGTCGGTGCTGTAGCTGATCGACTTGTACTGGTAGACGCTCTGCGCCAGATGCCAACGCGCCAGCATCGCGGCGTGGGCTTCGGTGCTGACGCCCTCGCCGGTGATCTTGGCCGGGTTGAGCATCACTTCCACACCCGGTGCCGGCACGCGTAGCGTCGCCGCCTTCCAGGTGCGGCGGTCCAGATAGCTGTACTCGATGCCGTCGGCGGCATTGGCCAGGGTGTAGTCGACCTGGAACTGGCCCTTCTTGATCGTCGCCATGTTGACGACGCCGGAGAGCGGCTGCTCGTCGGCGGCCCATGCCACGCCCAGGCGGCCCTTTGCCCATGTCACCTGGCCGAAGCCGGCCAGGGCGATGGCATCCAGCACCGCCTGGTGGCTGCGTACTTCTGTCAGCCAGTAGTCATAGCCAAGCGCATTGTCTGCGCAATGCAACATGAAGGCCTTCAGGCTTTCAATGTCGATGCGTCGATCCGCCATGCCCAGGCCTGCGATGCGCTTGCCATTTTCGTCGTTGATGCCACGCACGTAGGCCAGAATCTGCGCGCCCGGGTTGCTGGTCTCCTCGGTCACCCAGCCAACCGCATCGCCCTTCCACACCGGGATCGGCCGCGAATGGGCCACGCAGCGGATTTCATCCGGGGTGCCGTTGAGCTGGCCGGAGGCCTTCATCTGCAGGCCGATCGCGGGAATGCCGGCATGGCTGGCATCGTCACGCTGAACGCTGACCAGCGTGGTCCAGGTGAAGTTCGCCTGCGCACCGCTGCCATCGGTGTTCTGTCCAGCCACGCGCACACGCACGTCGTACTGGCCAAGCTCCACATCGCGACCGTAGCTCACCCGACGGGCTTTCTGCGTGCGCCCCACAAGGTTGTAGTTGCCGAACAACTGCCAGTTGGTGGTGCCTACCGGGCGGTACTGGATCTGGAGCTGCTCGCGGTTGTCCTTGTCCTTGCCCTTGGAGGTCGTGTCCCACAGACGGAATTCCACGTTCACCTGCAGGCGCAGCGTCTCGGCCGAACTGGTGCGCTCCACCCACGGGCTGGCCACATGCTTGGCGTCGCTGCCGGTATCCAGCAACAGAGCGCCTTCGATCACATCCGCGTTGCTGTAGAGCGGAATCGCTTCGTCCGGCATCTGCGGGAAGCCTCGGAACCAGGTGCGCACCCCCTCATAGCTGGACAGCGGTGACTCACCGTTCTGCAGGGCCTCGACACGGCCGACATTGATGCCTGGGCTCAGGGTCATGCCGACGAACTGTTCGTCGCCCTCGAACCACGTATAGGGACGGCTGATCAGATCGGGCGCCACGCGCGTGGAGCCGAACAGCAGGCCCAGCGGCTCATAGGCGCGCACGCGGTTGCGAGGCGCAGCCAGCGAATAGGCGGTATCGGCAACGCCACCACCACCGGGCCGGGGAGGCTTCGGGCCCAACACCTTGTTGATCAGCACGCTGCCGGCCACGTACACCGCTGACGCCAGAGCAGTGCCGTAGGTGGCGCTGAGCCCCGCTACCGCGCCCGCACCCCAGGCCGAGCCTGCCACCAGCGTGCCGATGCCGAAGGTGAAGTAGGTCAGCGCGATCATCGCCACCAACGGGATCACCGCTTTGCCGACCACGCTGCGGACTTCGATCAGCTGCCCATGCCGCGGCCGCACCTGCATCCACTGCTCACGCGGGACATCGATACCATCCACGCAGACCTGCCAGGCCTGCCCATCGAGGCCATCGATATGGCGCATGAGGAAGGCGTACAGGCTTTCGCCCGGGCGCAGGTCGACCGGCACGTTGCGCTGGCCATCCAGCAGCACCGGATGCGGGGTGATGATGAGGCGACCGTCGGTCGCCGGTTGTGGGGTCAGTTCCATGCGTAGTATCCCTCGATCCTCAGCCCATATCCGGGCAGGTCACGAACGCGGTGCAGCACGCTGCAGCCGTTCGTTTCATTGCTGTGCAGAACCCAGCCCTCGTGGGCCAGGAAAAAGAAAACCCCGGCATGGCCGGGGTTGTGTTGTCCGCGTTCGATCATCAGTACCAGGTCGCCGTCCTGCGGTGGGCCCTCGCGGGCTACCGCCTGCGCGCGCGACAGCGCGCCCAGTTCGGCCGAGCCGCGCCGCCCGCGCGGGCGCCGTCCGGGCAGCGCCACTTCACGGGCGAACAGCGCCCGCTGCACCTGCACCACCAGGTCGGCGCAGTCGCACGCGGCTTCGTCATAGGGAATGCCCACCCATCGCTCGACGTCGACCAGGCGCATCAGAAGATCCCCGGCAACGTGAACGGATTGGCGTGCAGCAGCACGGCCTGCTGGCGCATCAGGAAATCGACGCCGCACTGGGCGCTGACCGTGCGCGTGTTGACCGATACCTGGGTCATCGGCAGGTCGTACTCGGCCTCGATGGCATCCGGGTTGGCACGGTCGGTCAGCATCAACCGGGCGGTCACCATCTCGCCCGGGGCCAGTGCTTCCAGGTCTTCGGTGAGTGCGCGGCCGATATTGTCGATCACCAGCTGCGCACGCGGAGCCTGCCCGCTGACGTCGTCGGGAAGCTGAAAGCCGAATGGCGCGGCGATGAACTCGCTGCCATTGCTGGTCCAGTTCACGTTGTCGTTGACGATCCGCAGCACTTCCGGCATCGATGGCGCCGACACTTCCAGCAGCATCAGCGGCCCCTGGGTATCAGCCAGGCGCTGGCGACGTTCATGGAACGAGCTCATCGCATGTACTCCAGCACCAGATCACGCTTGGAGAAACGGAACTGGGTGTTGAGCGGCACCAGGCGACCGATCCCCTGCGGAAAGCGGGCGCTGATCGGCTGCCCGGTCCGTGGGTGCTCCATCGTGAACCAGCCGACACGACCGACATCGCGCAGGTACCACTCCTCGAACGCCTCGGCGTCGGCCGCACTGCGGAACTGCACCGAGGCGTACACATTCTTCATCACCCGGCTGTTGAGCGCGCGCATCTTGCTCGGCCCGCGCTCCATGTCGGTCCGCTCTTCGGACGCGACGATCTCCTCGCCATAGTCGGCGAAACGAATCTCTGCATACTCTGGCCAACTGCTCATCCCACTGCCTCCGTCCATCCATATCGGGCCCGTCCAATGGCGCCCAGCTCGCCACCGTTGAGGCTGTCGCCCACGATGTCGATCACCAGTCGCCTCACTTCGCTGCCATCCGGCATGCGCTGGCGTTCTTCCCGGGTGTTGACCCGGCCTTCGCCGTAGTTGTTGATTTCCACGTTCATCCCACCCTCGCCGGCACGGGCGATCGGCACCTGCGCATAGCCTCCGCTTTCGCCGCCGCCCAGACCGTTGCCGGTTCGCAGCGACGTGCGCAGAGCAAAGAATGCCGATGGGCCGCCGAGTGCCGCCATGTCCTCCTGGCTGAGTACACCTTCACCCTTGTGGACGATGCCGGCCGGTTCGTACTTGCCGCCAGGGCCGGTGTAACCGCCGATGGAAAAGCCGGTGATCTTCGGCCCGAACAACTGCCCGACCGACCTGATCAGTCCACTGACCATCTGTTTGGCTGCCAAGCGCGCCAGATCGGCGATGATCGAGTCGGCCAGGTCGGAGAAGGACAGCTTGCCGGTCTGGGCAAACTTGACCAGGCTTTCTTCCAGCCCCCCCAGGGCATTGCTGAACACGCCGTGGCTCAGCTCGGCAGCGTTGGCGGCAGCGTCGGCGTAGTCCTCGAAGGCCCGCATCGCGCCGTTCTTCCAATCGGACTGGTATGCCTTCTTGCTCTCCTGGAACGCGGCCTCGCGTTGCAGGGACTGCTCATGGAACGCATCGAGCTCGGCCAGCAGGGTCCTGTAGCGCTCCGATTCGATGACCTTGCCGTCTTCACTGCGCGACTCGTCGTCCAACGCACGCTTTCGGTTGTCGCGGTCCTCATCCAGCGCGGAACGGCGTTGCATGCGATCCACGCTCGCTGCGCCATGGCCGATGCCGAACAGTTCCTGGTCGTTGCCGCGCTGCTGTGCCTGCGCCGCCTGCTGGAGCTCCCGCTGCAGCTTCAGCAGGTCCTGCTGGGCCTTCTTCGACGCTTCAGCAGCTGCCGCCTCCTTGGCCAGGGCCACCGCTGCAACCAGCGAGGCCTTCACCCGCAGTTGCTTCTGCTCGCCGAGTTTCTTCTCGGCATGCTCCATCTCGTCAAGGAGGGTGACTTGCAGCTTTTCCGTCTCTGTCATCCCCTCTTTCAGCTTCTGGCGCACTCGGTCCTGGGCCATCTGCTTCTCGATGCGATCCATCAGTGCTGCGTACGCATCGGCCTGTTCATTCACGCCTCTGACCGACTGCTGGGCTGCCTGCTGCTGTTCGCGGAACTGGGCCTTGCGTTCGATGTCGGCCTTCTTGCGTGCGGCGTCCCTGTTGAACTCGGCGCGCTGGGCCGGGTCCATCTTGTCCGGCCCGCCGTTGGCATTTATTTCCGCACCGCGTTCAGCCAACCATGCCGCGTACTCGCCACGGGTTAGACGGATCCACTCGACCTCGTCTCGCCACGCTTCTCCGCGCATGCCACCGAGCATGCCCGAGATCGCCGAACCGGCCTGCAGTGCCTCCCAGCGCGTCAAGCCTACCTCTGCCTTGAGCTGGACCAACGTCTGGATGTCGAGATTGTTGATGGCGTCCTGGACCCTCTTGAACAGCTCTGGATCCATTGAGCCACGGATCTGTTCCTGCAGCTCCTGGAACTGGCGCCGCACCGGATCGGTCTTGCCTTCAAACTCCTTCAAGGCGTCCTGCGCGGCCTTCAGCCCTGCGTAGTCGGCCCCCGCGCTCATGCCGGCGCCCTCCCGCCCCGACTGCTGGCCATAGGCCACGCGCCCTTCCCAATGGGTGACGGCCCCCTCCAGCGCGCGCTTGCGCGCTTCGAGCTCGCGCATGGCCTTTGCCTGCTCATGCAGCGAAGCGACGGCGACATCCATCGGCATGCTGCGATCCCGCAGACCCTTGCCGACTTCATCCATTGTGAACGACATCAGCTTCAGCGATTGCATCTGTTCATTGAACTCGGCACGGGCACGTTCGGATGCCTTGACCATGTCCATGTACGCTTCGCCGAGCTTCTGCACCGACGCGATGGCGATGCCCCATGGGCCGCCTGCAGCAGTCAGCAGGCCGTTGCCAAGCTCCTTCACGCCGCTGCGGAGTACATCTTCCCCGCCTTTTGCGCTTGCCCCTGCCTTTGCCGCCGCGCCTTCAGGTGCGGCATGCACGCGCGCCAGCGCGGCTGCCGTCCGCTCGGCCTCCGCCCGCATTGTCTTGAGATTCTGCGTTGCCAGGCGGCTGGCCTCCGCCATTGCGTTACGGAAGCCCGTCGTATTGACCCGCAGTACTACGTCTAGATTCTGGTTAGTGGACGCCATATGCGTTCCTCCAAGAATGATGAGGGGCCCCGCAGGGCCCCAGGTTCGATTGCATGCCACACCTCGGAGAAGCCATGCCCTGCCCCGCCTGGGATCACGGCGCAGCGTTGCGGCGCGATGCGCTGCCGAACATCTCCAGCAGCTGCTGCGAGCGTTCCTTGGCAGCCTTCTCCGGCGAGGCGCGCGGCCGCACCAGCAGGAAGTCCTCGGCCGTGGTCGCGTTGCCATGCACCTGGGCCAGCACACTGGTCAGCTGCGCAAGCATCCCCTGCAGTGGCTGATCCATCGGTTCCAGCCGTGCGAACGCGTACATCTCCGAGAGCTGGCGGGACGTCACTCCCGCCAACAGGTGGTCCGGATGCGGGAGGCCCAGCCGCCACGCGATCCGGAACTGAAGCCGGCGCTCAGGCCGGCGGATCAGTTTTTTTCCAGCTCTCCCACGGCCGCATCGCCGAGCGCATTGAGCGTCTGCGCGACACGGAACACGCGATCCAGCGCCGCCGCCGATTTCGCGCCCAGCTGGGCCACCTCATGGTCGGAGAACAGGCGCGCCCCCATTTCATCGACCAGGCACAGGCCGACGAAGCGCGCACGGAAGTCATCCACCTTGGGCGTATCACCGCCATAGGTCTCCTGCTCCCAGCGGTCACGGTCGCTGGCCGACATCATCGCCACACGCACATTGCCGCCCCATTCGGGCACGGCGATGTCTTCGTGGCGGCGATCCTGTGCGTCCAGGATCTGCTGCTTGCCCAGCAGCATCACGGGGTGCCGCCGGCAGCAGCGGTGACGATGGCGAAATCACGCGGCAACAGATCGGCGGTGAAGGTCAGCACCTGGTTGGTACCTGGGGCGACGTTGAAGGCTGCGACCTTGGCCACGAAGGTGGCGGCATCGCCGGTGGGCAGCACCATCAGGAAGTGCAGGTCGGCATCCGGATCGGCGTCACGCAGGATTTCCTGGCCCGCCGAGCTGCCCACCGGCCAGCGATGGCCGGACACCTGTACGGCCTGGCCGCCGGACAGACCCGCGATGTTCTCCATCTGCTTCGAACGCAGGTTGGTGGCGTCGAGAGTGTTGGCTTGGCCGCGGCCAAACGGGAAGGCGGTCAGGCCGTCGATTTCGGTATAGCCTGCCGGATTGTTCGGCGCGGTCGGGGCGGTGCCGGCCTTCACGTACAGCGCGGAGTCCTGGGCGGAAATGGCTTGATTGATGGACATGGTGTTGAATCTCCTGGAAATGAAAAAGCCGCCTTGCGGCGGCTGGGTTTCGGGGTTGTCAGGCTCGGGTCGGCCTGGATGTCTTCGTCGCGGTTGGCCCGGCACAGCCGCCTGTTTCCACGTCGCCCTCGGGCAACGCGCAGACAACAAAAAAGCCCCCGGCTCGCGCCGGAGGCTTGTATGTCATCGTGGCTGAAAGCTTAGGCTTCGGGTGTGCACCGGTCAATACGGAAACCGGTACCTGCACCGCCTTGGGAAACCACAGCCAGCCCCACCATAGCCGCCCGATGCGGCACAGCCGCTGACATCGCGCTAACCCTCACAACGTCGACAATACCGTTCTGTTCCCTGCAACGAGGTACACCCCGATGTCCGAATGGATCATCCTGGATACGCATTACGGCCCGGTCCGCGCCTGGCAGGCACTGCCCGAGGGCAAACCCCGCGGCGCGCTGGTGGTGGTGCAGGAGATCTTCGGCGCCAACCCGCATATCCGCGGCGTCGCCGAACGGTTCGCGGCCCAGGGCTACGCCGTGTTGGCGCCGTCGTTCTTCGACCTGGTCGACGGCCCCGAGACCGACCCGGATGCCCTGCCCTACAGCCCCGAGGGCGTGAAGGATGGGCTGGCACGGGTCACCGCGCTGGGCATGGAAAAGGCACTGGAAGTGGTCCGCGCCGCGGCAACCCGGCTGGCCCCGCACGGCAAGGTCGGCACGGTTGGGTACTGCTGGGGTGGCAGCGTCGCCCTGCTGTCCGCGCTGCGCCTGGGCCTGCCCTCGGTGAGCTACTACGGCGCGCGCAACGTGCAGTTCCTGGACGAGACGCCGAAGGCCCCGGTGATGTTCCACTTCGGCGCGCAGGACAAGAGCATCCCGCCCGAGGCGATCCAGGCGCACCGTGAGAAGCTGCCGCAGATGGCGACCTACGTGTATCCGGCCGACCATGCCTTCAACCGCGAGGTCGGACATGCGTATGATCCAGACAGCGCCGCCCTGGCGCTGCAACGCACCCTGGACTTCTTCTCGGAGCATCTTGGATGAGCGATTTCGAACTCGATTCACGCCTGGCCACCGATAGCGTACTGGTGGCCGAAGGCCCGTTGTCGCAAGTGCGACTGATGAACGACGAACGATTCCCCTGGCTGGTCCTGGTGCCGCGTCTGGCCGGGGTGACCGAGTGGATCGAGCTGGACGGCGAGCAGCAGGACAAGCTGCGCACCGAGCTCAACCGCGCCTGCAAGGCCCTGCACGGTTCGGACGGGGTGGAGAAGATCAACATCGGCGCGCTGGGCAACATCGTGCGCCAGCTGCATTTCCACGTGATCGGCCGCCACGACGGCGATCCGGCGTGGCCGGGACCGGTCTGGGGCAGTGGCCCGGCGCACCGCTATGAGCCGGCCGCGCTGGACCAGCATGTCGCCTACTGGAAGGAACGGCTAGGATATCCAGCCCATTCCTGAGCCAGTGCCGACCCGATGCGATTCAATATCGTCGCCGCCATCCTGCTGATCCTGATCGGCCTGTTCATGCTGGCCAGCAACCTGGGCTGGACCAACCTGAACCTGTCGCGCCTGCTGTTGACCTGGTGGCCGCTCGGCTTGGTGGCCGTAGGCATCGCGATCCTGTTCGGTCGCGGCAAATAAGGTAGCGCCGGGCCATGCCCGGCGAACGCAGCGCGCGGACCCACAAACGGAAACGCCGGGCATGGCCCGGCGCTACCGATACGCGCTGACGCAAGCTGTCAGGTGCGCGGCAGGGTCACGCCGGTCTGGCCCTGGTACTTGCCGCCGCGGTCCTTGTACGAGGTCTCGCACACTTCATCGGACTGGAAGAACAGCATCTGCGCCACGCCTTCGTTGGCGTAGATGCGCGCCGGCAGCGGCGTGGTGTTGCTGAATTCCAGGGTCACGTGGCCTTCCCACTCCGGCTCCAGCGGGGTCACGTTGACGATGATGCCGCAGCGCGCATAGGTGCTCTTGCCCAGGCACACCACCAGGGTGTCGCGCGGAATGCGGAAATACTCGACCGTGCGTGCCAGCGCGAAGCTGTTCGGCGGAATGATGCACTCGTCACCGACGATATCGACGAAGCTGCCCGGATCGAAATGCTTGGGGTCCACGATCGTCGAGTTGATGTTGGTGAACACCTTGAACTCGCGCGAGCAGCGCACGTCGTAGCCGTAGCTGGAAGTGCCGTAGCTGACGATGCGCTCGCCGTTGGCCTGCTTGACCTGCCCGGCCTCATACGGCTCGATCATGCCGTGCTGTTCGGACATCCGGCGGATCCAACGGTCACTCTTGATGCTCATGCTCTGTCCTGGGTGCGAGGGGGCGCGAGGATTCTAGCAGGGGGCCGGGCGTCGCCGCCGCAGCCCCCAGCGGGCCCTTACAGCAGCGAGGACAGGATCGGGATCGAAGCGCGCGGGCGCTTGCCCACTTCCTCGACCAGACGCTGGGCGGCACGGTGGTAGGCCTGGGCCGCCGCCGATTCCGGCTGCGCGGCGGTGATCGGGGTACCGGCATCGCCCTGCTCGCGGATGCCGATCTGCAGCGGCAGCGACCCCAGCAGCGGCACGCCGTACTGCGCCGCCATGCGCTCGCCACCACCTTCGCCGAACAGGTGCTCCACATGCCCGCAGTTGCTGCAGGTATACACGGCCATGTTTTCGACCACGCCCAGCACCGGCACCTCGACCTTCTCGAACATCTTCAGCGCCTTCTTCGCATCCAGCGTAGCGATGTCCTGCGGCGTGGTGACGATCACCGCGCCGGCCAGCGGGATCTTCTGCACCAGGGTCAGCTGGATGTCGCCGGTGCCCGGCGGCAGATCGATCAGCAGATAGTCCAGGTCGTCCCACAGCGTGTCTTCGAACAGCTGGGTCAACGCCGCCGTCGCGCGCGGTGCGCGCATGATCAGCGGCGTTTCATCCTCGACCAGATAACCGATCGACATGGTGTCCACGCCGAAGGCCCGCATCGGCTCGATGCTCTTGTTGTCCGGGCTTTCCGGGCGACCGGACAGGCCGAGCATCGCCGGCACGCTGGGGCCGTAGATATCGGCATCAAGCACGCCTACGCGCGCGCCCAGCTGCTGCAGTGCGACGGCCAGGTTGACCGCCGTGGTCGACTTGCCCACGCCACCCTTTCCCGAGCCCACCGCGATCACGTTGCGGATGCGCGCATGCGGCGCCAGTCCCTTCTGCACCTGGCTGGCATGCGGACGACGGGAAGAACTGTTCACTGCGGGCTCCGGGTGAATCGACAAGAAGAACCCAACATCATACTAGCTGGACGTACGCTGACTGAAATTCAGGATTGCTACAGATTCGTGCACAGATTGTTAAGTTCATGTTACGTTCGCTAAGCACTGGTTTTGGGCTGCGTTGCTGGATCTACGGCACGCACGATGGCGCATGCGCAGTGCCGTACTCGTATTTGCTCTCTGAACGGAACTACATGAAAGACCTTCGCAATTCTGCACGTCGCAACACCCTCGCTGTCGCCTTGATCTCCGCCCTGGTTGCCGCCTCGCCGGCAATGGCCCAGGACAAGGCCACCAATCTGGACAAGATCACCGTCACCGGCTCGCTGATCCCGCAGACCCAGGTCGAGACCCAGACCCCGGTCATGACCATCAGCGCTGAAGCCATCCAGTCGCGCGGCTTCAACAGCGTCGCCGAGGTGCTGCAGCAGTCCTCGCTGACCACCGGCGGCATCCAGGGTGGCCAGACCTCCGCTTCGTTCACCCAGGGCGCTGAAGCCGCTGGCATGTTCGGCCTGAATCCGGGTTACACCAAGTACCTGATCAACGGCCGCCCGATGATGTCCTACCCGGCGCTGTACAACGGCGGCGACGCGTTCAACAACATCAGCGGCATTCCGATCGACATCGTCGAGCGCATCGAAGTCCTGCCGGGTGGCCAGTCCTCCCTGTACGGTTCGGATGCGATCGCCGGCGTGGTCAACATCATCCTGAAGGACCACATGGAAGGCGGCAGCCTGTCCGTGCGTGGCGGCACTTCCACTGAAGGCGGTGGCAGCAGCTTCCGCGTCAGCGGTGCACACGGCTTCTCGGCACTGGACGACCGCTTCAATGCACTGGTCAACGTGCAGATCGAAAGCAGCAACCCGATCTGGGGCTACCAGCGTGACCTGACCAAGCAGAACAACGCGAACGGCTACACCGCGCAGCTGCCGTCGAACGACTTCGCCGTCATCGACGCCAAGACCAATGCGCTGTACATGATGGACCCGAGCAACTGCGCCAACGTTGCCGGCCAATTCGACGGCACCACCGTGCTGGCGAACCGCCCGACGGGCCAGTCCTGCGGCTCGGTCTTCGGCGCCGGCTACAAGACCTTGAAGAACGGCAAGGACAGCGGCCAGTTCTACTCGTCGATGACCTTCGACGTGAACGACAACTTCCAGCTGTTCGCCGACGTGCTGTACAGCAAGGAAAAGACCGAATACACCTCGGGCTCGAACTACCTCTGGTGGGGCACCAAGAGCACCATGGGTGGCTTCTATGACCAGGCCTCCGGCAAGCTGGTCAACCTGCAGCGCGCGTTCGCTCCGGAAGACATCGGCGGCGAAGGCTACAAGGGCATCCTGAACAACGACAAGAGCCGTGCCTACCAGGTCACCCTGGGCGGCAAGGGTGCGGTCGGCAACTGGGACTACAGCCTGAGCTTCACCCGTGGCGAATACCGCCTGGATGAGAGCAAGTTCCAGCGCTTCGGCAATGCCATCAACAGCTACTTCGCCGACAAGGTGCTGGGCCCGCAGCTGGGCACCCAGGATGGCTTCGGCATCTACAACACCAACTGGGGCGCGTTCTACTCGCCGATCTCGCCGGAAGATTTCGCTGGCTTCACCGGTTACACCACCAACCACAGCCGCACCTGGCAGAACCTGGCACGCGCGCAGGTCACCAACGGCTCGCTGTTCTCGCTGCCGGGCGGTGATGCCGGCCTGGCCGTGGTCGTCGAAGGCGGCAGCGAAGGTTGGGACTACAGCCCCGACCAGCGCCTGCTGGACGGCGACGTGTGGGGCTCGTCGGCTGTTGCCGGCAACGGCCATCGCAGCAACTACGCGGTGACCAGCGAGCTGCGCATGCCGCTGCTGGAGTCGCTGACGGTGACCGCTTCCGGTCGCTATGACGCCTTCAAGATCGCCGACAACACCGTCGACAAGGCCACCTACAGCGTGGGTGTCGAGTTCCGTCCGATCGAAAGCCTGCTGTTCCGCGGCAAGTACGGCACCGCCTTCCGCGCGCCGACCCTGCCCGACGCATTCCAGGGCCGCAGCGGCTATTACGCTGCCAACTCCACCGATTACTACCGTTGCGGTGAGCTGGGCTACGTGCCGGGCAACACCGACGCCTGCCGCTACGCAGACAGCGTCTCGGTGTACTCCGAGCGTGCCGGCAACCCGGACCTGGAGCCGATCACCGCCGACGTCTGGAACGCGGGCATCGTCTGGGCGCCGATGGCGAACCTGTCGATCTCGGCCGACTACTACAACTGGAAGATCGAGAACGAAGTCGATACGGCCAGCACCGACCAGCTGCTGCTGGCCGAGTACTACTGCCGCAACGGCCTGCCGAACGGCTCCTCGGCCACCTGCCAGAACGTGGCTGACTGGGTCGTGCGCGATTCGGCCGGCAACCTGAGCTCGCTGTACACCCCGAAGATGAACGTGGCCCGCCAGAACCTGCAGGCCGTGACCGTCGGCTTCAAGTACCTGCAGGACATCGGCCGCTTCGGTTCGCTGCAGTTCTCGGGCAACTACACCAACATGCTGAAGCGTGAAGTGCAGGCGCAGCCGGGCGAGGACTTCCAGGACCTGCTGGGCAACCCGAAGTCGATGTGGAACTACGACAGCTACGCCAAGGTCCGTTCCGACGCGTCGGTGGCCTGGTCGCTGGACAAGTGGACCACCACGCTGTACGCGAACTACATCGGCCACACCCCGAACTACCTGGCGGGCCTGAACGGCTACGAGTACACCCATGGTGCGTCGGGTTACAAGGCAGGCAAGTGGGCTTCGTACACCACTTACAACCTGAGCGTGAACTACCGCGTGCAGGATGACCTGACCCTGTCGCTGATGGTCAACAACGTGTTCAACAAGATGCCCGAGCAGCAGGCTCACAGCTACCAGGGCACCTCCGGCACGCCGTTCAACAACTACCTGTACAACGTCTACGGCCGCACCGTGTACGTGCAGGCCAAGTACGACTTCGGCAAGTAATCCCGTCGATTTCCGGGTTTGATTCCGGACCAGGCCCCGCTTCGGCGGGGCCTTTTTTTTGGCGAGGCACGTGCGGCGATCGCTGCGGGAACATCTCGATTGTTAAATATCCGAAAATTTACTGGGTGTTCATTAAGCCAAACTCGGCAAATTCGTACCAATATTGCAATCAATTGTTTTTAAAGAAATTTTTATTAACTCCCAACGGGCCATTGCGAGAGCGCGACAAGCCCGCGAAAAACAAGTTAAGCGTGTGTTACGTTCGAAAAACGCCGCCTTTCTGCGTCCACCGGCTGCTGAACCATCCATGAGTTCCCAGGAAAGGGAAAACGCGTTTCTCACGACCACACGGAGTACCGCATGTCTCGCAATGGCTTCCCGCGTCACCCGCTCACCCGCGCCGTCCTCAGCGGCCTGATCCTGGCCAGCAGCAGCGCGATCGCGCTCGCCCAGGACAACACTCCCACCGATCTTGGACGCGTGACCGTCACCGGCTCACTGATCCCGCAGACGCAGATCGAGAACCACACGCCGGTCCTGACCGTCACCGCCGAGGACATCCAGACCCGTGGCTTCACCAGCGTTGCCGAGGTGCTGCAGCAGAACTCGTTGACCACCGGCGGCCTGCAGGGCGGCCAGACCTCCGCGTCGTTCACCCAGGGCGCCGAAGCCTCGGGCATGTTCGGCCTCAGCCCGAGCTACACCAAGTACCTGATCAACGGACGGCCGATGCTGTCCTACCCTGCCCTCTACAACGGCAGCGATACCTTCAACAACCTCAGCGGCATCCCGATCGACATCGTCGAGCGCATCGAGATCCTGCCCGGCGGCCAGTCATCGCTGTACGGCTCGGACGCGATCGCCGGCGTGGTCAACATCATCCTCAAAGACCGCATGGACGGCGGCGTGCTGAACGTGCGCGGCGGCGCCTACACCGAGGGTGGCGGCAACGATTTCCGCGTCAGCGGCGCGCATGGCTTCAACGCCCTCGATGATCGCTTCCACGCACTGGTCAACGTGCAGTACGAGAAGAGCAGCCCGATCTGGGGTTACCAGCGCGACCTGACCAAGCAGAACAACACCAAAGGCTACACGCCGCAGGTTCCGACCAACGATTTCCTGGTGTACCTGCCGGACCAGCAGAACGCCTACGTGATGATGGACCCGAGCCGCTGCGCCAACGTGGCCGGCCAGTTCGGCGGCACCACCGTGCTGGGCACCCGTGCCACCGGCGAATCCTGCGGTTCACCCTTCAGTGCCGGCTACAAGACGCTGAAGAACGGCAAGGAAAGCAGCCAGATCTATTCGTCGATGTCCTTTGACGTCAACGACAACTTCCAGCTGTTCGCAGACGCGCTCTACAGCCTGGAAGAAGTGCAGTACAACTCGGGTTCGGGCTACGCCTTCTGGGGCAGCGATGTCGGCTTCGGTGCGTTCGTCGACCAGGCCAGTGGCGAATACATGAACCTGCAGCGCGCGTTCGCGCCGGAGGACATCAGCCCGGCCGGCTACCGCGACACCATGAGCACCGATCGCAACAAGGCCTACCAGATCACGCTGGGCGGGCGCGGCAACGTCGGCAACTGGGATTACAGCGCCAGCTTCAGCCGTGGCGAGTACAAGCTGACCGAGCGCAGCTTCGCGCGCTGGGCCAATGAGATCGACAGCTACTTCGAAGACCGCGTGCTGGGTCCGGTGCTGGGCGTCACCGACGACGGCTACAACATCTACAACCCGAACTGGGGCGCGTTCTATTCGCCGCTGCCGGCCGGCGATTTCCAGACCTTCACCGGCTTCACCTACAACAAGAGCCGCACCTGGCAGAACCTGGGCCGCGCGCAGATCACCAATGGTTCGCTGTTCAAGCTGCCCGGTGGCGATGCGGGCCTGGCAGTGGTGGCCGAAGCGGGCAGCGAAGGCTGGTCCTATACACCCGACCAGCGCCTGCTTGATGGCAGCGTCTGGGGCACCACCTCGGTGGCCGGCGCCGGCCATCGCAGCAACTACGCGCTGACCAGCGAACTGCGCATGCCGCTGCTGGAGTCGTTGACCGTGACCGCCTCGGGCCGCTACGACGCGTTCAAGATCGCCGACAAGACCGTCGACAAGTCGACCTACAGCATCGGCGTGGAATTCCGTCCCATTGAAAGCCTGCTGTTCCGCGGCAAGTACGGCACCGCCTTCCGCGCCCCCAGCCTGTCCGATGCCTTCCAGGGCCGCAGCGGGTACTACGCCAACGGCTCGGTTGACTACTACCGCTGTGGCCAGCTCGGCTTCAACCCGAGCGACACGGTTGGCTGCCCGTATGCCAACGAATCAGTGTTCGGTGAGCAGTCCGGCAACCCCGAGCTGGAAGCGATCACCGCCGACGTCTGGAACGCCGGCATCGTGTGGGCGCCCATCAACAACCTCTCGCTGTCGGTGGACTACTACAACTGGAAGATCAAGAACGAGGTCAACACCCTCAGCTCCGACCAGTTGCTGCTGGCCGAGTACTACTGCCGCAACGGCCAGACCAACAACACCTCGGCCAGCTGCCAGAACGTCAGCGACTGGATCACCCGTGATGGCGCCGGCAAGCTTGACCAGATCTACACGCCGAAGATGAACATCGCCAGCCAGAACCTGCAGGCGGTCACGGCCAGCTTCAAGTACGTACAGGACATCGGCCGCTTCGGTGCGCTGCAGTTCTCCAGCAACTACACCAACATGATCAAGCGCGAACTGCAGCCGCAGCCGGGCGACGAGTACCTGGACCTGCTGCGCGACCCGTACGCGATGTGGAACTACGACCAGTACGCCAAGGTGCGTGCCGACGGTGCGGTGGGCTGGGCGAAGGACAAGTGGACCACCACCGTGTACTTCAACTACATCGGCAAGACGCCCAACCGCATGGCATACCTGGGCAAGGGCTACGACTACGTGCATCCGTCCGGCTACGAGGCCGGCAAGTGGGGCTCGTACACCACCTACAACCTGAGCGTGAATTACCAGGCGATGGACAACCTGACGCTGTCGATGATGGTCAACAACGTGTTCAACAAGATGCCCGACGGCCAGGCCCACAGCTACGCCGGCAACATCGGCGCACCGTACAACAGCAGCATCTACAACCCCTACGGCCGTGCGGTCTACGTGCAGGCCAAGTACGAGTTCGGCGGGAAGTAAGCGCCGGGCCGGAACTGCACAAAAGGCCCCGCTTCGGCGGGGCCTTTTTCATGCCCGTCAATTGAGACGGAACATCGAAACCAGTCTCATAAATTAATTAATCAGAAAAGTCTCCGCGAAGCCAGCAAGCCATTGATCTACATACTACAAATCGTCTTCGATCAATTCTGTTCTGCAACGCAACATTTTGAAACATTCCTAGACAATCGCGTTTACGCACTGATTTCAAAGGACTTTTCTTCCGATAAGCAGCACATCCGTGTGACGGGTCCGTTTTGACAACGTGAACGTCGTGTTACGGTCCGGCTGAATGGATTGCAACTGAACACATCATGAAGATGTCAGGGAGGACATCAGCCAGACGACATCGCTCATTACGGGGATCCATCATGTCTCGCCATCGCTCCACGCCTTCGCGTCACCCCCTGACCCTTGCCCTGATCGGCACCCTGATCGCCTCCGGCGCAGCCCACGCGCAGGACACCGGCCCGACACAGCTTGACCGCGTCACCGTCACCGGCTCACTGATCCCGCAGACGCAGATCGAGAACCACACGCCGGTCCTGACCGTCACCGCCGAGGACATCCAGACCCGCGGTTTCACCAGCGTCGCCGACGTCCTGCAGCAGTCCTCGCTGTCGACCGGCGGCCTGCAGGGCGGGCAGACCTCCGCTTCGTTCACCCAGGGTGCCGAGGCCGCCGGCATGTTCGGGCTCAGCCCCGGCTACACCAAGTACCTGATCAACGGCCGCCCGATGCTCTCGTATCCGGCGCTGTACAACGGCAGCGACAGTTTCAACAACATCAGCGGCATTCCGATCGACATCGTCGAGCGCATCGAGATCCTGCCCGGCGGCCAGTCTTCGCTGTACGGTTCGGATGCGATCGCCGGCGTGGTCAACATCATCCTCAAGGAGCGCATGGATGGCGGTGTGCTCAACGTCCGTGGCGGTGCCTACTCCGAAGGCGGCGGCAACAGCGTACGCGTCAGTGCGGCGCGCGGCTTCAACGGTGTCGACGATCGATTCCATGCGCTGGTCAACGTGCAGTACGAAAAAACCAGCCCGATCTGGGGCTACCAGCGTGACCTGACCAAGGTCAACAATCCCGACGGCTACAGCCCCCAGTACGTCTCCAACGACTTCCTGGTACTGCTGCCGGCCAACAGCAACCGCTACGCGATGATGGACCCGAACCTGTGCGCCAACGTGGCGGGCCAGTTCGACGGCACCACCGTGCTCGGCACCCGGCCAACCGGCCAGGCCTGCGGTTCGGTCTATGGCACCGGCTACAAGACCATCAAGAACGGCAAGGAAAGCGGGCAGATCTACAGCTCGATGACCTTCGATGTGAACGACAACTTCCAGTTGTTCGGCGACGCGCTCTACAGCCTGGAAGAAGTGAAGTACGCCACAGGCTCGAACTACACCTGGTGGGGCACCTCCTCCGGATGGGGCCGCTTCTACGATCAGGACAGCGGCCAGTACATGAACCTGCAGCGCGTGTTCGCGCCGGAGGACATCGGCGCCGGCGGCTATCGCGACATCATGAACACCGGTCGCAACAAGGCTTACCAGGTCACGCTCGGCGGCCGCGGCACGGCAGGCAGCTGGGATTACAGTGCCAGCTTCACCCGCGGCGAATACAAGTTGACCGAGCGCAACTTCGTGCGCTGGAACGATCCGATCAACGACTACTTCGAGCAGCGTGTGCTGGGGCCGGTGCTGGGCACCACCAGCACCGGGTACAACATCTACAGCCCGGACTGGGAAGCGTTCTACTCGCCACTGCCGAGCGGTGATTTCCAGAGCTTCACCGGCTACACCTACAGCCAGAGCCGCACCTGGCAGAACCTGCTGCGTGCGCAGGTCACCAATGGTTCGCTGTTCAAGCTACCCGGCGGCGACGCCGGCTTCGCAGTGGTGGTTGAAGGCGGCAGCGAAGGCTGGGATTACACGCCCGATACCCGCCTGGTGGATGGCAGCGTGTGGGGTACCACTGCGGTTTCCGGCGCCGGCCATCGCAGCAGCTACGCGGTGACCAGCGAACTGCGCATGCCGTTGCTGGAATCACTGACGGTGACCGGCTCCGGCCGCTACGACGCCTTCAAGATCGGTGGCAACACCATCGACAAGGCGACCTACAGCGTCGGCCTGGAATTCCGTCCGATCGACAGCCTGCTGTTCCGTGGCAAGTACGGCACCGCGTTCCGCGCGCCCACCCTGTCCGATGCCTTCCAGGGTGTCAGCGGCTACTACGCCAACGGCTCCACCGACTACTACCGTTGCGGCCAGCTGGGCTACGACCCGGCCAACACCACCGGCTGCCCGTATGACAGCGTGTCGGTGTTCGGCACCCAATCCGGCAACCCGGACCTGGAGCCGATCACCGCCGATGTCTGGAACGCCGGCATCGTGTGGGCGCCCATCAACAACCTGTCGGTGTCGGTGGACTACTACAACTGGAAGATCAAGAACGAGGTCAACACCCTCAGTTCCGACCAGTTGCTGCTGGCCGAGTATTACTGCCGCAACGGCCAGACCAACAACACCTCGGCCAGCTGCCAGAACGTCAGCGACTGGATCACCCGCGACGCCTCCGGCGTACTCGATGAGATCTATACGCCGAAGATGAACGTGGCCAGCCAGAACCTGCAGGCGCTGACGGCCAGCTTCAAGTACGTACAGGACATCGGCCGCTTCGGTTCGCTGCAGTTCTCCGGCAACTACACCGACATGCTCAAGCGCGAACTGCAACCGCAGCCGGGCGATGAGTACCTGGACCTGCTGCGCGACCCGTATGCGATGTGGGTGTACGACTCGTACGCCAAGGTGCGCGCCGACGGTTCGATCGGCTGGGCCAAGGACAAGTGGACCACCACCCTGTATGCCAACTACATCGGCAAGACGCCGAACTACATGGCTTACCTGGGCAATGGCTACGACTACGTCCACAGCTCCGGCTACAAGGCCGGCAAGTGGGGTTCGTACACCACCTACAACCTGAGCGTGAACTATCGGGCGATGGACAACCTGACCCTGTCGCTGATGGTCAACAACGTGTTCAACAAGATGCCTGACAACCAGCGGTACAGCTTCGCCGGCACCAGCGGCCAGCCGTACAACAACTACCTGTACAACGCTTATGGCCGTGCCATCTACGTGCAGGCCAAGTACGAGTTCGGCAACAACTGATCCGTCGACGTCGTTTCCTGCAGCAAAAGACCCCGCTCCGGCGGGGTCTCTTCCATCAATGGTGCGCATGCGGATGGGCTTCACGCGGAGTTGACGAGAACCCAGGCTTCGTTCATCTTCCGGTCATGTTGCCGTGCCCCGCCACAAGGAACCGCTGATGATGCAACTCCGATATACGCCTGCCCGCCTGGGTGCCGCCGTTTCAATGCTGCTGGGCCTGTGCGTCGGCCAAGCCGCCGCCGCGCCTCTGCCCGCAGAGGATTTCGCCAAGATTCCCGCGCTGCAGTCGGTCACGATGAGTGCCGACGGCAAGCAGCTGGTCGCCATCATTGCCGCCCCCGGCAGCAACAACGCCGACACTGCGCTGGCCAACTGGAACCTGGACAACCTCACCGCCGGGCCGGTGGCCATCACCCCGTCCGGCGATCGGATGAAATTCATCGCCGCCAGCGCGCTCAAGGCCGGGCGCAACCTGGTCATCAGCCGCCAGGAGTGGACCGGCAAGCTGGGCGGCTGCGGTGAAGGCAACAGTACCGGTGCCACCAAGACCTTCCTGACCAAGGCATACCTGACCGACGCCAGCCAGGCGAAGTTCGACGAGGCCTTTGCCAGCAACACGCGAACGCTGGGCGTCAGTGCCGATACGCTGCGCTGCCTGGAGCTGGCCGGCACCGCTTCGCTGGTGCACCTGCTGCCGCTGGACCCGGACCGGGTCATCATCAACCAGCTCAATGAAGCCACCCTGCAGGCCAACTACTACCGCTTCAACCTGCGCACCGGGCAGACCGAACTGCTGTTCAAGGGCAGCTCGCGCACGACCCCGGGCCTGTTCCACCCACGCACCGGCGAGGTGGTGACCCAGACGCAGATCGAATCCAGCGGGGCCGAGGATTTCGAACAACGTGTGCTGATCAAGAACAGCGCCGGCCAGTTCGAGGTGCATGCGCCGCTGACCACCAAGCTGAGCGAACGCTTCACGGTGGACGTGGTCGGCATCGACGATGACAGCGGCAAGCTGTACGTGCTGACCGACCAGTTCTCCGATCTGGTACAGGCGCGACTGTATGACCCGGTCAAGAAGGAATTCGACAAGGAGCCTCTGGCGGCCCACCCGACCTTCTCCATCAGCTCGCTGATCCTGGGCACACGCAAGAGCAACTTCAACCAGGTGCTCGGCTTCTACATCGATGGACCGCAGCGCCAGGCGATCTATGTCGACCCGCAGATGAAAGGCCTGCAGGAGGGCCTGCAGAAAGCCTATCCGGGCCTGACCGTCTACATCACCGGCTACAACGACGATCTCTCGCGCGTACTGTTCACTACGGAAAGCAACCGCAACCCGAAGAGCTACTACATCCTGGCCGACCGTAAGGACGTGGTGCCGCTGGGCAGCGAACGTCCCTGGGTGGACAGCAAGCAGATCGGCGAACAGCGCTGGGTGACCTACACCGCCCGTGATGGCCAGCAGATCCCGGCGATCCTCGACCTGCCGGCAGGCTGGAAGCAGGGCGACGGCCCACTGCCGACCCTGGTGCATCCGCATGGCGGACCGTGGGCGCGTGACTACACGGGCTGGGACGTGTCCGGCTGGGTGCCCTTCTTCACCTCGCGCGGCTATGCCGTGCTGCGCCCCCAGTACCGTGGCAGCTCCGGCCTGGGCCGCAAGCTGTGGCTGGCCGGCGATGGTCAGTGGGGCCAGAAGATGCAGGATGACAAGGACGACGGTGCCGCCTGGCTGGTGTCGCAGGGCATCGCGGCGAAGGATCGCATCGCGATCTTCGGCTACTCCTATGGCGGCTTCGCGGCAGCAGCGGCCACCGTACGCAGCCCATCGCCGTACCAGTGCGCCATTGCTGGTGCACCCGTCACCGACCTGGGCCGGCTGGGCACGTCCTGGAGCCAGAACCGCCTTCAACGCATCCTGCAGGGCCGCACCGTCAAGGGCATGGACCCGATGCAGAACACCGCCAAGGCCACCATTCCGCTGCTGACCTTCGTCGGCGACCGCGACGTACGCACGCCGGCGTTCCATGCCCGCAACTTCTATTCCGCCGTGCAGGGCAAGGTTCCGGCCCGGTTCGAGCTGATTCCCGACATGCCGCACAGCATGCCGTGGTACCCGCGCCACTTCCAGACGACCCTCACCCTGATGGCCGACTACCTGGCCAAGGACTGCGGGCCGGGCGGCCTGTAACCCCAGCAGAGGGGCCGATCAACAACCCCGCCGGCTTAACCGGCGGGGTTTTTTAATGCCCGAATTCCTGAATTTCCCCTTAGCAACAATAAGTTACGCAAAGAGTCCATTCATGTTGCATTTACTTTACGCCACACATACACTCCATTAACCGAAGCATAACAAACGGGGATCCCAAGAAATGCGCAACGCCAACCGCCACATCAAGCCAAGCCGCGTCCCGCTGACTCTCGCAGTACTGGCCTGCCTGCAGGTCGCACCGGCACTGGCCCAGGAGACCACCCAGCAGGAAGCAAAGGCGTCAAGCGCTTCCACCTCCAACCAGCGTGCGACCGACCTTGACAAGATCACCGTCACCGGCTCGCTGATCCGCCGCGCGGACTACGAGACCACCTCGCCGGTGTTCACCATCAACGCCGAGACCAACGCCAAGCAGGGTCAGGTCAACGTCGCCGAGTTCCTGCAGAAGTCGGCCATTGGTTCGGCTGAAACGCAGATCACCCACCAGTTCGGCGGCTTCGTCGTCGACGGCGGCACCGGCGTGCAGACCGTGTCGCTGCGCGGCCTGGGCGCCAACCGCACCCTGGTGCTGCTGGATGGGCAGCGTCCGGGCCCGGCCGGTACCCGCGGCGCCGTCGGCGCCTTCGACCTGAACGTCATTCCCACCGCCATCCTGCAGCGCGCCGAGATCGTGAAGGACGGTTCGTCCTCCATCTACGGCTCCGATGCGGTGGCCGGCGTGGTCAACCTGATCACCAAGAAGAACATCGAGCGTCCGGAGCTGACCGTCACCGGCCGCGTGCCGACCGAGGGCGGTGGCGAGGTATTTGCTGCATCTCTGGCCAACGGCTGGAACTTCGACAACGGCAGCATCGTGGCCGCCGCCGAGTGGTATCGCCACAATGCGCTGACCCGCAATGACCGCGACTACCTGAACTGCAGCAACGACCTCATCAAGGATGCCGACGGCAACCGCATCGACCGCCAGGATCGTTCGATCACTGCCGGCACCGATCTGGCGAACTGCAACAACCTGCTGCACAACGTCGTCGACGTCGGTGCCGTCCGTTATGTTCCTTCGCCGGAAGGCAATACCATCGGCCCACTGCCCGGCTATCGGCCGCGTACCACCCGCACCTATGCCGGCGGCCGCGATGCGATCTACGATGAACCGCTGAACTTCGCGCGCTTCGGCGAAGAGCAGATCATCAACCAGCAGGAACGCAAGAGCGTTTACGTTGCCACTGACTTCGCGTTCGACTCGATCAACTGGAAGACCCAGTTCCTGTTCAATCGTCGTGAAACCGAGACGTTCCGCTGGCGTCAGTTCTTCCCGCGCATCCAGGCACCGGCAGGTTCCGGCTTCACCGGCGTCATCCGCCCGATCATGCCGTTCAAGTCACAGCAGGACGTGACCGTTGACTACTTCTACGGCGCCACCAAGCTGGACGGCCTGTTCAAGGGCACCGACACCTGGGCGTGGGAAGTCAATGCGAACTTCAGCCACTCCAAGGGCAAGTACGGCAACCTGGGCATCCAGGCCTCCAAGACCGGCGACGTTGACTACACCGACGACGCGCCGACGCTGAACTACCTCGACCCGGGCTACCTGAGCGGCGCGAAGGTCGACGAACTGACCAACCTCCTCGGCGTGTGGGACTGGGGCAAGACCATCTACAAGCAGGCCACGATCAATGCGATCGTCAGCGGCGATCTGTTCGAGCTGCCGGCCGGTGCCGTCGGCGTGGCCGCTGGCCTGGAATACCGCTACTACTCGATCAACGATCAGCCGGGTGAATTGTCTAAGGCACAGGACCTGTGGGGTTCAAGCTCGGCAAACGTCACCAAGGGCGATGACCGCGTGAAGGAAGCGTTCGTCGAGTTCGACGTGCCGCTGCTGAAGGGCCTGCCGGCGATCGAATCGCTCAGCCTGAATGCTTCGGGCCGTGCGTTCCAGTATGACTCGGTGGATGGCACCGACGAGGTCTGGAAGGTGGGTCTGAACTGGCAGGTCATCCCGTCGCTGCGCCTGCGCGGTTCGATCGGCACCTCCTACCGCGCTCCGGGCCTGTACGAGCTGTACCTGGGCAACCAGACCGGCTTCCTCGGCCAGACCGGCATCGACCCATGCATCCGCTGGGGTGAAAGCTCCAACACCAACTACCAGACCAACTGCGCCGCCGCTGGCATTCCGGCCGACTACGCCGGCAACGGCAGCAGCGCTACCGTCTACTCTGGTGGCGGCGCTGGCCAGCTGATTCCGGAAACCTCGCGTGCCAAGACCGCCGGTATCGTGTTCACCCCGACCTTCGCCAACCTGAGCGTGGCAATCGATTACTTCGATTACCAGGTGAAGAACGAAATCGGCCAGATCACCACCGCCGACATCGTCAAGGGCTGCTACGGCGCTGCCGTGTTCCCGAACGCATTCTGCGGCCTGCTGGTGCGCAACCCGGGTACCGGTGACGAGGCATGGAACATCACCGACGTCTTCAACCAGTACGTCAACATCAACAAGCAGCGTACACGTGGCTACGATCTGACCGCCAACTTCGACCATGACTTCTCGTTCGGCAAGTTCTCGGCCGAAACGCAGGTCACCTACACCATCGAAGATACGCAGCAGGTCTTCTCCAGCGCAGAGGAAAGCGGCCTGTCCTCGAACGAACTGCTGGGTGACATCGGCCGTCCGAAGGTCGTGGGTAACCTGGCACTGAGCCTGACCCGTGGTGATTGGACCTTCAACTGGCTGACCACCTACATCCACAAGACCAAGGACATCGATCTGGATCCGGTGTTCATCTACCAGGGCCGTCCGAACTCCTACCGTGACATCACGGTTGATTCGCGGACCTACCACACCGCTTCGGTCAGCTACTCGCAGGCTGATTGGGAAATCCTGGTGGGCGTCAGCAACATCTTCGACAAGACCCCGCCGCTGATCTCCACCGGTGTGAGCGATGCGCGCTACGGCAACATCGCAGCTTTTGCCACCCAGTACGATCTGTACGGCCGCACCCCGTTCGTGCGTCTGAAGTACAAGTTCTGATCCAGCAAAACAGGCAGTACCCCGACAGACCCGGCTTTTGCCGGGTCTGTCTTTTCCGGTGCCGGCAAGGCCCCCTTGCGCCTGGCCATGACCTTCGACACCCTTGCAGTGTGGGCCGGCGGCGTATCGTTCGGCCCACGGCCGTTCCCCCGGCCCTTCCCTGACTCACTCGGCCTGGAGGCCATTCAAGTGACCCGTACTCCCAAGATCGTGCTGCTGACCCTGGCCGTTTCGGCCGCGCTGGTCGGCTGCGGCAAGAACGAAACCCCGGCAAAGGATGCCACCGCCTCCACGCCGGCCGCGGCCGACGCCGCCACCACCTACAAGCTCGACGAGAGCAAGCTGCCGGCCTACAACGCCTTCCAGGCCAGCGATCTGGACAGCAACCTTGACGCCTGCACCGCCTTCGGCGACTACGTCAACGGCAAGTGGCTGGCCGCCAACGAGATTCCGGGCGACCGCACCAGCTGGGGCGCCTTCACCATCCTCGACGAGCGTTCGGTGGCCGTGCAGCACCAGTTGGCCGAGCAGGTCGCGCAGGTCAAGAACCCGGCCGGCATCGAGAAGATCGTCGGCGACCTGTGGGCCACCGGCATGGACGAAGCCAAGGTCAACGCCCAGGGCATCGAGCCGCTGAAGGCCGACCTGGCCGCGATCGACGGCCTGCAGGACAAGGCCGCCATCGCCAACTACCTGCGCACCAGCGCTGCCAAGGGCGAGAACGTGCTGTTCGGCTTCGGCGCCGAAGCCGACTTCAAGAACTCGGCCGTGAACATGGCCTACGCCAGCCAGGGCGGCCTGGGCCTGCCGGACAAGACCTTCTATACCGATGCGTCCAAGGCCGACAAACTGAAGGCTTACCAGGCCCACGTGGCCAAGGTGCTGGAGCTGTCCGGCGTGGCCGCTGCCGATGCCGCAAAGCAGGCTGAAGAAGTCGTCAAGTTCGAGACCCGCCTGGCCAAGGCGTCCAAGTCCAGCGTCGAGCTGTCGCGCGATGTCTCGCTGTACTACCACCCGGTCAGCCTGGCCGAGGCCGATGCGCTGACCCCGAACTTCAGCTGGACCGAGTTCTTCAAGTCGCAGAACGTGGCCGCGCCGGAGAAGTTCTCGCTGGCCATCCCGGCCTTCCACCAGGAAGTGAGCAAGGCGCTGGGCGATACCGATCCGTCGGTGTGGCGTGCCTACCTGCGCTTCCACACCGTGGACGGCGCCTCGCCGTACCTGGCCGATGCGTTCGTGCAGGAAAACTACGAGTTCTACGGCAAGACCCTCAATGGCCAGAAGGAACAGAAGCCGCGCTGGAAGCGTGTGCTGGGCACCATCGAGAGCGATGCCGGCGAAGCCTTCGGCCAGCTGTACGTGAAGGTCGCCTTCTCGCCGGAAGCCAAGGCGAAGATGGAAGAGCTGGTGAAGAACCTGGCCGCTTCGCTGAAGGAACGCATCCAAGGCCTGTCCTGGATGAGCGAAGAGACCAAGGCCAAGGCCATCGCCAAGTGGGAAACCTTCACTCCGAAGATCGGTTACCCGGACAAGTGGCGTGACTGGTCGGGCCTGCAGACCAACCGTGACAGCTACCTGGGCAACGTGCGCGCGGCCACCGCGTTCAACTACCAGTACAACCTGGCCAAGATCGGCAAGCCGGTGGACAAGACCGAGTGGGGCATGACCCCGCAGACGGTCAACGCCTACTACAACCCGCTGCAGAACGAGATCGTGTTCCCGGCCGCCATCCTGCAGCCGCCGTTCTTCGATGCCAAGGCGGACGACGCGCTGAACTACGGCGGTATCGGTGCGGTCATCGGCCACGAAATGACCCACGGTTACGACGACCAGGGCAGCCGCTTCGGGCCGACCGGCAACTTCGAGAACTGGTGGACCGAAGCCGACTCGAAGAATTTCGCTGGCCTGACCGGCAAGCTGGTCAAGCAGTTCGACCAGTACAAGGTCGACGGCCAGGCCGTGAACGGCCATCTGACCCTGGGCGAAAACATCGCCGACCTGGGTGGCCTGGCCACCGCCTACGACGCATTGCAGAAGGCATCGGCCGGCAAGGAAGACGCGAAGATCGATGGCTTCACCCGCGATCAGCGCTTCTTCTTCAACTGGGCCACCGTGTGGCGCACCAAGTACACCCCGGAGAACGCCAAGGTCCGCCTGGCAACCGACCCGCACGCGCCGGCGCAGTTCCGCGCCGTCGGTGCGCCGTCGAACCTGCCGACCTTCACCGCGGCCTTCCAGTGCAAGCCGGGCACGCCGATGTCGCGCACCGGCGACTCGCAGGTGGTGATCTGGTAAGCCACGGCTGAGGCCACGGCTTGCCTGCAGAGGCCCGGGATTTCCCGGGCCTTTGTTTTTCCGCGCGGTGGCCGCAGCCACGCATGGCGTGGCTCTACTGGCGCCGGCGCTTGCCCAAGCCGCTGGTAGAGGCCGACCTTGCTCGGCGCATGGCACAAAGGAGCCACCATGAGGTGTGCATCCCCTGCCCATGCCACCCACCCGGTAGCGCCGGGCCATGCCCGGCGGAACCACCGTGATGCGTGCATCCCGTGCCCATGCGCAGCTTGCTATAGTTCGCCCGCCCTCAATCCATCACGGATTCGTTCTACATGCCCAACTTCCGTCCGCTTGCCATCGCCCTGGGCATCAGCCTGGCGACCCTGGTTCCGACCCACGATGCGTTCGCCGCCAAGAAGAAGGCCGCACGCGCCCCGGCCGTCAGTGCGCAGTGCAGCGATTTCTACGACGCCACCAACGCAGGCTGGCTGAAGGCCAACCCGGTGCCGCAGACCGGCGCCGCCACCGCACTGGGCCAGCTGGTCGACCGCAGCCGGCAGCAACAGCGTGAACTGCTGGACGCCTCGATGAAGGCGCCGCAGGGCAACGTGCAGAAGCTGCTGGGCGACTTCTGGGCCAGCGGCCTGGACGAAGCGGCCGTGGAAGCCGACGGCTCCAACCCGATCGCACCGCTGCTGACCCGCATCAACGCGATCAAGAAGGCCAAGGATGTCCCGGCCTCGATCGCCGCGCTGCACCAGGTCGGCATCCCGGTGGCCTTCAACTTCGGTCCGGACGTGGACCTGAAGGCGCTGGACCGCCACATCGGTTACTTCATGCAGGGCGGCATGGGCCTGCCTGATCCGGCCTTCTATACCCGCACCGACGCCGACACCGTCGCGTTGATGGGCCGCTATCGCAACTACGTCAAGCAGATCCTCGCACTGACCGGCACCCCGGCCGCCAAGCTGGACGCCGAGTCGCAGGCGGTGATCGCGCTGGAAACCGAACTGGCCCGCAATGCGCAGTCGCTGGCGGGCATCAACAACCCGTTCAACAACTACGCGCCGATCTCCACCAAGGACCTCAACAGCCGCTACCGCAACCTGCAGCTGGATGCGTTCCTGAAGGCGCAGGGCGTCAACGATGACCTGGTGTCGCTGGCCGATCCGGCGCTGTTCAAGCAGCTCGACGGCATGGTCACCAAGCTCAAGCCGGACCAGTGGAAGGCCTACCTGCGCTGGCGCGT
Organism: Stenotrophomonas sp. RIT309; assembly: GCF_000632045.1. Classification (NCBI taxonomy): domain Bacteria; kingdom Pseudomonadati; phylum Pseudomonadota; class Gammaproteobacteria; order Lysobacterales; family Lysobacteraceae; genus Stenotrophomonas; species Stenotrophomonas sp. RIT309. Next base: position 108,784 of record NZ_JFYS01000003.1, read on the forward strand.
GGGCGACTCGATGGCGCCGTACCTGTCCAAGGCCTACCGCGATGCGGAGTTCGAATTCCGTGGCCGCGTGCTGCGTGGTGAAACCCTGCCGCCGCAGCGCTGGGAAAGCGTGCTGGACGCGATCAACGTGGCCGCTGGCCCGATGGTCGGCCGCGAATACGCAGCCCGTTACCTGTCCGCCGAAGACCGCCGCCAGGCGGCCTGGATCGTCGACAAGGTACGTGAAGTGCAGATCGAAGCGGTCAAGAACAACAGCTGGATGAGCGCCGAGGCCAAGACCGAAGCACAGGCCAAGCTGGCCGCGCTGAAGATCGAGATCGGCACCCCGCTGCGTGACCTGGACTACAGCGTGCAGCCGATGGGCCGTGGTTCGTTCGGCGGCAACATGCTGATCGCGTCCACCTGGCGCCACCGCGAGGAAATGAAGCGCATCGGCAAGGGCAACGCCGACCGCCGCTGGGACGTGCTGCCGCAGCAGCCGTCGCTGGCCTATGACCTGGCGCAGAACCGGCTGATCGTCACTGCGGCGATCCTGCAGGGCCCGGTGTTCAACGCCAAGGCCGATGCCGCCGACAAGTTCGGCAGCTTCGGCGGCCTGGTCGGCCACGAGCTGACCCGTGCGATCGATGCCAAGGGTGCGCTGGTCGATGCCAAGGGCGAACTGCGCAGCTGGTGGACCCCGGCCGACAAGACCGCCTGGACCCTGCTCGGCACCCGTGTCGCCAGCCAGTACGGCGCCTACGAGTTCCCCGGCGTGAAGGGGGCCAAGGTCAACGGCACGCTGACCCAGGAAGAGAACCTGGCCGACATCGCCGGTCTGGAGCTGGCCTGGGCCGCGTACACCGCGCAGGAGCCGAAGGCCAAGCCGGCACAGCAGCAGGGCTTCTTCCGCGCCTGGGCTGCGCTGTGGCCGCAGCAGCTGTCGCCGAACGAGGCCGCACGCCGCCTGACCGCCGACATCCGTGCACCGGGCCGCTGGCGCACCAACGGCCCGCTGTCGAACCTGCCGGCGTTCGGCGCCAGCTTCAGCTGCAAGCCGGGCCAGCCGATGCAGCGCACCGACGGCGAGCAGATCAAGGTCTGGCGCTGAGGTTCATGCAACAGCAATAACGGAAAGGGCGCCTTCATGGCGCCCTTTTTCGTCGGTGGACATCACGCGGGCTTCAACGTTCCCCGGTAATGCACGATCCGCCCCACCACCGGCGCGCCGATCTCCACGTCGAAGACGAAGCGCCCATCCTCATCACCCTCGAAACTGTTCTCCCCGGGCAACAGCCACTGCGGCAACGGCAGGCCCAGGATCGACCAGCGTCGCGGCACCAGTTGCAGCCGCCCGTTGTCGACCAGAAGTGCCAACGCTACCGATACCGCACCGAAGCGTTCGACCAGCAGCGCTTCGTTGCGCCCCTGCCCCTGCGTCTGCAACGAAGAGAAACGACGGCCGGCAAAGGTCCGCGTCCAGCGCTCACCACCCGCCTCTGCGGTGAACTCCACGCTGACCGGCACTGCCTCGCCCGCTGCCGGAAAACCGAACACTTTCCCCAGCAACCGCGACAACAACCCACCACCGCGTTCGACCGATGCCGTCCCGCTCCAGCGCTTGGCGGCAGACGGTGCATGCAACGCCTGCACGCTGGCCGGCAGCTGCGCGTACGCGCTGCCCAGCAGGCGCTGGTACAGGCTGGCACCGGGCATGTCGCGGCGGAAACCGGTATGGATCGTGCGTCCGTCGAACAGCCGGTCGTAGTCGGACAGTTCCAGCGCATGCGTGGCCGGGCGTGCACCCGGTGACGGCCGATCACCGGCCAGCTGCTTGCGGATCACCGCTTCGATCGCCATCGACGGAATGTACGGGCCGTCATCGGCCTCGGCCAGCAGGTGCCAGCTCTGTTCCACACGCGCACCATCGCGGGTGCCCACGGCGCGCACGATCATGCCGCCGCGATGCTCGCCGAACTTCATCAGGTTCAACACGGTATAGAACAACCGCGAGCATGGCTCCAGCGATGGCAGTTTCAGGCGCAGGCGCGCCTTGGCCAGCAGATTGAGCACGCGATGCAGGATCTCCGGCACCGGGCCAGCCCCCATCCAGATGTCGGTCATCGTCGGATGTTCGGGTGGCAACACCTGCAGATCCGGCACATCCACCAGCGAGAAATGCAGGTTGCGCAGCGGCAGCCGCCCCGGCACCGCGACGGTGAAGCGGCGACTCTCGGCCAGGCCGATGCCGTGCCCATCGCGACCGTTGCGGCGCAGCTTCACCGGCGCACCGGCATAGCCGACCACCGCACGCATCACGTTCAGGCCGATGCCGGCATAGGGCGATGGCGCGATGCCGCCTTCCACGCTGACGATGTCCATGTGCGTGGCCATCTCGCGCAGCACTGCCGCGGTCAATACCGGGAAACTGCTGACGCCTGACAGTGCGTAGATGCCAGCCGCCCTGGCCTGCGCGTCGTACTGCGAAACCCCGAATACGAAGTCTGCCGCGTCGGCGAAGTCCAGATAATCAATGCCGGCGGCGATGCAGGCTTCGATCGCGCCATAGCGGTGTTCGCCATAGTCCTGGAAAGGACCGGAGGCATCCACCACCAGGTCCGGTCGCTCGGCCTGCAGGGCCGTGGCCAGCCGTTGCCGGTCGACCTGCAGTGGACGCAGCGTCGATTGCCCCACATAGCTTGCGCAGAAGGCCTGTGCCGCCGCCAGGTTGCGGCCACCAATCAGCAGTTCCAGCATCGGCAGGTCGGCCAGCAAGCGGACCAGACGCCCCCCGAACACCCCATATCCACCCAGAATCAGGATCTTCACGCATCATCCCTGTCGTGTCGTCCGGCCATGGTAGCGCGGCGCCGACAGCTCCCGCAGTGCAGCACGATCCGGCATTAACACCGCCCATGCTATCGCTGCGCCTTCGTCCACTGCGGAGCCCCGCCATGGCTCACAAGAACACGATCTGCGTCTGGTATGACAACGGCGCGCTCGAGGCCGCCACGTTCTATGCGAAGACCTTTCCCGACAGCGAAGTAACCGCTGTGCATCACGCGCCCGGCGACTTCCCCGACGGCAAGCAGGGGGACGTGCTCACCGTCGAATTCACGGTCTGCGGCATTCCCTGCGTCGGCCTCAATGGTGGCCCGACCTTCAAGCACAGCGAAGCGTTCTCGTTCCAGATTTCCACCGAGGACCAGGCCGAGACCGATCGCCTGTGGAATGCCATCGTCGGCAACGGTGGCCAGGAAAGCCAATGCGGCTGGTGCAAGGACCGATGGGGCGTGTCCTGGCAGATCAGCCCGCGCATGCTGATCGACGCGGTGACCAGCAAGGACAAGGCCCTGGCCAAGCGCGCCTTCAACGCGATGATGCCGATGAAGAAGATCGACATCGCCACCATCGAAGCGGCGATCCGCAACGCATGACGACGTTGGACACGATCATCGTTGGTGGCGGCCACAACGGGCTGGTGTGTGCGGCGTATCTGGCGCGCGCGGGGCAACGGGTGCTGGTGCTGGAGCGTCGCGGCATCCTTGGCGGTGCGGCTGTCACCGAGGAGTTCCACCCGGGCTTCCGCAACTCGGTGGCCTCGTACACGGTGTCGCTGCTGCAGCCGAAGGTGATCGAGGAGCTGCAGCTGCATGCGCACGGGCTGCGCATCGTCGCGCGGCCGGCCAACAACTTCCTGCCATTGCCTGATGGCCGCTACCTGCTGTCCGCACCTGGCCGCACCCAGGCCGAGGTGGCGAAGTTCTCCGAACGCGATGCGCAGGCGCTGCCCGCCTATGAAGCGCGCCTGGAGGTATTTGCCGATGTGCTGCGCGACTGGGCGCTGCGTCCGCCGCCCGACCTCGGGGTGATGGCTGGCTGGCGTGCGTTGCCGGCGTTGTGGCAGATGGGCCGGTTGGGACGGGAGCTGGCCGCACTCGACCCTGCACTGCGCCAGGAACTGCTGGATCTGTTCACGCTGTCGGCCGCCGAGTACCTGGATCGCTGGTTCGAAAGCGAGCCGATCAAAGCCCTGTTTGGTTTCGATGGCATTGTTGGCAACTACGCCAGCCCGTACACGCCAGGCAGCGCCTACGTACTGCTGCATCACGTGTTCGGCCAGTGCAACGGGGTAAAGGGCGCGTGGGGCCACGCCATCGGTGGCATGGGCGCGATCAGCCAGGCCATCGCCGCGTCCGCGCGTGCGGCCGGCGCCGAGCTGCGCGTCGATGCCGGCGTGCAGCGCCTGCTGGTTGAGGACGGGCGCGTGGTTGGCGTCGCGCTGTCCGGCGGCGAGAGCCTGCGCGCACGTGCCGTGGTGGCCAACGTCAACCCGAAGCTGCTGTACGAACAACTGCTGCAGCCCGCCCAGGTTCCCGCCACCACCCGTGAACGCATGGCGAACTGGCGCTGCGGCTCGGGCACGTTCCGGATGAACGTGGCGCTGTCGCGGCTGCCGGATTTCCGTGCCCTGCCCGGCCCCGGTGATCACCTCAGTGCCGGCATCATCATGGCGCCCAGCCTGGATTACATGGACCGTGCCTGGCTGGATGCACGTCGCGAGGGCTGGTCGCGCGAGCCGATCGTGGAGATGCTGATTCCGAGCACGCTGGATGATTCGCTGGCGCCACCCGGGCAGCATGTGGCCAGCCTGTTCTGCCAGCACGTGGCGCCGGAATTGCCCGATGGCCGACACTGGGATGATCACCGCGACACCGTCGCCGACCTGATGATCGCCACCGTCGATCACTACGCCCCCGGCTTCGCCGACAGCGTGCTTGGTCGACAGGCACTGTCACCCTTGGATCTGGAACGGACATTCGGGCTGATCGGTGGCGACATCTTCCACGGTGCGCTCAGCGCCAACCAGCTGTTCTCGGCGCGGCCGATGGTCGGCCAGGCCGGCTATCGCGGCGCCCTGCCCGGCCTGTACCTGTGCGGTGCGGGTACGCATCCGGGCGGCGGGGTCACCGGCGCGCCCGGGCACAACGCGGCGCAGGTCGTGCTGGCCGATGCATGAAATGCGTGCCAACCAAGGTTGGCATCTACCGGCGTCAAAGCGTGCCAACCAAGGTTGGCACCTACCGGCGTCAAGGCGTGTCAACCAAGGTTGGCACCCACCTGTGCCTCACTTCACGCTGCGCAGGTGGTTCGGGCGCTTCGGCGGGCCCGGGGGACGACGCTTGTTGAACGGCGGTTGGCCACGCCAGTAGCGGATCAGCAGCCAGCCGAACAGCATGCCGCCCAGGTGCGCGAAATGGGCCACGCCCGGCTGCCAGCCGGTCATGCCCAGCACCAGCTCGCCCACGCCGAACAGGATCACGAACGTACGCGCCTTCATCGGAATCGGCGGGAACAGCAGCATCACCCGCTGGTTGGGGAACAGCATGCCGTAAGCCAGCAGCAGGCCGAACACACCACCGGACGCGCCCAGCACCGTGGCCGGATTGTCGAGCATCGTGCCGACCAGCAACTGGCACAGGCCGGCGCCGACCACGCACACCAGGTAGTAGGTCAGGAAGCGCTTCTCACCCCAGGTCTGTTCCAGCGGCGCGCCGAACATGAAGACGGCCAGCATGTTGAAGAACAGATGGAAGAAACTGCCATGCAGGAAGCCGTAGGTCAGCAGCTGCCAGGGCTGGAAATTGCCGCCCGGCGAGAACGCATCGAAGCCCTGCTGCAGCGGCTGCAGCATGAACGGCTCGAAGGTCTGCATGCCGAGCAGGAACGGCTGCTGCAGCAGGAACAGGATCGCGTTGGCGATCAACAGGGCCTTGGTGACGGTTGGCAGTCGCGGGAACATGGGGACACCGGCATGGAACGGCCTCCATCATAGCCGCAGCACCGGCCCTTTTTGACCAGCGCGGACGGCCGCCCGTTCAGTCGCAGGCAGCGATCAGCCCGGCCCCCATACGGCCGCATCCAGCGCCGCCGCCGGGTCGGTCGCGGGCATCCGCACCCGGCCGTTTTCGACGATGACACCCTCGGCGCGCAGCCGCTGCGATTGTTCGCGCCAGCCGGCCGAACCTTCAGCCATGGCGATGCGCCCATCCGAGCGCAGCACCCGGTGCCAGGGCAGCGAGGGATCGTCATTCTGGCCGAGGATGCGTGCAGTCAGCCGGGCGCGTCCGGGCAGGCCGGCGCGCATCGCGACCTGCCCGTAGCCCATCACCTGCCCTGGCGGGATCGCATGGATCACCGCCAGGATGCGGGCACGCGCCTGCTCCGGCGTCAGCGGCGCAGCCGCGTCACCAGCAGCACGCCGATCAGGACCAGCACGGTGCCGGCGATCTGCGCCGGCCCCATCGGTTCGTCGAGCAGCCATAGGCTCATCACGATGGTGGAAACCGGGCCCAGCATACCCACCTGCGCAGCCAGCGACGAGCCGACGCGCTGCACCGCCAGCATGATCGCCAGCACCGGCAGCACGGTGCAGACCGTCGCGTTGATCAGCGACAGCCACTGCACGGCAGCGGGGGCCTGCCACAGCAACGGCAGCGGATGGGTAATGGTGAAATGCAGCAGCACCAGTACGCTGGCCACGCAGCTGGCGTAGGCGGTCAGACGCACCGCGCCGATACGGGCGACCACCTGGCCGCTGCCGAACAGATACAGCGCATAGCTGAGCGCACTGCCCAGCACCAGCAGGCTGCCGAGGATGATCTGCCCACCCTCCCGCTGCAGGTCATGGCCGAACGCGATCAGCACGCCGAGATAGCTGAGCACCAGCGCGCCGACCTGCCACCGACCCGGCTGCTGCCGCGCCAGCAGCACGTTGATCAGCAGCACCAGGGTCGGGTTCAAGTACAGGATCAACCGTTCCAGGGTCACGCTGATGTACTGCAGGCCCTGGAAATCCAGCAGGCTGGACAGGTAGTAACCGGTGAAGCCAAGCCACAGCACGCGCGCGCGGTCGGCCCAGGACAGTCGCTCGGCACGGCGCGAGGCCCACACCGCCATCAACGCGAACAGCGGCAGCGCCATCAGCATGCGCAGCGCCAGCAGCGTGGTCGCGTCCACGCCATGGCGCAGCCCCAGCTTGACGATGATCGCCTTGCCCGAGGCGGCAATGGCGCCGATCGCAGCCAGGCCGATGCCGCCCAGAGCGATGCGCGGGGACGTGGTGGCGATACGGGGGGAAGAAGTGGACATCAGGAAGAAAACGGGCCGCATGGGGCGGCTGGAAGCAGCTGGATTGCTTCCAATTGTCTCATGGCAGTTCCGGGCGAACGATCCGATGTCCGTTCATGCTCACTGCAACTCCTGATCCACGCATGGCGTGGATCTACATGTCGACCAAGGTCGACACCCACCCCGCCATCCCACAAGAACCCAGCTTTTTGCTGTTGCCGTTGCCGTTGCTGTCGAGGTTGCCGGCCAGCGGCCGGCACTACCGTGAGTGTCGGCTCAGCGCATCAACACCACTTCTTCAGCAGACGTCGGGTGAATCGCCACCGTGTCGTCGAACTGGGCCTTGGTCGCCCCCATCTTCACCGCCACCGCGAAACCCTGCAGGATCTCGTCGGCCGCTTCACCGAGCAGATGCACACCCACCACGCGCTCCTCTGGGCCGGCGCAGACCATCTTGAACAGGCTGCGCTGGGTGCCGTTGGCCAGCGCCTGCAGCATCGGCCGGAACCGGCTGTGGTACACGGTCACCTGCTCGAAGCGCGCACGTGCATCTTCCTCGCTCATGCCTACCGCGCCCAGCGGCGGGTGCGAGAACACCACGCTGGCCACGTTGTCGTAATCCATCTTCGCATCCGGGCGACCACCAAACAGACGATCCATCAGGCGTCGCGCTGCAGCCACGGCGACCGGCGTCAGGCCGACCTTGCCTGCGATGTCACCGACCGCATGCACGCTTGGCACCGCCGTGGTCTGCCACTCGTCCACCTCCACCTGCTGGTGTTCGCCGATGCCGATGCCCAGTGCTTCCAGGCCGAGATCCTTGCTGTTGCCGCGCCGGCCGGTAGCGAAGAACACGGCGTCGAACACGCTGTCGATCGGGCCGTCATGGCCGAACGCGCGCACGCGTTCGCCGTCGCGCTTCAACTCACGCAGACGGTAATCGAAGTGGATGCGCACGCCCTGCTGGCGCAGGTTCTCGGCCAGCTGCGCGGTCAGCTCGTAGTCGAAGCGCTCCAGCAAGCGGCTGCCACGTACCAGCAGGCTCACCTTGCTGCCCAGCGCCTGCAACAGCCCGGCAAGTTCCACCGCGATGTAGCCGCCGCCGATGATGGCGACCTCGGCCGGTGCCGCACGCAGGTCGAAGAAATCGTCGGATACCAGGCCCAGTTCGGCGCCGGGAATGTCCGGCCGCTGCGGATGGGCGCCGGTGGCGATGAGGATCTGCGCAGCGCTGTAACGCACGCCATCACTGCACGCCACCGTGTGCGCGTCCAGCAGATGGCCGCGGGCAGGGATGCGCACCACGCCGGTTTCATCCAGGCGCTTGTGATAGCTGGTGTGGATGTTGCTGATGTAGGCCTGACGATGGATCACCAGTTCCTTCCACGACAGCGCCGGACGCGGCGCCACGTCGAAGCCCATCGCGCTGGCGAGGCCGATGCGCTCGGCCAGATCGGCGGCCAGCCACATCGCCTTCTTCGGCACGCACCCGACATTCACGCAGGTGCCCCCCAGTTCACCCGGCTCCAGCAGGGCAACCCGCTTGCCATGCTGCGCAGCGCGGATGGCACCGGCTAGGCCAGCGGAACCGCCGCCAAGGACGATCAGATCGTAATCATAAGAGGGAGTATTCATCGCAATCGCTCGAGTCGACAGGGAAGATGGCGGGCGAGCGCCCGCAACGAAGATCGGCAGGCAGCGGGTTGGCGCCGTCACCCATGCTGCTGCGAGCATGCCATGGCCCGCTGCAGGCCAGACGTGAGGGCATGCAGCCACGCAGTTCGAAACGCGCGCGGCCGGCATCGATCACGCCTGCCCGGCCCCACGGCGCAGTGCTGGCCACTGCCGGTACGTCATCGCACGCCACAGCCATTCCATCGGACCAAAGCGGAAACGGCGCAGCCACAGGTGGCTGAAGATCACCTGCGCTGCAAACAGCAGCAGTGCCAACAGCAGCTGCCAGGCACGCGGCAGCACGTCGAACCATCCCAGCCCGTAGTGATAGAACAGCAGCGTGCAGACCACCGATTGGACAAGGTAGTGGGTCAACGCCATCCGACCGACCGGCGCCAGCCAGCCCATGCGCGCGCGCCAGTGCACGATCCAGGCCAGGTAGCCCAGGCACATCGGCACACCGCCCACGGCCACCAGTGCCATTGCCGCAGTGGTCGGCAGGTCATAGACACCCGGCGCCAGATACGGCTTCCACAACACACCTGCCAGGGTGGCCAGCAGGCCCAGCGGCAATGCGATCCAGCGCAGGCCGGCATACAACCGCGGGAAACGCTCCGGCGCGGTCAATGCGCCGCTGCCGGCGAACCAGGCACCCAGCAGGAACATGCCCAGCACTTCGGGCCCGGAAATGAACATGCCACCCAGCGACGCGCCGAACTCATGCAGGCGCTGCACGTTGGCCTGCATCCAGTCACCCTGGCCGTACACCAGGCGTTGCTGGTCGATGCCCTGCTGCGCGTCGACCAGCATCTTCTGCAGGTCCTGCGGGGTGGCCATCGACACCATCGCGCCGACCAGCAGCATCAGCGCAACACCCAGCGCATACACCAGCAACCCCATCCAGGGCAGCCAGCTGCGCGGTGCCTCACGGCAGGCCAGCAATGGCAGCGAGGCCAGCGCATACAGCACCAGGATGTCGCCCGACCAGACCAGCAGTGCATGGCACAGGCCGATCAGCAGCAGCCCGGCGCTGCGGCGCAGGTAGAACGGAGTGAACTGGCGACCCGCCGCCTCGGCGCGCTGGGCCATCACCGCAAAGCCCGCCCCGAACAGCAGCGAGAACAGGGTGAAGAATTTTCCCTGCACGAACACATAGACGAAGGCATCGGCCCAGTAGTCGATGCCCTGCCAATGCGCGTCGATGCCCGTAAAGGCCAGGTCCAGCGGCCCGCTGAGGGCCTCGATGTTCATCAGCAGGATGCCCAGCAGGGCGAAGCCACGCAGTATGTCCAGCACGGCGATGCGTTCGCCGGAAGCCACCGGTTGCAGGGAAGGGGAAGCGGTGTTCACGGGGCATCCGGCGTGCAGGTCCGTCATTATGCCGCCGGCCTGCGGGCCATGGATGGCCCCGCCCTGTTCCAGATACGCAACGGCCCGCCGAAGCGGGCCGTTGCTGCCATCACGATCGCGGTGCGATCAGTGCTGGTGACCACCGTCACCGTGGACGTGGCCGTGTTCGAGCTCTTCCTTGCCGGCTTCGCGCACGTCGACGATCTCGACGTCGAAATGCAGGTCCTTGCCGGCCATCGGATGGTTCAGGTCGACGTCGACCACGCTCATGCCGACCTTCTGCACGGTCACGGCACGCGGGCCGAAGTTGGTCTGCAGCACGACCTGCTGGCCCGGGACCAGCTTGGCGGTACCGAAGTGCTTCTTCGGCACGCGCTGGGACAGGCCATCACGGCGCTCGCCGTAGGCATCGGCCGCCTTGACGTCGACGTCGAAGGTCGCGCCGGCTTCCTTGTCCATCATGGCGTTTTCCAGGCCCGGGATGATGTTGCCGTGGCCGATCAGGATCGCCAGCGGCTCGCCGCGGTCCTTGGACGATTCGATCGGCTCCTGGCCGGCCTCGGAGACGGTGTAGTGGAAGCGGACAACGCGGTCTTTTTCGATCTTCATGCGCAACTCTGTCTGGATCTGCCGGAGGCAGGCGGGTTGGGGCGGGTTGTCGCCCGGCGGGGACGCCGCCATCATGACGGCCAATCCAAGGTCGCGCATTATCCGGAGAACATGCACATCACGCCAGTTTCGTCCGGCACGCGCCGGCTCCTCGCGCCCGCCCTGCTGCTGGCCCTGCCCCTGCTGCTGACCGCCTGCGGCGGCGGCAAGGCCGTCCGTTCCGCACCGCCGCCGCCTGCGGCCAGCTGGCCCAGCACCACGCCGGACAACCCCGAGGCCGCCAATTCAGTGCTGATGCGCGCCATCAGCCTGGTCGGCACGCCCTATCGCTACGGCGGCAACACGCCCGAATCCGGCTTCGACTGCAGCGGCCTGGTCGCTTACGTCTACCGTGAAATGCTGGACCTGAAGCTGCCGCGGACCTCACGCGACCTGGCGGCGGTACAGGGGCCGAAGATCGATCCGAAGCGCCTGGCAACCGGCGACCTGGTCTTTTTTGGCAGTCGCGGCAGTGTCAGCCACGTCGGCATCTACGTGGGCGAAGGTCGATTCGTGCACGCCCCGAGCACCGGCGGAACGGTCCGCCTGGATTCGCTCAGTGGCACCTATTGGAAGGACCACTACACAGGGGCGAAACGCGTCCTTCGCTAAAATGAACAGGCGATATGTTCAAAACTGTGACAAACATCACGGCGTGACTAACGATTTATTAACGGAATTTTTAACTTATTACTGCTTTTACAGGGCATGATGCCCCATCGTTTTTTTCCTTGTGACCGACGCGTGACGACAAACGACCCGACGTGCCAAGGCCAGACCGCCGCTTCTTCGCGTAGTGTCCGCCCGCTTCTGCTGGGCCTGGCATTGTGTCTGACCAGCCTTCCGGCCTGGTCGCAGTCCGCTCCCACCCGTACCGATGCGCCCCCGGCTGCCACCGCCGAGGCCGCCCCCCGCGCAGCCGCCAAGGCCGACGCCACCGCTCCGCAGCGCAGCCGCGCCGATGCCGCCGCCAGCGCCACCCTGGCCGCCCTGCTGCCGCACCTGGCCGCCAATGACACCATTCCCCTGATGGACCGCTCGGCCATGGTGGCCGGTGACCTCAGCCGCCTCCTCGCCAATTACGACACCAGCAGCGCCGCCAATGGCAGCGTCGTGGTCGGCAACGCTGCCGACAACGGCAAGGTACAGTCGTTGCTGCGCCGGGCCATGACCCTGCTCGGCACCCCGTACCGTTGGGGCGGCAGCAATCCGGACAGCGGCTTCGACTGCAGTGGCCTGGTCGGTTACGTGTTCCGCTCGGCCCTGGGCATCGAGCTGCCGCGCGTCTCGCGCGAAATGGCGCATGACGCCAATGCCGAACTGATCAACGACCGCGCCGCCCTGGCTGCAGGCGATCTGGTGTTCTTCGGCCGCAAGGGCCGGGTCGACCACGTCGGCATCTATGTGGGCGATGGCCGCTTCCTGCACGCTCCGAGCACCGGCAAGGACGTCCGCGTCGACACCCTGCTCACCGGCTACTGGGGCAACAAGTTCATGCAGGCCCGCCGGGTCGACCTCTGATCCGGGGTCATCTGCGCATTGCCTGAAAAGCCGCTGCCCTGCAGCGGCTTTTTCATTGGGCGGCTGGCCGTAACCGGGGCCGCTGGCCGCTGGCCGCCGCTTGCTGCGTTGGTCCTTGATGTCAAGGTTGCAGTGACCGCGACAGGCCGACCGTGTTCGGCCACAGCATCCCGGCGCGGGGCGGCGCGCCGGGTGCCCGGCTGGGCCGCCCGTGTTGCCTGGGGGAAAGGAATGGCGGCAAGCCTGGAGATTCCATCGCGTTGCGCAATCTGGTTCGGCCAACCGCAGGCAGCCGAGCGGGGTGCGCTGGCGGCGGCCGGTTGGCAACTGCGCTGCATCAGCCCTGCCCCTGCCATGGCCATCGGCCTGCGCAGCCGCGACCACCTGGTGGCCATCGTCGATCTGCGTCACCTTGATGCCGACGCCGTGCAGCTGCTGCTGCCGTGGATCGAGCGGCATCACCACCTGCCCTGGCTCGCCGTGCTGCCCCCTGGACTGGGCAGCGCTCCGCCCGCGTGGGGGCCGCTGCTGCGCGCGTGCCGCGACCAGTTCGCGCTGCCACTGGAACTGCACGATCTGCTGTCGGCAATGCAGCGGCAATCCGAGGGCGACGACGCGTTGCCGCACATGGTCCGCGAGTCCGGCAACCTGCCGGCGCTGATCGGCGACAGCACCGCCCTGCTGTCGGTGCGCGCCTCCCTGCATAAATTCGCTCCGGTCGACCTGCCGGTGCTGGTCACCGGCGAGACCGGCACCGGCAAGGAACTTGCCGCGCAAGCGCTGCATGCCTTGTCCGGCCGTGCCGGCAAACCGTTCCTGGCGATCAACTGCGGCGCGATCCCTGCCAATCTGGTGCAGTCCGAACTGTTCGGCCACGAGCGTGGGGCCTTCACCGGTGCCGCCCAACGCCGCATCGGTCTGTTTGAAAGTGCCCACGGCGGCACCGTGTTCCTCGATGAAGTCGGCGACCTGCCCGCCGACGCACAGACCAGCCTGCTGCGGGTGCTGCAGGAGGGGACGCTGGAACGGGTCGGCAGCAACCAGCCGCTGCGTGTGGACGTGCGCGTACTGGCAGCCACCCACGTCGAACTGGAACAGGCGGTGGCCCAGGGCCACTTCCGTCGGGACCTTTACTACCGCCTCAATGTCCTGCGCTTGCCGATGCCCGCGCTACGCGAACGCGGCAGCGATGTCCTGCTGTTGGCCGAGCACTTCCTGCGCGGCTTCCGCCAACGCCACCCCGGCCGCGCACGCGGGTTTGATCCCGGCGCACGCCAGGCCATGCGCGGGTTCGACTGGCCCGGCAACGTACGTGAGTTGTTGAACCGCGTGCAGCGGGCAGCGATCGTGGCCGAAGGCGAGCTGATCAACGCCGCTGACCTCGACCTGGCAGAGCCGGACGCCCCTGCGCGGCGCGCGCTGCTGCAGGATGCGCGTGGCCAGGTGGAGCGCGATGTACTGCTGCAGGCCCTGCGCCAGCATGGCTACAACGTGTCGGCGTGTGCGCGGCACATGCAGATCTCGCGGGTCACGATATACCGGTTGTGCCGCAAGCATCATCTGGAGCTGCCGGCGCAGCGCTGACAACGCAGGCCCCTGCGCGGCCGGGCATGCACCGACACCGGCAAAGCGCGGCCATGCAGCGCCGCGCCATGCCGGGCTGCCGCGCTTACAACATGTACGGCACCTTGAATGCCAGCGTGAAGTCCGGCGCATCCGGGGTCAGGCCGATGCCCAGCAGCGTCACCAGCGTGGTGTGCTGGTTCAACGCGTAGGTCACGCCGAGATTGAGCGAGGCCGCATTGGCATCGCTGCCGATCACCTTCACCCATTCACCGCCCTTGAACCGGGTCGAGGCGCGCGTGCTGATCTTGTCGCTGAAGGAAATGCTCAGGCTGGTGCGCTCGTTGAACGCGAATGCCACGCCGGCACCGAAGTACACCGAACCGCCCAGTTTCACATCGCCGGGGTTGACCGTATCCGGGTTGCTGTCGATATCGCTGAAACCGCGCGGGAACGAATGGATGTAGCCGGCGTTGGCGAACAGGATCGCCGGATCGGCGGTCTTCACCATCGATACGCCCAGGTTGGCCTGCCACACGCCGTTGCCGGTCGGCTGTTCCTGCGGCACTGCGAAGCGGATGTAGTCATCGTCATCGCGCTCGATTACTTTCCAGTCCAGCCCATAGGGTGCGCGGCCCGTTGGTGCGGTAACGCCACCGGTCAGCACCGTCTCCGGGCGCCAGCCGCGTTCGGAGAACAGCCGGTAATTGGCACTCAGGCTGACATCGCCGATGCCGCTGCCGTTGGTTTCTTCCTGCGCGATCGCCGCCGCAGCACCGCCGGCACCGCCTTTCTGGTAGACCGTGCGCCGTGCCAGGTACGGCACGTCCATGTTCAAGGTGAGGTTGGGGCTGACGCCCCAGCGCGCAGCCAGGTTGTAGGTCAACGAATCGGATTCGACGTTCTCGATCGCGATGTTGCCAAGGAAGATCGCATCGAGGGCGAGGAACCCGTTGAGCGTGAGCTGCTTGCGGTCGTAGCGCGCATAGGTGAGGCCGTTTTCGATGGTGAACCGGCGCGAGAACAATGCCGCCTGCTGCTGCTTGACGTCATCCACGCTGCGCCGGGCCTCCTGCTTGGCCTGCTGTGCCTCGGCCGCGCTGCTGGCATAGCCTTCGCTGCTGGGCGGTACCGCGGATGCCGCAGCCGGCGCCAACGGCGCAGCGGGCGTCGCACCGGGGCCTGCGCGACCACTCAGCCGCGCCTGCATCGCCTGCACCTGCATGTCCAGTTCGCGCAGGCGTCGTACCTCCTGTGCGTAATTGACCTTGAGCTGTTCCAGTTGCGCGATCAATGCCTGCATGTCGGCGCCATCACTGGGCGCAGGCTGCTGGGCGAAGGCAGTGGCCGCCAGCGCCGCCAGCGCCAGCGGAGTAAGCCGGTAGAGAGTGTGCATGTCGGTGACCTGCGTTGTGCGTCGGTTCCCCCCGACCAGGCCGTGTTACTGGCCTGGGCCCATGCCGCGGTTCATCCCGATCGCCTGGGCCACGTTCTGGCTCAAGGGCAGGTTGTTGGCCGCGGTATTGCGTACCAGCTCCAGCTGCAGCCGGTTGCTGGCGGTCTGTCCATCGCCGGCCAGGGCAATGCCCTGCCCCACGCTGCCATTGCGGATCCACTGCTGTACCAGGCTCTGCCCATCAACCTGCAGCAGCAGGCGCGCCTGGTTACCATCGAGCATGGCGGTGGCAGTAGCCCCGCCCTGCTGTGCCTGTGCCATGCGGCTGCCGTCATCGCCCAGTGCGGTCGGCACCGCGCCGTCACGCACGGTCAGGGTGGTCACGTTGCGTGCGGTGTTGCCATCGCCGGCCACCTGCACGCTCTGCACCAGTCCGCTGGCATTGGCCAGGCCGGTACTGTCGATGCTGCGCCCTGCCGTTGCCGGCAACGGTGCGTCAGCGGCGGTAACCTGCACGCTTGGCTGGAAGCTCAGCTTGGGTGTGCCGCCATTGCGGAAATCCATGCCCAGGGTCAGCGCGCCCTGCACCACTGCACCGTTGGGGCCCTGCCACTGCGAAATCATCGTCACCCCGAACCAGGCCACGTTGTTGCCGCCAACGGTGTAGCGGCCGCGCATCAGGTTCAGTTCGGGATCGGGTATTTCCTTCAGGCCTCGCCCCGGTGCACCGTCTGCCGCCATCAACGGCGACACCGGCAACATCAGCAGCAGAGCGAGTACTACACGTTGGCATTGCATGATCGTGCCTCCTTCAGAACAGGTCGGCGTGGCTGAAGCCGAAGTCGACCAGTTCGGCGTCGGTGATCGGTCCCTGCCGCGCATACAACGCGCGGGCACTGGGCCGTTCGCTGGGTTGCAGCAGCACCGTATTGCGATCGAAGTCGCTGCCGATCACGACGAAAACGGCGCGTGACGGCCAGGCGGCACTGAACTCGGCCAGTGACAGGCTGCGGTTGCCCAGGATCGGATCGGCCACTTCCACCACCCCGTCGCGCACCTGCTTTAGCACGACGAAATGCCGGAAGCCGCGTACATCCATCAGCACCAGTCCAGGAACCCGCAACGTGCGCAGGCGCGATTCATCGATGCGATAACCGCGTCCACGCATGCCCAGCGATTCGACATAGCGTTTGATGTCCAGCAGTGAAAAACCGCGTTCCTTGACCAGCTGTGGATCCGATACCCCCATCATTCCCTCGATCACCGTCGCCTCGGTGGTGTCCAGGTGGTAGGCATAACGCAGGATGGTGGCCAGAGCGGCCGCCCCGCAGCTGTAGTCGGTGTGCTGCCGCACCAGGTTGCGATAACGCCGCTCCTGCATGCTTTCCACCTTCTGCTGCAGCAGCGCGCCATTGGGCAGCACCCCGCTGAACACCACCTCGCCTGCCCAGCCACATGCGCTGGTCAGCAGCAGCAGGCAGGGCAGCAGACGCAACCACCAGCGATGACCGGCCATGCCGTTCTCCACGAGAAGGAAGGAGCCCCTGCCCCAAGGGGGAGGAGGGACAGGGGCCCCCGGGGGAACCCGGCCATTGGCGGATGGCCGGGCTTGTTGCGCTCAACGCAGGTTCGCTGCGAAAGCGGTCACACCGTGGATCACTCGCCGCCGCCGGTCCCACCGCCGGTGCTCGGCTGCGCCACGGCCAATGCCAGGCTGTTGGCCTGCAGGTTGCCGGTACCCGATGCCACGTTCACGCCGATGTTGCCGGACGCGCCGGAGAACGCGCTGCCGGACAGTGCCGAGGTGTTGGTCGCATTGACGTTCACCCAGCGGGTGGTGCTGACCGTGCCACTGAGGCTGGCATACAGGTCGGCCACGCCCAGCTCGACGAACTGGCTGGTGCCGCTTTCACGCGTATCGAAGCCCAGGCCACCCACTCCCGGCCGGTTCGGGTTCATCGTTGCATTCTGGATCTCGTTGTCCAGATCGATGTGCCCGGTCGCATTGCCACCCGGATGCGGCAGATCACCACTCCACGAATCGAGGTAGTAGTTGGCCATCTGGTAGGCATTGCCGGTGCCGCGATAGGTACCGGCACCCACGGCCAGGGTACCGCCTGCGACGCGACCGCTCAGGCCGACCTGCACCGTATCGGTGTAGGACTGCACGAAGCCGGCGTTGGACACGGTGTTGCCGGTGGACACCTGGTTGGAGCTGATGCTCGACTGTGCCATCGCACTGGTTGCCACCGAGGCTGCGAGCGCGTTCTTCTGCTCGTTGTTGTTGCCCGAGGCGATGTTCACGCCGATGTTGCCCGAGGCACCGCCGAAGGCATTGCCACCGAGGCCGGCGGCGTTGGTGACGCCGGAGTTCATGGTGGTGTTGCCGAAGCCGGCCTGGTTGACGAACACCTCGGCGTCGGCCATGCCGAAGCTGAAGGAAGCATCCGCAGCGGACAGCGACGCAGCATTGTCCTGCGCGTTGTTGTCGCCGGCCACCACGTTGAAGCCGAGGTTGCCGGAGGCACCCGCACCGACATCATCAGCGATCGATGCACTGTTGGTGACCAGGCTGTTGCCGGTGAGGTTGTTGCTGATCGACTGGCGGTTGTCGATCACGGCGATGGCTGCCGAATCCAGGTCGATGTCACCGGTGATGGTCGGATCGCCGGAGAAGTTGATGTCCGAGCTCAGCCGCAGATCCTTCTCCAGGTTCACGTCGACGCCGTGGTTGTTCTTTTCCTTGCGCTCGTCGGCCTGGATGTTGCTGTTCTTCTGCACCTGCTCGTTGACGTTCACCGTGCGGGTACGGCTCACGTTCGAGGTGTCGGTGTTGTTGCGTACCGTGGTGTTGGTGCGGGTCCAGTTGCGGACTTCGTTGTCGGTATGGTTGTGCGTGTCGTTGCGGGTTTCGGTCACGACATGGTTGTGGTTGATGTTCGCATTGGCATTCTGGTTGTCCCAGCCATTGGCCGCAGCAGCGGTCGAGGCAGTGGCAATTGCCATGGCGAGTACGGTCTTTTTGACAGTCGCTTTCATGGTGCCCTCTCTCTCATCAGGTGATTGGTTCGGGTGGGTGGTACTCACGGGTTGCCCTGCACGACCAGGCCCAGAACATTGGCCGTATCGTTTCGCGCTCCCGCGATCTGATTGAGTTGCAGGACACCGTCGAAGCCCCGCAGTGCCGTCGACGAAACGCCGACACTGCGGATACCCGCCGCAACACCGTCACCGGTATCGCCCTGCCCCCCTGCTGACGCGATGTCCGAGGCGGCCAACGCCGTGTCATCGGACTCGCGTATTCCTTGCCGGGCCAGCGTCGCGCTGACGACGTTGAGCGTCGTGTTGGCGATGCCGCTGGCCTGGTTGATCGATGCAATGCCGCTGGCGCCTGCCAATGCCTGTCCGGCGATGTGCGCGCTGGCTTCCAGTGGTGCCGAAAGCACGACGTCGTTGCTGTGCTGCTGGCGCGCAGCGATGGCCACGTCGGCGCGGTCGCCGCTGGCCATGCCATGCAGATTGGCCTGGATGTTGAGATCGCCCGCCGCCTGGTTGATGGCGATGGCACCACTGGCACCGGCCAGCGCGCGACCGTCGATGCGGGTCACGTCGAGGTAGGCCAGCATCCCGCTGTAGTCGTCGGCCAGCGCTGTGGCGGGCAATGCCAGCCAGGCCGCCAGCAGCATTGCGCGCTTCACTTGCCACCCGCCTGCGCCGGAGCGCCCAACGGGAACTGCGACAGTGCGCCACGCACGGTATCGCCGATGCCGCGCGTGGTATTGCCGACCGCCCCCAGCGGGCCGCTCATCGCACCGCTGAGGCTGCTGCCGCTCATCATCCCCTCGCCCGAGCGTCCAAGGGTTCCGCCCAGGGCCTGCTGCGTCACCCGCTCGACAGTGGTGACGCCGTGCGCGCGCACGCTGCCGGTCTGGCCAGCGCCGAGGCCGGCGTAGTCGTCATCGCTGAGTTCATCCATGCCGCTGGCAGCGCCGCTGCTGCCGAGTGCGGCGGCGATCTCATGCTGCGGTTTCGGATCGGCGATCAACGCCACGCCGGGCGGCGCCATGCGGTAGGCCGGGCGCGTAGACACGTCGCGCAGCAGGACGATCTCACCCGGCTGCGCCTTCACCCCTTGACGGGCACCCGAGGCCGCAGCCGCCAGCGGAACGGCCAGCATCAGCAGCAGCGCAAGCCGCCGGCCAGAAACAGTGAAAAGGGTGGTGCTGCCGTCCATGCCGCTCTCCCGTTGCATATGCGCAGGGAGAGAGCAGCTTTCGTGCCAACACCGGAAGTCCGTCGCAGCGGGGGTTTGACGGGTAACACCGCGGCGGCGTGACGCCACAGTGTTACAACTTCGTTCGGATTCCGTTCGCCTTAACGCGCAGGAAACACCACTGCGCAAGGCGCCATCGGGGCTGTATCAGTAGTGTTACAGGTACTGATACAGCGCGTTGCAGTGCCGCTTCAGGCGCGCGGCGGACTCGGGTCGGGATCATCGATGCCGACGTTGGTGGACGGGTTGTCGTACACCGTCTGGTCGAGCAGGCCGGTTTCCTTGGCCACCAGCACCGGCACCAGCATCTGTCCGGTCACGTTGGTCATCGTGCGCATCATGTCCAGGATGCGGTCGATCGCATACAGGTAACCGATGGTTTCCAGCGGCAGGTTGGCCGCACTCAGCACCACCGTTGCCATGATCACCGCCGTACCCGGCACGCCGGCGGTACCGAAGCTGCCCAGCACCGAAGCGATCAGCACCACCACGTATTGCTCCGGCGTCAGCGGCACACCGCTGTACTGGGCGATGAACACCGCGCACAGCGCCGGATAGATCGCACCGCAGCCGTCCATCTTGATGCTCGCGCCCAGCGGCACCGCGAACGAACCGTAGTCCTTGTTCACGCCCAGGTTATGGGTGATCGAGCGCAGCGCGACCGGCATCGCCGCGAAGCTGGAGGAACTGACGAAGGCCACCTGCATGCCCGGCGCCGCGCCACGGAAGAACTTCAGCGGGTTCAGGCCATGCGCCAGCAGCAGCGCGCTGTACACCACCACGATGTGCAGCGCGCAGGCCACGTACAGGGCCAGCACGAAGTGGCCCAGCGGCAGCAGCTTCTCGAAGCCGTAGCTGCCGACCAGGCCGGCAATCAGGCCGAAGGTGCCGATCGGGGTGACTTCCAGCACGAAGCGGGTCACCTGGATCATGATGTCGCTCATCTGCCCGACCAGCTTGCGCGCCTCGGTCACCTTCTCGCCAAGCTTGACGATGGCAAAGCCGACCAGGCCAGCGAAGAAGATCACCGGCAGGATCGAACCACGGCCCGCGGCCAGCACGGTCTCGCCGGCGGCGTTGACCTTGGTGCCGATACCGGACAGCGCGTAGAACACGTTGGATGGCACCACATCCAGCAGCACCTGCACCACGCTGGGCACTTCGCGCGGCACATAGTTGCTGGCCATCGACAGCTGCAGTCCACCGGCGCCGGGCTGCAGCACGGTACCCACGCCCAGGCCCACGCATACCGCCAGCGCGGCAGTGATCACGAACCACAGGAACGTGCGCCCGCTGAGCGCGGCGACCGATTTCTGGCCGTGCAGTGAAGAGATCGCGTTGATGACCGCGAAGAACACCAGCGGCACCGCGATCATCTTGATCAGCGTGACGTACAGCTCGCCGAGCGGGCCGAACCAAGTTTCAGCAGCCGGGCCAAGCGCCCAGCCGGCCAGCGCACCGAGCACGAAGCCACCGACCACGCGCTGCCAGAATGGAATCCGCAGCCAGGCAGAGACCAGCTTCATAGGCAATCCAAGGGGGTAGGAAGGGATGCTGGCACGATAGCCCAAGGCGGCCCGCAGAACGACCGCCCGCATGGCAAATCAGTGTGTCATCGGCGTGCCTTGCGAGGCCGGGCATAATGAACGTCCCGTTACACTTTGTGAGATCCCAGCGTCCATGCGCCGTTCCGTCTCCCTGTTGGCCGCCTGCGCCACGACCCTGCTGCTCGGCGCCTGCGCCAGCACCGCTCCAGCGTCCGCCCCGACCGGCCTGAAGGTCACCGTTGCCCCCGTCGCCCACCCGGCCGGTGAAACCCCGCAGTGGTGGTACCGCAGCGGCGCTGCGCAGGCAGCGGCGAACGGCGCGATGGCTGGCAAGGCCAAAAACGTCATCCTGTTCCTCGGTGACGGCATGAGCCTGACCACCGTCGCCGCCTCGCGCATCTACGAAGGCCAGCAGAAGGGCGGCTCGGGCGAAGAGAACCTGCTGTCGTGGGAACGCTTCCCCGCCACCGCGTTCAGCAAGACCTACAACACCGATTCGCAGACCCCGGATTCGGCCGGCACCATGACCGCCATCACCACCGGCGTGAAGACCCACATGGGTGCGATCGGCGTCAGTGCCGGCAGCCGCACCGACTGCGCCGACAGCCTGTCCAAGGGCCTGCTGACCTGGCTGCAGCTGGCCGACAGCGCCGGCCTGGCCACTGGCGTGGTCTCCACTGCGCGCCTGACCCACGCCACGCCGGCCGCGACCTATGCGCACTCGCCTGAGCGCAACTGGGAAAACGACACCGACCTGACCGAGGCGGCCAAGGCCGCCGGTTGCAAGGACATCGCGCAGCAGTTGCTGTCGACCTCGCGTTACGGCCGCGGCCCGCTGGTCGCCCTGGGCGGTGGTCGCGGTGAGTTCACCACCGTGGAAGAGCGCGACCCCGAGTACGACGACAAGGTCGGCCAGCGCCTGGACGGCCGCAGCCTGGTGCAGGAATGGCAGCAGGCGCACCCGCAGGGCGCCTACGTCTGGAACAGCAAGCAGCTGCAGGCCGCCGCCAACGCTCCGGCGATCCTCGGCCTGTTCGAGCCCGACCACATGCGCTACGAGTACGAACGCCCGCAGGACCCGGCCGGTGAGCCGAGCCTGGCCGAGCTGACCGCTGCGGCGATCAAGAACCTGTCGCGCCATCAGGAAGGCTACGTGCTGATGATCGAAGGCGCGCGCATCGACCACGCCAACCACAGCGGCAACGCGTACCGTGCGCTGACCGAAACCGTGGCCCTGTCCGACGCGGTGCGCGTGGCCAACGAGCTGACCTCGGCCGATGACACCCTGATCATCGTCACTGCCGATCATTCGCACACCCTGAATTTCGTCGGCTACCCCGCCCGCGGCAATCCGATCCTGGGCAAGGTGAAGGACAAGGGTGGCGAAGATGGCGCCGGCAAGCTCGACTACGCGCTGGATGGCAACGGCCAGCCGTACACCACCCTGAGCTACGCCAACGGCCCCGGCCACACCGGCACCAGCAACCAGCAACCGGCCGGTCCGAAGCGCTACCCGCACAACCCCAGCAGCTTCGAGCCGGCCAACGGCCGCCCGAACCTGCACGACGTCGATACCGAGCATCCCGACTACATGCAGGAAGCGCTGGTACCGATGAAGTCCGAATCGCATGGTGGCGAGGACGTCGGCATCTGGGCACGCGGCCCGGGCAGCAAGGCGATCCGCGGCACCCTGGAGCAGAACGCGATCTACCACATGATCGTGCAGGCCACCCCGGCCCTGCGCGATCGCCTGTGCCAGGCCGGCACCTGCGATGACAAGGGCGTGCCGGTGGAACTGCCAGCACCGGCCACATTCGAACGCAAGGCCGAGGCCAAGTGATGGCGCGGCCGGCACGCTCTGCGCTGGGCAGCCTCCGCCGTGCGCGCTGGCTGGCCCTGCTGGCCCTGCTGGGCGTGCTGGCCAGCCCCTGGGCGTCGGCGCAGGGCCCGGCCTGCAAGGTCATGACCGAAGAGCACGGGTTGTGGATGCTGCCCGGCTGCGAGGTCGTCGATGACAAGCCGCAGATCAGCGCGGAGACCCTGCAAGATCTCCCCTACGACGGCGATGGCCTGGCGCTGGTACAGACCGCCGATGGCTTCCACTACGTCGACCGTCGCGGCCGCAGCCAGGCGGTGATCGCCTGGGACAACGGCGCAGACCCCCTGCAGGAAGGCCTGTTCCGCGGCCGCATCGGCGATCGCGTGGGTTATTTCAACGCTGCCTTCGAGCAGGTGATTGCGGCCACGTTCGATTTTGCCTGGCCGTTCCAGGATGGCGTGGCCGAGGTCTGCAACGGCTGCCGCCGCGGCACGCCCGATGGCGACGGGCATACGCCGATGGAAGGCGGCGAGTGGTTCCGCATCGATCGTTCCGGTCGTCGAGTGAAGTAAGGGTTTTTCAGCAGGGCTGCGCCCTGCACCTGCCGAAGCAACAGCAACGGCCGAAGCAACAGCAACAGCGGCATTCCGTGGGATGGCGGGGCGGTGTCGGATTGCGGGGACGCCGTGAACCCCGCTCCGCGGTCCGGCCCAGCCGCTGGCGGCTGTGCGTTCGGGCGCTTGCGAAGCAGTGCTTCGCAAGCAAAGCGCCCTCACTCCTGGGGGCTTGGCCGCGGCTTGCTCGTGTGCGCTGTCCTGCGCACACGGCAAGACCGGGGTTGGGCGTCCTGCCCAACCCGCCCGAGGTATACCTCGGGCCCATGCCGCGGACACCCCACAATCCGACACCGCCCCACCTTCGACAGTTTCCTGCGCTCTGTCGGAACGGCATGGCCTGCCTTTGGTGGGTGTCGACCTTGGTCGACACGGGAATGGCCCAGAATTTCATTCGATATCTGACAGATTTCATCCACGCATGGCGTGGATCTACTGGCTACCGGCCATCTGTCGAAGGCGGGGTGGGTCCGGTTGCGGGGGCGTGAGCGCCATGGATGGCGCGACCGAGCTTACATGGACGTACTTGCAGCGTCCCCCGCAACCGGACCCACCCCGCCATCCCACGGTATGCCCGCTGTTGCAGTTGCTTCGGCTGTTGCATTTGATCTGGCAGGTGCAGGGCGCAGCCCTGCCGACTCACCCACCCACCCTATACTTGCCGCCGTGACTGCCTTCCCCGCCCTCGTTCCGCTTGATGCACCGCTGCTGGTCGGCTACAGCGGCGGCCTGGATTCCACCGTGCTGCTGCACTGGCTGTGGCGATCGGCACAGGCCGCCGGCACGCCGCTGCGTGCGACGCACGTACACCATGGCCTGCAACCGGCGGCCGATGACTGGGTGCAGCACTGCCAGCAGCAATGCGCGGTGCTGGGCATCGAACTGGCCGTGCACCACGTGCAGGTCAGCCGTGATGACGGCCATGGCATCGAAGGGGCCGCCCGGCTGGCACGTCGCGCTGCATTCAGCGCCGAGCTGCAGGCCGGGGAAACCCTGGCGCTGGCCCAGCACCAGGACGACCAGGCCGAGACCTTCCTGCTGCGTGCGTTGCGCGGTTCGGGCATCGATGGGTTGGCGGCGATGACCGCTGACAGCCGCCTCGATGGCCATCGGCTGTGGCGGCCACTGCTCGATGTGCCGCGCAGCGCGCTGCAGGCTTACGCGACGACACACGGCCTGCAGTGGATCGAAGATCCCAGCAATGGCGAAGACCACGCCGACCGCAATTTCCTGCGCCTGCGGGTACTGCCACTGCTGCGCCAGCGCTGGCCGCATGCCACTGCCGCATTGGCCGGCAGCGCCGCGCATTGCGCGCAGACCCGTGCATTGCTCGATGAAGAAGACGCCGAACTGCTCGCTCACCTGGAAGTGGCACCCCGGGTGCTGTCGCTGGAGCTGCTGCGCCAGGTTGCACCGGAGCGTGCTGCGCGCGTGCTGCGTGCGTGGGTGCGCCGCCATGGCGCAGCCCCGTTGCCGGCGCATGTGCTGCGGCAAGTACAGAACGAATTGATGGCCGCAGGCGCCGATCGGCAGTCGCAGGTGCGTTGGCAGCAGCACGCCATCCGCCAGTGGCGCCAGCACGCCTACCTGCTGCCGGCAGCGCTGCCGGTCCTGCCGAAGGACTGGCACGCGGCATGGGACGGCCGCGCGCCGCTGCAGCTGCCCGACGGCGGCCAGCTGCGCCTGCTCGGCACGGACCGCTTCGAACAACCGCTGGACCTGCGTGCCCGCCAGGGCGGCGAGCGCATCGTGCTGGCCGGCCGTACGCATTCATCCGCGTTGAAGGATTGCCTGCAGCGCGAGCACCTGGCGCCCTGGCGACGCGCACAGCTGCCCCTGCTGTTCGACCAGGGGCAGCTGCTGGCGGCCGCCGATGTAGTCATTGCCGCACCGCTGCAGGCCTGGCTGCAGGCACGCAATGCGCAGTTGCAGTGGCATCCGGGCGGCTGGTGAATTGACCCTTGCGCGCGCGCCGTCCACACTTGTCGCATGGCCAAGAAGTCCCCCGAAAACGCCTCCCCGGTCGCCCAGTTCGAGCAGTCGCTTGAATCGCTGGAACAGCTGGTGGAGCAGATGGAAACCGGCGAGCTGAGCCTGGAAGCCTCGCTCAGTGCTTACGAACGTGGTGTTGGTCTGTACCGCCAGTGCCAGCAGGCGCTGGAGCAGGCCGAACTGCGCGTGCGCCTGCTCAGCGATCCGGCCCAGCCCGAAACCGCCGAACCCTTCGATCCGCCCAGCCATGACGGCTGAGGCGTTGTTCGCGCGCTGGCGCGACCGTATCGAAAGCCAGCTCGACGCCGCTCTGCCCTCACCGGCCGAAGCCCCGCAACGCCTGCACCAGGCGATGCGCCATTCCGTGCTCGGTGGCGGCAAGCGCATGCGCCCCTTGCTGGTCTATGCCGCCGGCCAGGTGTTCGGCGCGCCCCTGGACAGGCTTGATGCCGCGGCGATGGCGGTGGAACTGATCCACGCCTACTCGCTGGTGCACGACGACCTGCCGGCGATGGACGACGATGCCCTGCGCCGTGGCAAGCCCACCACCCACATCGCCTTCGACGAAGCCACCGCGATCCTCGCCGGCGACGCCCTGCAGACCCGTGCGTTCGGCCTGCTGGCCGATGCACCGCTGCCGGCGGCATTGCGCGTGGCGTGCCTGCAGACCTTGGCCCATGCCTCCGGCGCGGCCGGCATGTGCGGCGGCCAGGCGCTGGACATCGATGCCACCGGCCAGCAGCAGTCGCTGGCAGCCCTCACCCGCATGCATGCGCTGAAGACCGGTGCGCTGATCCGTGCTGCGGTGCGCATGGGCGCGTTGTGCGGTGATGCACCCGAACCCGTGCTGGCCCAGCTCGACGGTTTCGCCGATGCGCTCGGCCTGGCCTTCCAGGTCCGCGATGACATCCTCGATGTCGAAGCCAGCTCCGAACAGCTGGGCAAGACCGCCGGCAAGGACCAGGCCCAGGACAAGAGCACCTTCCCTGCCCTGCTGGGCATGGACGGTGCCAAGGCGCAGCTGCGCGAACTTTCCGCGCGCATGCGGCAGGCACTGGCGGGCTATCACGAAGAAGCCGATGCGCTGCGCGCGCTGGCCACGCTGGCCGTGGAACGCGATCACTGACTGCAGGCATGGATCTGCCGCGCTGCGCGTTCGCCGGGCATGGCCCGGCGCTACCCTACGCGCCATACACGGAAACGCCCGGCATTGCCGGGCGTTTCTTTTTGCGTCGTTGATCGTTGCCGCTTACTTGATCAGGCGCAGTGCGAACGGGTAACGGTAGGCTTCACCATTGTTCGCCTTCACCGCAGCGATGATGCTGAAGACCAGGCTGAGCAGGCCGACGATCGGCGCCAGGAACACACCGATGACCACGAAGGTCAGGATGATGCAGACGAACATCGCGATGGCGACGGTGATCTGGAAGTTCAGCGCTTCCTTGGCCTGGTCGGTGACGAAGGCCTTGCTGGCGTCATCCTTGTTGATCAGCCAGATGACCAGGGCACCAATGAAACCGGTGAAGATGCCCAGCAGGTGCGCCACCAGGGCCATGGTGCGCTGGTCAGCGGGTACGCTGCTCGCCGCCGGGACGTTCTCGAATTCGCTCACGACAAAACTCCTTTTTTATTGGGTGGTCTTGACCGACCGGCGGCAAGCCGGTCGCGTCAGGCGGGCCTAGCTTACGCCATCAATGGCATCAATCATTGCCGGCGATCGTCATCCGTCCCACCAGGATCGAGCCGGTGCGGATATGCGAGCGCGGATCGACATCGCTGCCGACCGCCTCGATGGCCATGAACATGTCCCGCAGGTTGCCGGCGATGGTGATGCCATCCACCGGATACTGGATCTGGCCGTTCTCCACGCGGAAGCCGCCGGCGCCGCGCGAGTAGTCGCCGGTCACCCCGTTCACCCCCTGCCCCATCAGCTCGGTCACCAGCAGGCCGTTGCCCATCTGCGCGGCGATGTCCTGCAGCGAACCGGCATTGGCCGCCAGCTGCAGGTTGTGCACGCCGCCGGCATTGGCGGTGGTCTGCAGGCCCAGCTTGCGCGCCGAATAGCTGCCCAGCACGTAACGCTGCAGCACGCCGTCACGCACCAGGGCCGAGGCACGGGTGGCCACGCCGTCGCCGTCGAAGGCGGCCGAGCGCAAGCCACGGCGCAGGTGCGGCAGCTCCTCGATCTGCATCCAGTCGGGGAACAGCTGCTGGTCGACGCTGTCCAGCAGGAAGCTCGCCTGGCGGTACAGCGCGCCGCCGGAGACTGCCGACAGCAGGTGACCCACCAGGCTGCGCGCCACTTCCGGCGCGTACAGCACCGGCATGCTGCCGGTCGGCAGCGAACGCGGCTGCAGGCGGGCGATCGTGCGCTCTGCGGCGCGGCGACCGACGCTGGCCGGATCTTCCAGATCCTCGCGGGCCAGTGCGCCGGTGTACCAGCCGTCGCGCTGCATGCCATCGCCGGTGCCGGCGATCAGCGCACAGCCGATCGAATGATGGGTTCCGCGCTCGCGGCCGATGAACCCATGCGAATTGGCGTAGACCGACACGCTCTGCATGCTCGATACCGAGGCGCCATCGGAATTGCGGATCTGCGCATCGGCTTGGCGGCCCGCCGCCTCGCAGGCCAGCGCCAGGTCCACCGCCTCGTCGGCCTGCAGCTCCCAGGGGTGCCAGCCATCCAGTTCGGGGAAGTCGCGGGCCATCAGCTCGGCCTCCGCCAGGCCGGCGGCCGGATCGTCCTCGGTATGGCGGGCGATCGCGCAGGCCTGCTCGACGGTGGCCAGCAGGCTGGCCTCATGCAGGTCGGCGGTGCTGGCACTGCCCTTGCGCTGGCCGAAGTAGACGGTCACGGCAATGCCGCGGTCACGGGTGGACTGCACGGTCTCGACCTCGCCGAGACGGACATTGACCTCCAACCCACGGTCTTCGCTGCAGCTGACCTCGGCCTGGCTGGCACCCAGCGCGCGGGCACGCTGCAGCAGCTGCTGGGAGATGTCGGCCAGCCGTTCCAGCCGGGCCGGGCTGTCGTCGCCGACGGCGACTTCAGGGGCGATCACGTTCAATGCTTTATCCTGTGCGGGTTGGGCCCGGCATCACGCCGGGCGACTTTTTTTGAAATCAGGTATGGACGATGCGCGGACGCGACGAAGAAACCGGTGAATTCCACGACAAGAGCCGCAGCCAGAACCGGCGCGATGCGCTCGACGTCCTGGCCCTGGGCGAGAAGCTGGTGTCGCTGACCCCGGCCCAGCTGGCGCGCCTGCCGATCCCGGAGGACCTGCTGCCACACATTGCCGAGTGCAAGCGCATCACCGCCCATATCGCGCACAAGCGGCAGCTGGCGTTCCTGGCCAAGCACATGCGCCGCGAGGACGATGCCGCGCTGGACGCGATCCGCGATGCGCTGGATGCCAACAGCGAAACCGGGCGCCGCGAAGTGGCGATGATGCACCGTGTCGAAGACTGGCGCGAACGCCTCATGAATGAAGGCGACAAGGCGCTGGCCGCGCTGCTGGATGACCATCCGCAGGCCGACCGCCAGCAGCTGCGCACGCTGGTGCGCAACGCCCAGGCCGAAAAGGCCAAGAACAAGCCGCCGCGCGCCTACCGCGAGATCTTCCAGGTGCTGCGCGCGCTGATGCTGCCGGCCGCGCTCGGCCTGAAGGCGTCCGGTGAGGACGTCGAGGCAGACGAACCGGTCGACGACGCCGACGAGGACTGAGTCCCCGTCGGGCATGGCGGTGGCTGTGGCCATCGCCGTGCTCAGGCCTGGGTACCGCCGACGGTGATGCCCTCGATCAGCAGCGACGGCTGGCCGACACCGACCGGCACACTCTGCCCGTCCTTGCCACAGATGCCCACGCCCTCGTCCAGGGCCAGGTCGTTGCCGACCATGCGCACCTTCTGCATGGTTTCCGGGCCATTGCCGATCAGGGTCGCGCCCTTCACTGGCGCGGTGATCCGGCCGTCCTCGATCAGGTAGGCCTCGGTGGCCGAGAACACGTACTTGCCGCTGGTGATGTCGACCTGGCCGCCGCCGAAATTGACCGCGTACAGGCCCTTCTTCACCGAACGGATCATTTCCTGCGGGTCATGCTGGCCGGCGCGCATGTAGGTGTTGGTCATGCGCGGCATGGTCATGTGCGCGAACGATTCGCGACGGCCGTTGCCGGTCGGCGCCACGCCCATCAGCCGCGCGTTGAGGCTGTCCTGCATGTAGCCGACCAGGATGCCGTCCTCGATCAGCGTGGTGCACTGGGTCGGGTGGCCTTCGTCGTCGATGTTGAGTGAACCACGGCGTCCGTCCAGGGTGCCGTCGTCGACGATGGTCACGCCCGGGGCAGCCACGCGCTCGCCGATCCTGCCGGCGTAGACACTGGTGCCCTTGCGGTTGAAGTCACCTTCCAGGCCATGGCCGACCGCCTCGTGCAGCAGTACGCCCGGCCAGCCCGGGCCCAGCACCACCGGCATCACCCCGGCCGGCGCCGGCACCGCTTCCAGGTTCACCAGGGCCTGCCGCAGCGCCTCGCGCGCAAAGGCTTCCGGGCGGCCATCGGCAAACAGCGCTTCATAGCCATAGCGACCGCCGCCGCCGGCATAACCCGACTCACGGCGGCCGTTCTGCTCGACGATCACCTGCACGTTCAACCGCACCAGCGGGCGCACGTCGGCGCCCAGCACACCATCGGTGCGGGCAACCAGCACGGTATCGACGCCACCGGACAGGCTGACCATCACCTGCTTCACGCGCGGGTCGGCCGCGCGCAGGTAGCCGTCCAGGCGCTTGAGCACCTCGACCTTGGCTTCGTTGCCGATGCCGTCGATCGGGTCCAGCGCCGGATACAGCACGCGCGCATCGCCGCGCAGCAGCGAGCGTCCGGTCTGTGCGCCGCCTTCGCGCGAGATCGCACGTGCCGACTGCGCTGCGGTCAGCAATGCACCGGCATGGATGTCATCGGAATAGGCAAAGCCGGTCTTCTCGCCGGCAATCGCGCGCACGCCCACGCCCTGCTCGATGGAATGGGCGCCGTCCTTGACGATGCCATCTTCCACGCTCCAGCTTTCGCGCCGGGCATGCTGGAAGTACAGGTCGCCGAAGTCGACACCGGGGCCGAGCAGTTGGCCGAAGGTGCGCTCCAGGCCAGCGGTATCCAGGCCACCGGGGCGCAACAGGCGATCTTGGGCAAGCGTCAGGGCGTTGTCAGTCATGGTCTCGATCTGGGGGTGTGAAGGCGGTCAGGCAAGGCCGCCCTGGGGAAACGGGGGCCGCGCTCAGCGCGGTGGCGGTGGTTCGGTGACGGTCGGCGGCACGGCCGGCAACGGCGGCAGGCGCGGCGGCGGTGCGGGTACTGGCGCACGTTCGCGGCTGCGCTCGATCACCTCCACCTTGGGCTCCTTCCAGGGGCCGGTCACCTTGTAGGTGCGGGCACCGATCTCGCCCAATGGCTTGGACAATACCGCATTGGTGGCTGCTCCCAGCGCTGCGCCCACCGGGCCGCCGGCCACCGCGCCGACCACGGTCAGCAGGTTGCCGGCGCGCGGGTTGACGTCGATGGTCTGGTCGAACTGCTGTTTCCGCAGGTCGGCCTGGCCACGGATGGTGATGTTCGCTGCCGGCCCTTCGATCAACACCTTGTCGGTACGGGCCATGCCCTCGCCGAACTGCACGCTGCCCTCGACCTGGTTGAACGCAAAGCCCTTGGAGAAGAAGTCGCGGAAGTCGAACATCAGCCGCCGCGGCAGCTGGGCGACGCTGAGCAGGCCCAGCACGCGGCCGGCACCCGGCTCCAGCTCCAGCAGCTGGCCATTGCGGGCATTCACATCGAGCTGGCCCTGCAGGTTGCCAAGCTGGAAGTCCGACGGACCGCCGGGCCATGAGGCCTGCAGCTGGGCGTGGCCGGAGCCGCCGCGCAGCTGGCCGCCGTAGTCGAGGTTCTGCAGCAACCCGCCCAGGTCTTCACTGCGCACCTGCGCATCAAGCGCGGTTCGCGAACCGCCACCCTTGCCAAGCCAACGGCCACGGATGTCGATCTCCTGGCTGGGGGCGCGGAACTGCAGTTGTTCCACGCTCAGGCCATTGGCGATCGGCCGCGTACGCAGCACGGCCTGGCCCAGCACGACCTTGCCGAACTTCAGGTCGGCGATGTCCAATGCGAACGGCGGCAGCTTGGCCGGGTCCATGTCGTCGGCACCGGCCTGCACCCGCGCCGGTGCCGCCGTGGCTCCGGGAAGGGTCGGCAGCGATTGCCAGTACACGCGCTCGAGCTGGCCGCTGATGGTGCCGCCATCGGCGTTGGGCACATTCAACTTGCCGGCCAGCGAGGGGCCATCAAGGCGCACGTCCAGCGCCTGCGGGCCAGGATGCAGCTGCAGGCGGGTCTGCTCGAACACGCCGCCGATCAGCATCAGCTGGCCGACCTGCACGTCCACGGCGCGCAGCGGCATCGGGTCGCCATCGCCACCGGCGCCACGGGCCAGGCCGATCCATTCCAGCGCATCCAGGGTCGGGCTGCGGCCATTGATGGTCAGCCCGCTGGGCGGTGGTTCGCGGTCAACGTGGTCGCTGCCCAGGGTGACCTGAACGCCGGTCTGGTTGTTGTGGCTGCGCGCGGCCAGCGCCAGACGCTGGCCGAACGCCACGTCGATGCGGCCGGCGCCCATCGGCAGCTGTGCGGCCACGGTGGTCGGCAGCGATTCGTTGGCCGGCTTCTGCAGCGGTGCCGGCAGATCCAGGCGGGTGCCCAGCAGATCCGAGCGCAGGCGCAGCTCGCTGGGCGGCGCTGGTGCACCCGGCGCGACCTTCGGCAGGTTCACCGCGATGGTCCACGGCGAGGTACCGTTGATGTAGGGCTTCAGCCAGGCCATTTCCGGTGCGCGGTCGATCAGCACGCCCGCATCGAGCGTGGCGGCCAGTTCCGATTCGAAGGCCAGCTTGGGGTCACGCACGAATCCACCGGCGCGCAGGCTCAGCCGGCCGTCCTGGCCTAGGTGGCGCACGGCCAGTTCCTCGGCGGCGAAGCCGGCGTTGCTGTAGCGGGCCTGCCCGCGCATGTTGTCGAATTCCAGCTGGAAGCGCTTGTCGACCAGCTTCAGCCCGGCCAGGTCCACCGTGCCCTGCAGGTGGCCGCCGCCCTGGTCATGATGCAGGGGCTGCAACAGGTCGAAATGCACGTTGGCCGGCCCGCTTGCCGCGAGGTTGTCCAGGGTGTCGCCGTATTCCTTGTGCAGCGGGCTCTGCCGCAGCATCGCCAGCAACTTGCCGGCGTCGCCCTGGCTGTCGGCGCGCACGTACAGTGGCTGCTGGCCGAAATCCTGGATGCCGGCTTCGAATGTCTGTACTGCCACGCCGGCCAGATCGCCGCTCCCCTGCATGTGGAAGCCAGGGCCGATGAAGGCGACATCGGCATCGACCTGGCCCATCAACGGCCAATCGTGCTGGAAGCGGATGTCACCGTTGCTGATGTGGCCGGTGGCCTCGAAGCGGCCATCGTTGTTGTCGAAAGGCCAGTCGTCCAGGTCACCACTGACCAGGCCGATGCCGTTGCGCACCTGGCCGCCGGCCAAAGCCATGTCCAGCCAGTCGGTGGCGCCCTTGCTCATTCTGGAATGGATCCAGAAACGCTTGGCCGCGGTCATCGGTACGTCGTCCAGCTTGGCCGCCAGCTGCATCCACGGCCGGGTGCCATCGCCCTGGAACCAGAGACCACCGCGCACGTCGGCAGCGTAGTCGGTGCCTTCCACACGCATCGCCGGGGTGCCGATGCGCCAGCCACCGGCCTCGTCGCGCCAACCGACGATCTGCCCGGCCAGGTGCAGGTCGTGACGCACGCCGAAACCGGTTGGCCAATCGAACTGCAGCTGGCGCTGGGGCTGCAGCTGCAGGCTGAAGCCGTTGGCATCGCCCTCGAAGCGGCCGCCCAGGCCGCGCAGGCCCGGCGAGTTGCCAACACTGGCAAAGCCCAGCGACTGCAGTTCGCCCTGCACCCACAACGGGCCATCCTGCTGGCCGCGCAACTGCAGCTGCGCCACGTCCAGCTGCGGCTTGGCCAGGTACAGCCAATGCCGCAGGCCCGCGTCCAGGCGGTCGCTGAGCGCCAGCGCGCGCAACGCGGTACCCGCCTGCGCTGCTGCGGCCTGCACCTGCATCTGCTTGCCCACCCGCAGTTGCAGCCCGTCCAGCTGCTGCTGGCTGCCATCGGCCTGCAGGCGGAGGCGCGGCACCTGCAGCGCCCAGCCTTCTGCCGTCCGCTGCCAACGCAGGCGCGCCTGCAGCCGTTGCAATTGAATCTCCGGGCGCGCCACGCCAGGCATCGGCGCGCCTTCGACACGCAGATCACGCAGGTCCGAATCGGTGGTCAGCGCCACCGGGGCGAAATCACGCAGGGTCAGCCACAGGTTGAGCTCGCCCTTGCCCTCGCGCAGGCGCATGCCGCCGGCCGCCAGCAACGGCGCCCAGGAACGGAAATCGATCGGATCGGCGCCTACCCAGGCCTCGCCGTTGCCGCGCTGGCGATCCAGGTCCAGCACCGCCGTCAGCGGCAAGGCGTCGGTCTGTGCCCAGGCACGCACGCCCACCCGCAGGCGGTCGCCATCCACGCGGAGGCGCAGGTCGATACGTGGCAGGGTGGCGTCGACACCCAGTGCTGGCGCATGCACGCCGAGGCGGCCACCAATCACCTGCAGTTCGCCCAGCCGGCGCAACGCATCCAGCGGATCGCCGCCAGCGCGGGACTGCGGCAGGCCGCGCACCGACCAGCGGCCATCGGCCGCCTGCTGCAGGTCCAGCGCCAGGCCGCGCAGGCGCAGTTCGGTCAGCGAGCGGCCCGGCAACAGGCCGCTGTACATCGACACCAGCACCTCGGCATCGCCGATGGCCAGGCCCTGGCCCGCGCCGATGCGCAGGCCCTTCAACTGCAGCAGTGGACCACGTCGGGTCCAGGCGGTGTCCAGGCGTTCGAAGCGCACCGGTTGCCCGGCGCGCGTGCTCAGCCAGGCCGCGATCCGGTCCGGATGGCGCTCAGCCAGCGGCAACAGCTGGCTGAGGGTGCCGACCAGCAGGGCAAGCCCGACCAGGCCAACCGCGCATGCGGCGATGAAATGACGGCGGATCCTTCGCAGTCGCAGGCGCGGCGGCGCGCTCATCGGCCACCGAAGGCAGACAGTCGGCCTGGATCAGAGCAGAACAACATCGAACTGCTCCTGCAGGTACTGCTCGTCCGCCTGGAAGCGGATGCTCTTGCCGAGGAACTCTTCCAGCTCGGCCACGGCCGTGGATTCCTCATCGGTGATCCGCGCCACCACCTTGCTGGACGCGATCACCAGCAGGCGCGCGGCATCGAACTGGCGCACCGCGCGGGTGATCTCGCGGAAGATCTCGTAGGTCACCGTTTCGGTGGTCTTGATGGTGCCGCGGCCACTGCACTGCGGGCAGGTTTCCGACAGCTGGCGCTCCAGGCTTTCCACCGTGCGCTTGCGTGTCATCTCCACCAGGCCCAGCGGCGAGAAGTCGTACACCGTGGTCTTGGCATGGTCACGGGCCAGCGCCTTTTCCAGCGTGCGCAGCACCTGGCGGCGATGCTCGGCGTCATCCATGTCGATGAAGTCGATGATGATGATGCCGCCCAGGTTGCGCAGGCGCAGCTGCCTGGCCACCGCCTGCGCGGCCTCCAGGTTGGTGCGGAACACCGTCTCTTCCAGGTTGCGCTGGCCGAGGAACGAGCCGGTGTTGACGTCGATGGTGGTCATCGCCTCGGTCTGGTCGATCACCAGGTAGCCACCGGATTTCAGCGGCACCTGCTTGTCCAGCGCACGGCCGATCTCGTCCTCGACCCCGAACATGTCGAAGATCGGACGATCACCGCTGTACAGCTCGATCTTCTCCGCCAGCACCGGCATGTACTTGGCCACGAACGCCTGCAGCTGGGCGAAGGTCTCCTTCGAGTCCACCTTCACCTTGTCCACGTCCTTGCGGATCAGGTCGCGCACCGAACGCAGCGGCAGGCTCAGGTCTTCATAGATGTTGCTGCACGACGCCGCCTCGCGGCCGCGGCGCTCGACCACGTTCCATACCCGTGACAGGTAGGCGATGTCTTCGGCGATGGCCTCGGCCGGCTGGCCTTCGGCATTGGTGCGCACGATGTAGCCGTAGCCGCCGTGCTGGGCCGACAGTTCGGTCACCAGCGCTTTCAGCCGCGCGCGCTCGCCTTCGTCCTCGATGCGCGCCGACACGCCCACCACCTTCGACTGCGGCAGCAGCACCATGTAGCGCGAGGGAATGCTGATCTGGGTGGTCAGGCGTGCGCCCTTGGTCCCGATCGGATCCTTCACCACCTGCACCACGATGTCCTGGCCGTCGCGCAGCAGCTCCACGATCGGCACGCTGGACGGCGGCGGCAGCGTCGTGTTCTCGGTATCGGCGCTGGCCACCGGCGCCGGCCGCACCACGTCGTTGGCGTGCAGGAACGCGGCGCGCTCCAGGCCCACTTCGACGAATGCCGCCTGCATGCCCGGCATGACCCGCTGCACCTTGCCCTTGTAGATGTTGCCGACCACACCCCGGCGCCAACCGCGCTCGATGTGCAGTTCCTGCAGCATGCCGTTCTCGATCACCGCGACCCGGGTTTCGCGCGGGGTCACATTGACCAGGATTTCCTCAGACATCGGCAGCCTCCCTGGCGGCATCAGCAGTTGGGGCCAGCACGCCGCAGCGTGCCAGCAGACGATCGGTATGCAGCAACGGCAACCCCATGACACCGGAGTAGCTGCCGGAAAGGTGTTCGATCCAGCGCTCGGCACCGCCCTGGATGGCATAGGCACCCGCCTTGTCCAGCGGCTCGCCGGTGGCGACGTAGGCAGCGATTTCGGCGGACTCGATGGCGGCGAAGGTGACCTCGGAAACAACCAGTTCGCTGTCCAGCCCGCGCGCGTCCACCACCACCACGGCGGTCATCACCTGATGGGTGCGCCCGGCCAGCCGTGCCAGCATCGCCCGCGCGTCGGCCGCGTTGGCCGGCTTGCCGAATACTTCGCCATCGAGCACCACTTCGGTATCCGAGCCCAGCACCCGCGCCTGCGGGTCATCGGCCAGCACCCGTGCCAGGCCCGCGCGCGCCTTGTCGGCGGCGACCCGGCAGACATAGTCCTGGGCACTTTCAGAGGCCGCGCGCTGCTCGACGACCTCCAGGTCCAACGCCTGGAAAGGGTGTCCGAGACGGGCCAGCAGCTGGTTGCGTCGGGGGGAGCGGGAAGCAAGATAGAGCATCGACACAGCATAACCTGACGCCGGTACCTGAATCGTCGGACAATCCTTCCCCGGCGCCTGCAACCCCGAACGGACTCACAACGCGTTCATCGCTACGACACCACCCTCACCGCCACAACAAGGAGATCCCATGCGTCGCACCGCCACCCCGCTGCTGCTTGCCCTGTCCCTCGCTCTTGGAGCTTCGATGACCGCCCATGCCGACCCGTCGTCGCCGTCGATCGCCGCCGCGGCCGAAGGCACCCTGCTGAACATCTCGGCCAACGCCGAAGCCACCCGCGTGCCGGACGTGGCCACGCTGTCGGCCGGCGTGGTCACCCAGGCCGCCGACGGCAACAGCGCCATG
This sequence comes from Stenotrophomonas sp. RIT309, assembly GCF_000632045.1. Classification (NCBI taxonomy): domain Bacteria; kingdom Pseudomonadati; phylum Pseudomonadota; class Gammaproteobacteria; order Lysobacterales; family Lysobacteraceae; genus Stenotrophomonas; species Stenotrophomonas sp. RIT309. The sequence continues at coordinate 145,903 of NZ_JFYS01000003.1, forward strand.
CGCCAGAACGCCCAGCAGATGGACAAGGTCCTGGCTGCGATCAAGGCCGCCGGCATCGCCGAGCGCGACGTGCAGACCAGCGGCGTCAGCCTCAACCCGCAGTACCGCTATGCCGACAACGAAGCCCCGAAGATCACCGGCTACCAGGCCAGCAACACCGTCAGCCTGAAGGTCCGCGACATCGCCAAGCTCGGCAAGGTGCTGGACGCGCTGGCCGCGCAGGGCGCCAACCAGATCAACGGCCCGCAGTTCGAGATCGACCAGCCCGAGCCGGTCTATGACGAAGCGCGCCTGGCGGCACTGAAGAAGGCCCAGGCCCGTGCCCAGACCTATGCCAAGTCGCTTGGCCTGCAGGTGCGCCGCATTGTCAGCATTTCCGAGAACGCCGGTGGCGGTTTCCGCCCGATGCCGATGATGCGTGCGCAGGCCGCCGGCATGGCAATGGACAAGGCCACCCCGGTCGCCCCGGGTGAGTCGACCGTCTCGGTGAACCTGGACGTGGTGTTCGAGCTGGGCCGCTGAGGCTCCTTCCGTTCAACCGACGGCGCCCTGCGGGGCGCCGTTTTCGTTTCCACCGCCGCCGTGCCGGCAGCGTTACATGAAGGCCAGCTCAACGCTGCCGCCCCTGCCTCTAGGCAGTGGTGGAGGCGGCGCGCTAATGATTGACTGCCAGCCGCGTGCGGCAACCCCGATGGCGGCCCTGGTGCGTTGAGGACTTCGACACTGGCATGGAGGTGGACCATGGTTCGTACGTATCCCGTAGTACCCCTGCACTTCGATCCCGCCCGCGTTGCCGCCTGGAGTGCGGCCATCGCCCTGCATCTGCTCGCGTTCCTGTTGTTGCTGATCCCGGCGACCTACCAGGCCATTACCGCGCTGCCGCGCGATCAGACCACGGTACGGTTCATTCCCAGGGAAGAGCCCAAGCCGATCGAGCCGCTGCCGGTGCCGACCGAGCCTGAAAAGGTGGAGGTGGTGCACAAGCGGCAGGCCACGCCGGTGCCCGCACCGCTGCCGACGCCCACCGCGACCGTCGAGGAGGCCCAGGGCATCATCCTGCCGGCGGCCGAGCCGACCGCGGTGCAGGCTGCGCCGACCATTGCCCCGTCCACGCCGCTGGCCGGCGCCCAGCTGCAGTACCGTAGCAACCCGCCGCCCAGCTACCCGATCCAGGCCCTGCGCAATCACGAACAGGGCACGGTGCTGCTGCGGGTGGAAGTGGACCCCAGTGGCCAGCCGGTGAACGTCAGCATCGAACGCAGCAGCGGCTCGCGCAGCCTGGACCAGGCCGCCCGCCAGCAGGTGCTGCGCCACTGGCGTTTCGTGCCGGCCGAGCGTGATGGCATGGCCGTTCCCGCCATCGGCATGGTGCCCGTGCAGTTCTCCCTGCCCGACTGAGCCACGGACCGGCCCGGCCGCACGCCGGGCCGGTCACAACGGTGAATGGGCCGGAACAGGGCCAATCTGCCCGGTTATTTGAACTTCGTTGGAAAACCGTTACGAATTTAGTAAAACTTCACACCTCCGTCACCTGCCGGAAACCTAGATTGACGCGTCCCGGGACACACCGGAGACAGCCCTCAATGCTCGAGTTTTCCAGTCAGGAGAGAAGCTGTGAAACACCCGATCCAACGGCCCGCCAGCCGCCGCCGCAACCACCTGGCAACGTCCATCACCCATATCCTCACCGGCGGCGCCCTGCTGCTCGCCGGGGCCGTGGCTTCCTCTTCTGCATTCGCGCAGGAACAGGCCACCAACCTTGACCGGATCACCGTCACCGGTTCGAACATCCCGCGCACCAACACCGAAACACCGTCGCCGGTGCAGGTGGTGACCCGCCAGGAAATCGATCGCACCGGCAAGACCACGGTGGCCGAGTACCTGCAGACCCTGACCGCTGACGGTTCCGGTTCGATCCCGAAGACCTTCGGCAACGGCTTCGCCGGTGGTGGCGCAGGCATTTCGCTGCGCGGCCTCGGTGCCGGCTCCACGCTGGTGCTGTTGAACGGCCGCCGCATGGCGACCTATGGCCTGGCCGATGACGGCCAGAAGGTATTCACCGACCTCAGCACCATTCCCCTCGACGCCGTCGAGCGCGTGGAAGTGCTGAAGGATGGCGCCTCGGCGATCTACGGTTCCGACGCCATCGCCGGCGTAGTCAACATCATCCTGCGCAGCGACTTCCAGGGCGGCATCCTGCGTGCCTCCTACGGCACCTCCGGTGATGGCGACGGCAATGCCAAAAAGGCCACCCTGACCGCCGGTACCGGCGATCTGGCCACCGATGGCTGGAATGCGTTCTTCAGCCTGGATGTCGGCAAGACCGACGCGATCAAGATCAGCGACCGCAAGAACCGCAAGTGGATCGGCACCGGCGACATCCGTCCGTGGGGCTATGGCAACAATGCCCAGTTCCTGGGTGGCGCCTACCTCAATAACCGCACCAGCGGCGGCGTCGGTCCGAACGGCTCTGTGTTCGACGACCGCGTTCCGCCGGGCACCTCCGCGCAGCTGGTTCCGCTGCCGGGTTGCCAGGGCCTGACCACCATCGGTGGCCAGACCGACGCTTCAGTGGCTGCCCAGGGCTGCCTGTGGGATCCGAACCAGCAGTACCGCGACCTCACCCCTGAAGAGAAGTACGTCAACGTGTTCGGCCGTGCCAGTTTCGCCTTCGGCGAAGGCGGCGAGGTCTACACCGAGATCGGCTACTCGAAGAAGGAAACCACCTTCAGCAACACCCCGTCCGGCGTGTCCGGCAGCTGGGGCTACCCGGAAGGTCCGCGCAATGCCAGCAGCGGTCCGGGTGCTGTGGTGCTGTCGCCGACCCACCCGGACAACCCGATCCAGGGCCAGGCCTCGCGCCTGCGCTATTCGGCATGGGATGTCGGTCCGCGCGTGACCAACAACACCAACGAGTTCAACCGCTTGCTGGTGGGCGTGAAGGGCAACTGGGGTGACTGGAGCTACGACACCGCCTACCTGCACTCGGGCACCGACCTGACCAACAAGCGCACCGGCTTCCTGCGTTACAGCGCTGTGCAGTGTGCGTTGGGCAACCCGAACTGCGCCGGCGGCGTGTGGCGCATCGGCGACAACGCCAACCTCAACTCTCAGGCGCTGTACGACTACATCTCGCCGCAGATCAGCGCACGCGCCAAGTCCAGCCTGGACATGTTCGACTTCACCATCTCGCGCAGCCTGATGGACCTGAAGGGCGGCCCGCTGGGCCTGGCCTTCGGTACCGAGTGGCGCAAGACCAGCAACAGCCTGACCCCGCAGACCTACACCGACCAGGGTGACATCATCGGCCTGGGCTATTCGGCCTATGACGGCACCCAGAACGTGTATGCCGGCTACGTCGAGCTGTCCGCGCCAGTGCTGGAGCAGTTGGAACTGTCGGCCGCCATGCGCTACGACAAGTACGAAAGCGGTGAAGGCAAGGCCACGCCGAAGCTGGGCGTGAAGTGGACCCCGGCAGACTGGATCGCCCTGCGCGCCAGCTACGCCGAAGGCTTCCGCGCGCCGAACCCGGCCGAGAACGGTGACGGTGGCCTGGCTGCCTTCTCCAACGCCCGTGATCCGGTGCGTTGCGCCGCCAGCCCGGCCGCCGATGTCGGCACCAACTGCAGCTCGCGGCCGGTGGCGATCATCACCCGTCCGAACAAGGACCTGAAGCCGGAAGAGTCCAAGAGCTACTCGGTCGGCATCGTGCTGCAGCCGACCTCCAGCACCTCGCTGACCGTCGATGCGTGGCAGATCAAGCGCACCAACGAAATCGCCCAGGGCGCCACCGCTGATGCCATCGCCGCCGGCAACGTGCTGCGTGACATCGACCTGATCAACGGCATTGCTGGCACCGGCAGCATCCTGGCGGTCAACACCGCGTACATCAACGCGGCCTCCACCCGCGTGCGCGGTATCGACACTGATATCCGCCAGACCTTCGACATCGGTCCGGGCCAGCTGGAGATGGACCTGCAGTGGAGCCACGTGCTCAAGTTCGAGCGCACCGACGCTGACGTCACCGTCGACTACGCCGGTACCCACGGCAACTGCGACGTGACCAACTGCATCGGCACGCCGAAGGACCGCATCAACTTCGGCACCACCTGGAAGCAGGGCAACTGGAGCGTCAGCGGCGTTGCCAACTACATCTCGAAGATGGACAACAAGGACTTCCGTGGTCCGGACGGCTCGTACCAGTTCTCCTATGCCGACGGTACCGACGTCACCAAGATCTCCTCGTTCACCACCTTCGACCTGTCCGGCCGCTGGAACATCACCGAAGCCTTCGAGCTGAACGCCTCGGTGGCCAACGTGTTTGATCGCATCGCTCCGCTCGATCCGACCACCTACGGTGGCGTGAACTACAACCCGCTGCACTTCAGCGGTGCCATTGGTCGCTACTTCACCGTCGGCGCCAAGTACACCTTCAAGTAATCCTGCTGCAGCGTCACCCGCAAAGGCCCGGGCTCACGCCCGGGCCTTTGCTTTTCTACACACGCGTCAGCGTCCATCATGGGGGCACCTTCTCCTGCGACAGGCGCGATGCCCTCCTCCACTCAACGCCTTGGCCTGGCCGCACTGACCGCACTGGTGGTCGGCTCAATGGTGGGCGCCGGCATCTTCTCGCTGCCGCAGAACGTGGCGCGCAGCGCCGGCCCGGCCGCCGCGCTGATCGGCTGGGCGGTGAGCGGTGCCGGCATGCTGATGCTTGCCTTCGTGTTCCAGGCCCTGGCCAATCGTCGCCCCGACCTGGACACCGGCATCTATGCGTATGCGCGCGAAGGCTTCGGCAACTACATCGGTTTCTCCGCCGCGTGGGGCTACTGGGTCGCTTCGGTACTCGGCAACGCCAGCTTCTTCGTACTGATCTTCAGCGGTCTCGGCCACTTCGCACCGGTGTTCGGCGAAGGCAATACACCGGCCGCCATCGCCGCATCGTCGCTGCTGCTGTGGACCGTGCACCTGCTGGTACTGCGCGGCCTGCGCACTGCGGCGATCATCAATGGCCTGGTCACCGTGGCCAAGCTGGTGCCGATCGCGCTGTTCCTGATTCTGGCAGCCGGCGCATTCCGCATGGACGTGTTCCGCGCCGACTTCTTCGGCGCTCCCGCGCTGGGCGACATGGGCCAGCAGCTGCGCGGGATGATGCTGGTCACCGTGTGGGTGTTCATCGGTATCGAAGGTGCCAGCATCTATTCGCGGCGCGCGGCACGGCGCGCCGATGTCGGCCGCGCCACCGTGATCGGCTTCATCGGCGTGTGGCTGCTGCTGGTGCTGGTCAGCCTGCTGTCGATGGGTGTGCTGTCGCAGGCCGAACTGGCCGGCCTGCCCAATCCCTCGATGGCCTATGTGCTGCGCGCGATCGTTGGCGAATGGGGAGCGACGGTGATCATCATCGGCTCGATCATCTCGGTACTGGGCGCGCTGCTGGCGTGGGTGCTGCTGTGCGCCGAAGTGCTGTTTGCCGCCGCTGGCGATGGCACGATGCCGGCCTTTCTCGGCCGCGAGAACGCGCGCGGCGTGCCCGCCAATGCGCTGTGGTTGAGTAATGGCCTGATCCAGTTGTTCCTGCTGCTGGTGCTGTTCAATTCGGGCAGCTACACCAGCCTGGTGCTGCTGGCGGCGTCGATGAGCCTGGTGCCGTACTTCCTGTCCAGCGCATTCGGCGTGAAGCTGGCCTGGCAGGGCGAGGCATACGCCAGCGCGGCCGGCGCCCGCTGGCGCGACTTCATCGTCGCGCTGCTGGCCAGCGCCTATGCGTTGTGGCTGGTATATGCCGGTGGCCTGGACAACCTGCTGCTGTCGGTACTGCTGTATGTGCCGGGCGTAGTGCTGTACGCGTTGACCCGACGCCAGCGCGGCGAGCGGGTGTTCACGCGCTGGGAATGGGTGCTGTTCGGCGCGATCCTGGTGGTGGCGATCGCTACGCTGGTGGCATTCGCCCGTGGCGCGCTGACCTTGTAAGGCCGAGCCACACCCGACGCTAGTGCTTCGTCAGCATGCCGATGTCATGCATCCAGCGTTCTGCCAGGCTGGGCCATGCCGACACCGGCGCATCTTTCAGGCGCAGGCCGAACGCGTGGCCGCCGTGCGCGAACAAATGCATTTCAACCGGCACGCCGGCCTCGATCAGTGCACGGTGATAGACCAATGCATGACGGACATCGTCCGTCGGGTCATCGGCGGCCTGCACGATGAACGTCGGCGGCGCCTTTGCATCGACCACGATGTCTTTTTCCAGCGAATCATCCTTGCGTACCCAGAGATGCCCTGGATACAGCAGCATCGCGAAATCCGGCCGGCTGGACTGCACATCGGCCGCATCCAACGGTGCATAGCTGCGCTGCGCATGCGTGCTCAACCCGGCCACCACATGGCCGCCGGCCGAGAAGCCGATCACGCCCAACCGTTGTGGATCGATCTTCCAGCGCGCGGACTGCGCACGCAGCAGGCCCATTGCCCGCTGCGCATCCTGCAAGGCCATCGGCACGGCCGGAATGTCGCGGCAGTTGCATTCGCGGTCCCAGTTCGGTCCCGAGGCCGGTACGCGATACTTCAGCAGTGCGCAGGTGACGCCCTGCGCGGTCAGCCAATCGCAGATCTCGCTGCCTTCCAGGTCGATCGCCAGCACGTTGTAGCCACCACCCGGTATCACCATCACTGCCGTGCCGTTGGGCGAGCCTTTCGCCGGGAACACGGTGAGCGTGGGCACGGCCACGTTCTGCAGCATCATCCAGCGCTCGCCACTGGCCTTGGACACGGTTTCGCTGACCTGCTCGCGGCCTTTCAGCTTCGGCGGTGCCATCACCTGCCCATCCGGCCACAGAGGGAGTTCGGTGGTACCGGCTGGCGGGTGCCAGGTGGCAGGCGCGGCGGCCGATGCGGTAAATGGCAGCAGGACCATCAGCAGGCGAAATGCAAAGCGAGCGCGCATCGTCAACATCCACGTGATGGACCTGCAGTGTAGAGTCGAGTCCGCTCGAAAGATCGCGCGCGATGCATCCACGCATGGGGTGGATCCACCGCCGCACGCGACTGCACGGCGCGACACAACAAAAAAGGCCTGCATCTTGCGATGCAGGCCTCTTGAATGTGGCGCCCGAAGTTGGACTCGAACCAACGACCCCCTGATTAACAGTCAAGTGCTCTAACCGGCTGAGCTATTCGGGCAGACCGCCAGTATAACGACTCTTCACGCCCGATGGTAGGGGTGATTGGCCAACATCGCAGCAGCGCGATACAACTGCTCGGCCACCACCAGCCGCACCAGCATGTGCGGCAGCGTCAGCGGGCCGATCGACCACTTTTCATCGGCCAGCGCAGACACTTCCGGCGAATGCCCTTCCGGGCCACCGATCAGGAACGCCAGGTCCCTGCCCTGTCCACGCCAGTGCTCCAGGCGCTGCGCCAGCTGTTCGGAACTGAGCTGGCGGCCCGGTACGTCCAGTGCAACGACATAGGCATTCTTCGGCAACGCAGCGATCACCCGCTTGCCCTCGTCCTCGGTGGCGCGACGTGCGTCGCGCCCTTTGCCACGCAGGCCGGGCTCGATCTCCACCAGCTCGAACGGCAGCCAGTGCGAGAGCCGCTTCTGGTACTCGGCAAACCCTTGCGCCACCCAACTGGGCGCGCGTTCGCCGGTGGCAATCAGGCGGGCTTTCATCAACATTCCTCCAAAACGTCGACGGCGCCATCGGCGCCGTCGAAAACTGCATCAACGAATGGCTCAGGCCACTTCGTCGTCGTCGTAGGACGGCGGCTGGTCGCCAACGGTCCACAGGCGCTCGAGCGCGTAGAACTCGCGCACGCGCGGCAGCATCACGTGCACGATGACGTCGCCCAGGTCGACCAGCACCCATTCGGCTTCACGCTCGCCTTCAACACCCAGCGGCATGACGTCGATGTTCTTGGCGAAGCGCACGACTTCGTCGGCGATGGACTTCACATGGCGGGTCGAAGTACCCGATACGACCACCATGTAGTCGGCGACGCTGGACTTGCCGCGTACGTCGATCTCGACCGGGTCCTTGGCCTTCAGGTCTTCGGTGGCTTGACGGACGCTGGCCAGCAGTTCCGGCACGGAGGGCGGCGGGCTGGGCAGATCGACCTTGATGGTCTGGGGCTGGGTCTGGTTGCTCAAAGCGGGTCGACTCGATAAACGTGGGGGCGATTATACGGGCACAGCGCGGCAACCGTATTCACGAGGCGGCGGGGCGGTACAGGCCGTGGCCAGAAACGTAGTCGGCCACCGCCGGTGCCAGCATGGCCCGCCAGGGGCCGCCTGCGGCGATCTGGGCGCGCACGGCACTGGCCGATTCCACCCGCAGCGGGTGGTGCAGGCGCAGGATGCGGCCGGCCGGGCTGGTGAACAGGGCCTGCTCGTTGTCGGCCCAGCGCCCCTCGGTGGCCTGACCCAGCGCGCCGTCGACACTGGCCCGCAGCGGGCTGCCGGGCCTCTCGGCAACGATGAAATGGGCCAGACCGAACAGCGCCTGCCACTCGTGCCAGCTGGGCAGGCCCAGCAGGCTGTCGGCCCCCACCAGCCACGCCAGCGGGCGGCTGGGGCCAAGTTCGGCCCGCAGTTCGCGCAGGGTATCGACGGTATAGGAAGGTCGGCCAGGGAAGCGCTCGGCCCGATCCAGCTCATGACGGTCCAGCAGCAGGCCCGGCTCATCGCCGATGGCCAGGCCGAGCATGCTGCAGCGTTGCTCGGCGGTCGCGCCCGGTACCGCGCGATGCGGCGGGTCGGCGGCAGGCAGCATGCGCACCGCCACCTGCAGTTCATCGCGCGCGGCGCGCGCGATTGCCAGATGGCCCAGATGCACCGGGTCGAAGGTGCCCCCGTAATAGATCCGCAGGCTCATGGATCAGGCCCGGGCGAGCAGCCGCACCGCACGCGCTTCGGCCACCGCCACCAGCAGGCGCTCAAGTGCAAGCCAGGCATCGCCGTCTGCGCGGCCCTTGGCGATGCGGTCAACCAGCCCTGCTTCGGCCACGAAACGCTCCCAGCGCTTGCCTTCCGGGTTCCGCTGCAGCGCGCGCTTGTAGGGCGCCTGCCGCGATTCCCAGATACCCCGGGATTTCATCTCCGCCGCCAGATTGCCGCCACGTGCCTGTACCCGTGCCAGGCCGGCACCGGCCAACAGCTCGCGGATCACGATCGGCATCAGCGCGGCCACGGCCTCGCCTTCGCCGCGCAACCCGGCCAGCATCCTCAATACCGCCTGGGGCTGGCCGGAGAAGGTGGCTTCCACCAGCCGGAACACGTCGTAGCGGGCAGCATCGGCCACCAGCGATTCCATCCGTTCCACGTCCAGGGTCTGGCCGTCGGCCAGCAATACGAGCTTGTCGATCTCCTGCGCAGCCGCCAGCAGGTTGCCTTCCACGCGTTCGGCCAAGCGCTGCACGGCCGCCGGTTCGGCGCGCAGGCCCCTGCTGCGCAGGCGCCGTTCGATCCAGTCCGACAGCTCATGCGGCTTGATGGCCCAGGCCACCGACAGCACGCCGACGCGGTTCACCGCCTCGGCCCATTTGCCCTGGTGGGCCTTGCTCCATTCGTTGGCGGTGATCATCAGGATCACGTCCGGCGCCGGGTTGGCGCAGAACCGGCTGATCACCTCACCGCCGTCCTTGCCCGGCTTGCCGCTGGGCAGGCGCACTTCCACCAGGCGGCGGGCACTGAACAGGCTGGGGGCATTGAAGCTGGCGTCGAGCTGGTTCCAGTCGAAATCACGGCCATCGGCATCGAACACTTCGCGCTCGTCGATGCCGGCCGCACGTGCACGGGCACGCACGGCATCAGCTGCCTCCAGCACACGCAGCGTTTCCGGACCGGCGATCAGGTAGACCGGCGCCAGCGCCGTGTCAGCGCCCTGCCCGGCCAGCTGTTCCGGTCGCAGTTCCATCAGGCGCCCGGCTCAGTGCTGGACGGCGGGTGCGGGCTCGACCGGATCGCGCTCGACCGGCTTCGGCGCCGACAGGCTACCGCCCTTTTCCAGTTCGGCGCGGACCACGCTGTCGATGCGGCGGATGATCGAGGCCGACATTTCCCGGCGCAGTTCATCGGCCAGGATCTCGCGTTCGGTGGTGGTACCGGTGGCGTCGGTCGGCGGCGACACGTAGTCGCGCGACAGTTCGATCACCTGCTGCGGCACCAGCTCGCTGCCGTCTTCGCGGCGGAAGATGAAGATCACCGCATAGCGCAGGCTGTATTCCTGCGCGCGGCCCTGCGAGTCGATCGCGATGGGCAGGTCGCCCCAGCGTTCGGACAGTACCTGCAGCTGGGCATTGGGGCCCTCGCTGTCCTCATCGGCCAAGCGCGCACCGGATGCCAGGAGGCTGCGGTTCAACAGCTTGACCAACTCGCTGTAGGGCGCGGTGGAGACCACCTTCACCGGCGCCGTGTCGGTCGGCAGCATCAGCTTGTTGCGCAGGTGGAAACCGCAGCCGGCGAGGCCGAGGACGAGAACGAGGGCAAGCAGGATTCGGGTCATGGAGACAGTCTGGCGGAGCCGGGCGATCACGGCAACAGACAGGGTGCCCGAGGCCGCGTGAACGCAGGGCCATCGGCCGGGCGTGCCCGGCGTGGCGACAACGCACCGACCGCCACGATGGCGGCCGGTGCCAGGTACATCAGGCAGCGACGATGTTCACGATCTTGCCGGGGACGATGATGATCTTGCGCACCGTCAGGCCTTCCAGGAACTTGGCCGCGTTCGGCTCGGCCAGCGCCAGCGCTTCAACCTGTTCGCGCGCGGCATCGGCGGCGACCTCGATCGTGCCGCGCAGCTTGCCATTGACCTGTACGGCCAGGGTCAGCGCGTCGCGAACCAGCGCACTGCTGTCGGCCTGCGGGAACGGCTGGTCTTCCAGCAGCGTTTCGCCATGGCCCAGCACCTGCCACAGGGCATGGCTGGCGTGCGGGGTGATCGGGTTGAGCAGCAGCACGATGGCCTGCAGCGCTTCCTGGCGCACGGCGCGCCCCTGCTCGCTGCCGTCCTCGAACTTGGCCAGCGCGTTCATCAGCTCCATCACCGCGGCAATGGCGGTGTTGAAGCTGTGACGACGGCCGTAGTCGTCACCGACCTTGCCGATGGTCTCGTGGGTCTTGCGGCGCAGGGCCTTCTGGCTGGCATCCAGTGCAGCCGCGTCGAGCGCCGGTGCGGCACCGTCGGCAGCGTGCTTCTGCACCTGTGCCCACAGGCGGCGCAGGAAACGGGCCATGCCGTCCACGCCGGCTTCGTTCCATTCCAGCGACTGTTCCGGCGGTGCCGCGAACATCGAGAACAGACGCACGGTGTCGGCACCGTACTTGCCGACCATCGCCTGCGGGTCCACGCCGTTGTTCTTCGACTTGGACATCTTCTCGGTACCACCGACCACCACCGGCTGACCGTCGGCGATCAGGGTGGCGCCGGTGATGCGGCCGCGCTCGTCGCGCTGCACTTCCACATCGGCCGGGTTGATCCAGTCCTTCGAGCCGTCCGGGTTCGGGCGATAGTAGGTCTCGGCGATCACCATGCCCTGGCACAGCAGGTTCCGCGCCGGCTCGTTGCTGTCCACCATCCGCGCGTCGCGCAGCAGCTTGTGGTAGAAGCGGAAATACATCAGGTGCAGGATCGCGTGCTCGATGCCACCGATGTACTGGTCCACCGGCAGCCAGTAGTTGCCACGCTTGTCGACCGCATCGCGGGCGCCCGGCGAGGTGTAGCGGGCGTAGTACCAGCTCGACTCCATGAAGGTGTCGAAGGTGTCGGTCTCACGCTCGGCCGCGCCGCCGCAGTCCGGGCAGGTGGTCTTGCGCCATTCCGGATCGGCCTTGATCGGCGAACCGGTGCCGACGAAGTTGACGTCTTCAGGCAGCACCACCGGCAGCTGGTCTTCCGGCACCGGCACCGCGCCACACTTGTCGCAGTAGATCACCGGGATCGGGCAACCCCAGTAGCGCTGGCGGCTCACGCCCCAGTCGCGCAGACGGTAGTTCACCCGGCGCTGGCCCTGGGCCTTGCGCTCGAAACGCTCGGCCAGCGCTTCGAAGGCGCCCTGGAAGTCCAGGCCGTCGAACTCGTCGGAGTTGACCAGTTCGGTCTCGCGGGTCTTGTCGCCGTACCAGTCCTGCCAGCGCGTCGCGTCGTAGGCGCTCTCGTCCTTGCGCAGCGACTTCAGCGCGATGACCTGGCGGATCGGCAGGTTGTACTTGTTGGCGAATTCATTGTCGCGCTGGTCGTGGCCCGGTACGGCCATCACCGCGCCGGTGCCATAGCCCATCAGCACGAAGTTGGCGACCCACACCGGCACCTGGGCACCAGTAACCGGATGCACGGCGCGCAGGCCGGTATCCATGCCGCGCTTTTCCTGGGTCTCCAGCTCGGCCTCGGACACGCCGCCCTGCTTCATTTCCGACAGCAGCGCAGCCAGTTCCGGATTGTTCTTCGCGGCATGCAACGCCAGCGGGTGTTCGCCGGCGATCGACACGAAGGTCACGCCCATCACGGTATCCGGGCGGGTGGTGAACACGCGCAGCGGATCCAGTGCGGCGCCATCGACGTCGCGCACATCGAACTGGATTTCCAGGCCTTCGGAACGACCGATCCAGTTGCGCTGCATGGTCTTGACCGAGTCCGGCCAGCCGTCCAGTTCATCCAGGCCGTCCAGCAGTTCCTGGGCGTAGTCGGTGATGCGCAGGAACCACTGCGGGATCTCACGCTTTTCCACCAACGCGCCGGAGCGCCAGCCACGGCCGTCGATGACCTGTTCGTTGGCCAGCACGGTCTGGTCGACCGGGTCCCAGTTCACCACCGCGTTGCGGCGGTAGGCCAGGCCCTTGCGCATCAGGCGGGTGAACATGCGCTGCTCGTGGACGTAATAGTCCGGGCGGCAGGTGGCGAACTCGCGCGACCAGTCGATGGCATAGCCCAGCGACTTCAGCTGGCTGCGCATGTGGTCGATGTTCTTGTAGGTCCAGGCGGCCGGCGCGGTCTTGTTCTTGATCGCGGCGTTTTCTGCTGGCAGGCCGAACGCGTCCCAGCCCATCGGCTGCAGGACGTTGTGGCCGGTCATGCGCTTGTAGCGGCTGATCACGTCGCCGATCGTGTAGTTGCGCACGTGGCCCATGTGCAGCGCACCGGACGGATACGGAAGCATCGACAGGCAGTAGTACTTCGGCTTGTCCGAGGCTTCATCGACCTCGAAGGCACGGGTAGCATCCCAGTACTGCTGGGCGGCGGATTCAACCTGCTGCGGATCGTAAACGTTGGGTTCGACGCTGGTCATGTAACACGCGGTTGCGGCGGCAAAGCGGTACAGCGTACCGCAGTGCGGCAAATGGCTCCAATCCTGCCTGCCGGACCGGCGCGCGGCGCGGCTGCGGGAAGCGTCTCAGCGCCCGCGCGACAGAGGCAGGGCCAGGGCCAGCCATAGCGCCCAGCAGGCAAAGGCCAACCGCTGCGCCAGCGCCGCCGGCAGTACCCCCGGCAAGCCGAACGCCAGCAGACCGGCACCGATTCCGCAGGCCAGCGTCAGCAGGCCCAGCCTGCGCCCGCCGGAATGCCACAGCCGCGCCGCGCCCAGCATCACGCTGCCGGCGACAAAGGCCAGTGCCCAGACCATCCACACGCTGGCGTGCAGCTTGCTGGCAGGGCCCTGCATGCCCATCTGGTCTTCGAAATCCAGCGGCAGCAGGCCCATCGCGATGAAGGCGAGACCGGCCAGCAGCAGCATCTGGCTGCCCACGCGTGCCGTCCAGGCGGCGTCCACCGGCAGCTGCCGGCGCAGGCGCTCGGCCACGACCACCGCCAGTGCACCCGGCAGCACCAGGCCCAGCAGGTTGAAGCCCAGCGCATGGGGGATGCCGTGCGCGCCCAGCCAGGTCACCGGATGCATCGCCTGCGAATAGTCCGGCAGGGCCGCGCCGAAGCCGGCCACCGACAGCACGAACAGGGCTGCGGCGAGCATGCCTACCCAACGATCCAGCCGAACCACGGACATTGCAGCCACTCTTCAGGAGAACATCAGCCCATTGTCACGGCAGCCGGCACCTGCGCCAAGCCGTCCGCGATTTCATGGGGGGCGTGACCGCAGGGTTGAGACCGGCAAGGTTCGTCACCATAGAATCGGTCTCCAGATGCCGAACGATGCCCCATGACCGAGACGACCTACGTATTCGATGCCACCACTGCCACCTTCGAGGCGGAAGTGCTGCAGAAGTCGCTGCAGACGCCGGTCCTGGTGGATTTCTGGGCGACCTGGTGCGAACCGTGCAAGACCCTCGGCCCGATGCTGGAGAAGCTGGCCGGCGAATACAACGGCGCGTTCGAGCTGGCCAAGGTCGACGTGGACAAGGAACAGCAGATCGCGGCGGCCTTCCAGATCCGTTCGGTGCCCACCGTGTTCCTGGTCAAGGGTGGACAGCTGGTGGACGGTTTCCCCGGCGCCCTGCCGGAAGGCCAGCTGCGTGAATTCCTGGCCCAGCACGGCGTTGTGCCGGCTGACGTCGGCGACACCATCGCCGAAGACGAAGCGCCGCTGGACCCGCAGGCGCAGGTCGACGTGCTGCGCGCGCAGATCGCCGCCGAGCCGGACAAGGATGAGCTGAAGCTCGACCTGGCCCTGGCGCTGCTGCAGGTCGGCGGCGTGGACGAGGCCGCTACCCTGATCGATGCCCTGCCCGCCAACCTGGCCACCGACGACCGCGCCGTGCGTGGCCGCGCCCGGCTCTCCTTCGCCGCCGCGCTGAAGGATGCCCCGCCCGCCGAGGAGCTGGATGCGCGCATCGCTGCCGACGGCAAGGATCTGCAGGCACGCCACCTGCGGGGTGTGCAGCTGCTGCTGGCCGGCGAGGACGAAGCTGCGCTGGAACAGTTCCTGGAGATGCTGCGGATCGACCGCAGTTTCCAGGAAGGACTGCCGCGCAAGGCCCTGATCGATGCGTTCAACGTCATCGCCGATGAAGACCTGGTCGGCCGTTCGCGGCGCCGGATGGCCTCCCTGCTGTTCTGAACGGCACCGGCATCGTTCAGAATCCCTGCACTGAACGCGGGCAATAATGCCCGCGATGGTGGCCCCCAGGGTCGCCACGATCCGTTCGGGGGGATGAGGTCGGGGCCATGGGGTCTTGCTGCTGCGCCCCCGCTTTGCCGGGACAGCTATCCGTGACCGTTGGCCGCTCGTCGTCTTTCATCAAGTATTTCCTGCACACACTGCTGTGTGCCCTCTGCCTGTGGCCGGCGCTCGCCGGCGCGCAGGACTGGAACTACCGGGTCCGCCCCGGCGATACCCTGTGGGATCTCGGCGCGGCCTACCTCAAGCCCAGCATCGGCTGGCAGCAGCTGCAGCAGCACAACCGCATCGACAACCCGTACCGGCTGCCGCCGGGTGAACTGCTGCGCTTTCCGATCGGCTGGCTGCGCGTTGAGCCCGCCCCGGCGCGGGTACTGGCCGTGCGTGGGCAGGTTGAACTGAGCGCGGCCGATGGCAGCAGCAGCCGCGCCGTGCGCGCAGGCGAACAGCTGCACATCGGTGACGCGATCCAGACCAAGGCCGATTCCAGCATCACCCTTGAGTTCGCCGATGCGTCGCGTTTGCAGCTGCGCGAATACTCACGCCTGCGCCTGGACCAGCTCAGCCGCTATGGCCGCACCGGCATGGTCGATACCCGCCTGCGCCTGCAGCAGGGGCGCGCCAGCAACCGGGTCACCCCTGCGCGCGGGCCCGCCTCGCGCTACATCATCGATGCCCCTACGGCCACCAGCAGCGTGCGCGGCACCGTGTTCCGGGTCAGTGCCGGCGATGACGCCCATGCCGGTGCCACCGAGGTACTGGAGGGCAAGGTGCAGGTCGGCAACCCGCATGGCCAGCGTCTGGTGCACCCCGGCCAGGCCAGCCGCAGCGCGGGCAGCGGAACGGCGCCCGAAGCGGTTTCCGGTTTGCTGCCGGCACCGCGCCTGCGTGCCGATGCGACCCGCCTGGGAGCCCTGCCGGCCCAGCTCGCGTGGGAGCCGGTGACCGGCGCCGATCACTACCGGGTCGAAGTGGTGCTGGCCGCCACCCCGGAAATCCTGTTGTTTGCCGCCGACACCGCCGACACCCGGCTGCTGATCGGCGAGCTGCCGCCAGGGACGCTGCGCCTGCTGCTGCGCGCAGTGGATGCACAGGGTGTGGAAGGCCTGGATGCCAGCGAGGATTTCGTCCTCGACGACCAGCCGCCACCGCCGCTGACCATTTCCCCGCTGCAGGGACAGGCGGTCAACAGCGACCGTCCCCGCTTCCACTGGAGCCAGGCGCCCGGTGCCAGCAGCAGCGTGCTGCAGGTGGCCGACGAGCCGCAGTTCCTGCAGCCGCTGCGCGAGCAGAGCACCGGCGGCACCGACCTGCGCCTGGGCCAGCCGCTGCCTCCCGGCCAGTACTACTGGCGGGTCGCTTCGCGTGATGACCAGGGCCACCAGGGTCGCTACGGCCAGGCACTGACGCTGCAACTGACCGATGAACCGGTGGACCCGGCACTGCAGCCGCCCGAAGCCACCGATGGCGAGCTGACCCTGCGCTGGCAGGCGGGAAGCGACGGGCAGCGCTACCGCGTGCAGGTCGATCGCCGCGGCGACTTCAGCGCGCCGCTGCTCGATACCACCGTCGACCAACCGCAGGTCAGTTTCAAGCGCCCGTGGCGCGGCACGCTGCACATCCGCGTGCAGTACATCGATGACGACGGCCATGCTGGCCCGTTCTCGCCCGCCCAGCAGGTCAAGCTGCCGTGTCGCCTGTGCTACGGCGCCAGTGGTGGTGCCCTGCTGCTGTGGCTGTTGCTGTGAGGCGCTCGCCGCTGCCGTGGTCGCGACGGATCCTGCTGGCCCTGCTGGCGGGTGTAGCGACGGCGGTGGTCAGCCATGGCCAGTGGCTGTGGCGGCAGGACGAAAGCGCGTACGACCTGATGGTCGGCAGCTGGGATTACCGCCCCGACCCCAGCGTGCTGATCGTGGCCATCGACGAAGGCAGCCTGCAGCAGCTGGGCCAGTGGCCGTGGCCGCGCTCGATGCATGCCCGCCTGCTGGACCGCTTGACCGACGCCGGTGCCGAGCGCGTCGCGCTGGACCTCATGCTGTCCGAGCCCGATCGTCGCGATGCGCGCCAGGATGCCGAGCTGGCAGCGGCGATCCGTCGCAACGGCCACGTGGTGCTGCCGGTGCTGGCCGCGCCTGCCGCTGGCGACCGCATGGCCGAGGAAATGCTGCCGATCCCGCTGATTGCCGCCAGCGCCGCCGCCCTCGGCCACAGTGACGTTGAAGTCGACGGCGATGGTGTCGCCCGCGGGGCCTACCTGCACGCCGGCATCGGCCAGGCGCACTGGCCGGCACTCGGCCTGGCGTTGACCGGCCTGCCGCCGCAACGCGCACAGGGCCTGCCCGATCCCGACCCGGCGCTGGACTCGCCCTATCAATGGCGCCGCAATGATTACGTGCGCGTGCGTTATGCCGGGCCACCGGAACGCTTGCCGCAGGTGTCCTACGCCGATGTGCTGGAAGGGCGCGTGGATGCCTCGATGCTGCGTGGCAGGCGCATCGTGGTGGGCATGACGGCCAGCGGCATCGCCCTCCGCCTGTTGACACCCACCACCCGCGAATACTGGATGAGCGGCAGCGAGTACCAGGCCAACATCGCCTCGATGCTGCTGCAGGACAAGCAGATCAACGTGTTGCCCCGCGCCTGGCAGGACGCCCTGGCCGGCCTGCTGGTGGCCATGTGCGTGCTGCTGCTCGGGCTGCGCCTGCCCTGGGTGGTTGCGCTGTGCTCGCTGCCGGCCGCGCCGCTGCTGAGCTGGCTGCTGCTGCGCACCGGCAGCCTCTGGTGGGCGCCGGCCAGCGCCCTGCTCGGCGTCGTGCTGGTGCTGACGGCGTGGGCGACCTGGCGCATCGCCTCCTGGCACCGCCAGGCCAACCGTGATGCGCTGACCGGACTGGGCAACCGCCTGCGCTTCGAACAGTCGCTGCAACAGGAATGCGATGCGGCACGCCGCAGTGGCAAGCCACTGACCCTGGCCCTGATCGACGTCGACCACTTCAAGCACCACAACGATCGTCATGGCCACCAGGTCGGCGATCGCGTGCTGTGCGAAGTGGCCCGCCTGATCCAGGCGCATGCCCGGCGCCCCCGTGACATGGCTGCCCGCTACGGCGGCGACGAGTTCGCACTGGTGTTGCCCGACACCCCGGTTGAAGGCGCGCGGCAGGTGATCGAAGACCTGATCTCCTGCATCCGCGCCCTGCCGCCGCCCGGCGATGGCAGCGACACAGGCGTCACCCTGACCATCGGCGTCTACACCCGTGTGCCTGACGGCGACCTGCAACCGCATCATTTCGTCGAAGGCGCCGACAACGCGCTGTACCGGGCCAAGGACAATGGCCGCGACGGCTACGTGATCGACGGCGGCACGCCCGAGCCATAGCGCCGGGCAGGCCTGTCGGGGCGCCGCGGGCTACAACATACGCATGCGAATGGTTAAACTGGGCGTCCCGTCTCCTGCCCGGTTCCCGCATGAAAGCCAGCACGTTCCGCTTCGGCATCAACCTGTGGCCACCGTTCCTGTTCACCGGCATCCATGTCACCAGGATCACCCCGGACTACCGGCAGATCGACGTGGAACTGCGCCTGCGCCCCTGGAACCGCAACTACGTCGGCACCCACTTCGGTGGCAGCCTGTTTGCGATGACCGATCCGTTCTGGATGCTGGGCCTGATGCACACCCTGGGCCGCGACTATTACGTCTGGGATCGCGCCGGTGCGATCGATTTCCTCAAGCCCGGTCGTGGAACGGTGCGCACGTCTTTCCGCATCGACGATGCACTGCTGGATGAACTGCGCACGGCGGCGGCTGGTGGCGAAAAAGTGCTGCGCTGGTTCAGCAACGACGTGGTCGACGAAGCTGGCGAGGTGGTCGCGCAGGTACGCAAGCAGGTCTATGTGCGCCTGAAGCCACACGCACGGTAAAGCGGGCCGGCGCACGCCCGGCTATCCTCTGCAGCCCTGCCATGGAGGCTGCAATGCGCCTTTTCTTCCTTGCTGCGGCACTGACCGCCCTGCCCTTCGCCGCCACTGCACTGGACGTGCCGCCGGTGCGCTATCCCGCCGTGCCCGCGCACGCCGCCACGGCCGAGGGTTTCGTACCTGCCGGCTGGACGCTGGAATACAGGATCGAAGGCGACCTCGACCAGGACGGGCGCGCAGACCTCGCGCTGGTGCTGCGCCAGCAGGACCCGCGCAACATCATCGAACACGATGGGTTTGGCCCTTCGCCGTATGACAGCAACCCGCGCATCCTCGCCATCGCCTTCGCGCGACCGTCCGGCTACGTGCTGGCCGCGCAGAACCACACGCTCATTCCACGGCCGGACTCGCCCGTGCTCAGCGATGCGCTGGCCGAAGGCACCGGCGTGTCGATCCAGCGCGGCGCACTGCGGGTTGGGTTGTACTCGTTCTCCAGCGCGGGCAGCTGGTCGATGGGCACCACCACGTTCACGTTCCGCTGGCAGGAAGGCAACTTCGCGCTGATCGGCTACGACCGCGACACGATGATGCGCAATTCCGGGCAGACCGAGGGCCTCAGCGTGAACTACTCCACCGGCAAGGTGAAGCTGACCGAAGGCAGCATGCAGGACGACAAGGAACAGGTGCGCTGGCAGACCCTGCGTGACCGCAAGCACTGGACGCTGGACAGCGTCGGTGATGGCTGGGCGTTCAATCCGCTCGGCGACGGCAGCTGAGTGCGGGTCAATCCACCCGCAACGGCATCGACAGATGCGGGCCTTCCCCTTCGCGCGCAGGTCCGCGCCGCAGCAGCTGCAGGTAGCGGCCATCGGCAGACACCTCGGGCGTGCGGGCGTCCGAACGCCATTGCGCCGGCAACCGCGCCAGCGACTCGTCGGCGGGCCCGGGCTGCTGCCGCAGCCAGCGCTGCGCGCCGAGCAGGCGGATCATCGCCGCCGTATCCTGGCTGCGCGCCGCGTACGGCGCATAGGACGGCCCGGCGATGGCACTCAATGTGCATCCCAGCGGATTGGCCATGCAGCGCACATCCCATCCGAGTGGTGGCGACGCAGGGAGCGGGACGTCGGCCGCCAGCGCCGTGGCTGCAGCAGGCCGGCATGCCCAGCCGAAATTGCCGGCGATTCGGGCCAGGGTGTGGTCGCGATCCAGCAACAGACGGCTGCCTGCTGTCTGCGTGGACGCTTCCACCGCCGCCTTGTTCATCGCAAATTCGCCCTGCATTGCCTGGCACAGGCTCTGTTCGTTCGCGTCCAGTGGCTGCAGCGCCGCCTCGCAGGGGACGGGCAGCGCGTAATCCGGCGATTGCTCGACCAGCATGTCGCCCAGCAACGCGACATGGGTCCTCACCACGGCAGCGCCCATCATGCTGTCCATCAGCGTGCTGCCGGTCCGCATCAACCGCCGACCAAACCGCACCGCGCTGCAGCTGCCCTCGATGGCACCGGCAACATCGCCCTGCAGATAGGCCAATGCCTGTGCACTAGCCCCATCCAGCAGCGGCGCGTAGGCCGGCAGAGGCAGCAGCTCGCTTCCGCTGGGCCTGAACGGGGAATCGAAGCGATCGTAGTCCGCCATCCGGGCCAGTCGCTCATGCAGGCCGGCATGCCCGGTGTGGGCGTCAGCGAAGCGCTGCGGATCAGCGCGTACCTGTGCCAGGCAGCCGACCGGCCCGACTGCACAACGACCTGAGCGACCCGGATTCAACGGTGCGTGCCTGGCGGCCAGCACCGACGCTTGCGACGCCTGCGCGGGCGCGGTCTGCCAGCGCTGCAGATCTTCGGCCAATGCCGCCTCACGCTGGGCCAGGTCCAGCCCATCGAAGGGCAGCGTCCACAGCAGGGCGAAGCCGTTCCTGCCCTCGCTGCGATGCGCGGCTTCAAGCAGGCGGACATCCTCCCGCTGGGCGGCCGACAACGGCCAGAACCTCGACAGCAGCCATGCCGCGATGGCGATCACCAGCAGACCCAGCATTGCCCAGCCCAACCACCGCAGCATCCTCAACACAGCATCCCTTCCCTGCATGGCCAGCGCCGCCAACGGGCAGCGTAAACGAGCGACCGCGACCGCTACAATGCGCGCATGTCGCTCGATGCCCCCGCCCTGGTTCCCCGTCCCTCCCTGCAGCGCCTGTTCCTGACCGGCCTGCTGACCCTGTTGCCGATCTG
The DNA here is from genome assembly GCF_000632045.1 of Stenotrophomonas sp. RIT309. Classification (NCBI taxonomy): domain Bacteria; kingdom Pseudomonadati; phylum Pseudomonadota; class Gammaproteobacteria; order Lysobacterales; family Lysobacteraceae; genus Stenotrophomonas; species Stenotrophomonas sp. RIT309. The sequence goes on from NZ_JFYS01000003.1 coordinate 167,109, forward strand.
GCTGACCTGGGTGGTGGTCAAATTCGTGTTCGTGCTGCTGTCGGGCATCTCCAGCCCGCTGGTGGTGCCGCTGTCCGAACAGATCGCTACCAGCTTCCCGCATTACCTCGGCTGGGTCCGCGCCGAATGGATCCAGAACACCATTGCCCTGCTGGCCACCCTGCTGGTGATCCTGGCGGTGGGCGTGGCCAGCCGCCGCGTGGTCGGCCAGCGCCTGCTGCGCTGGGTCGGCGCGGTCATCAAGCGCATTCCGCTGGCCAGCATCATCTATGACAGCGCCAAGAAGCTGCTGGACATGCTGCAGACCGAACCGGGCAGTACCCAGCGCGTGGTGTTGATCGACTTCCCGCACCGCGACATGAAGTCGGTGGGCCTGGTCACCCGGGTCATCAAGGAACAGGGCACCGACCGCGAACTGGCGGCCGTCTATGTGCCGACCACGCCGAACCCGACCTCCGGCTATCTGGAGATCGTGCCTGTCGAACTGCTCACCCCGACCGACTGGACGGTGGACCAGGCGATGAGCTTCATCATTTCCGGCGGTGCAGTGGCACCAGCCAGCGTTCCGTTCACCCGCGCCGGCGATCGTTCCGAATGAGCGAGGCGTCGCACGCGCGCCCGCTGCAGGACCGCGCGGTCCTGCTGTTCATCGTGCTGGCTGCGTTCTTCTGCGGCAACGCGGTGCTGGCCGAACTGATCGGGGTGAAGATCTTCGCCCTGGAAGACACCCTCGGCATCGACCCGCTGAACTGGAACCTGTTCGGCCAGACCGGCTCGTTGAGCTTCACCGCCGGCACGCTGCTGTGGCCGGTGGTGTTCATCATGACCGACACCATCAACGAATTCTTCGGCAAGCGCGGGGTGCGTTTCATCTCGTGGCTGGCGGTGGTGCTGATCGCCTACGGTTTCTTGTTCGCCTTCGCGGCGATCTCGCTGGCACCGGCCAGCTGGTGGGTAACCTCGATGGATGCCCACGGCGTGCCCGATTACCAGGCCGCGTTCGCGGCGGTGTTCGGACAGGGCATGTGGACCATCGCCGGTTCGCTGGTGGCGTTCCTGTTCGGCCAGTTGATCGACGTGGCGGTGTTCCACCGCATCCGCCAGGCAACCGGCGAGCGCCATGTATGGCTGCGTGCAACGGGTTCCACCGCGGTCTCGCAGCTGGTGGACAGCTTCGTGGTGATCTGGATCGCCTTCGTGCTTGGCCCGCAGCACTGGCCGACATCGCTGTTCCTGGCAGTGAGCAGTGTCAACTACGTCTACAAGATGGGCTTTGCGATCGCCCTGATTCCGTTGCTGTACCTGATGCGGCGTGCAATCACCCGCTATCTGGGCGAACACCGCGCCGCCGACCTGCGCGCTGCGGCCGCGGCTGACTGAAGCCCCAGCGACGCGCAAGCTGACTGCGCCCCCACGCTGGCCGTACGCGCGCGGATCGTGCAAGCTCCACGGTCTGTGTTCCACGGAAGCTTCTTGATGCCGTATTCCCCCCGCGTCCTGGCCGCCGCCATCGCCGCGTTGTTCCTGTTCAGCGCCGTTCCGCCGGCCGAAGCAGCGAAGAAGAAGGGCAGCCGCCCCGCCGCCGCGCAGACCCGCCAGGCGGCCAAGCCGAAGGCCCGCGCCGGCACACGTGCCACCACGCCCGCCCGCGGCAGTTCGGCGCGCCGCGCCGCGCCGCGCCCGGTCGCCCCTGCCCGTGCGGTGCCCAAGCAGGTGCAGCTGGAGCGGCTGTACGACGAATACTGGGATGCCTCCATGCGGTTGAACCCGCTGCAGGCCACCTTCCAGGGCGAGCCGCGCTACAACGACCAGCTGCCCAACATCCTTTCTGCCGCGTGGCGCCAGCAATCGCACGACTTCACCACCGAATGGCTGGGCAAGGTCGAGAAGATCGGCAGCGACGGCCTGCAGGGGCAGGACCTGCTCAGCTACGAGATCTTCGTGCGTGATGCCCGCGCTTCGCTGGCCGCCGAACGTTATCCGAGCTGGATGATGCCGATCAGCCAGTACTACAACGTCGGCAGCATCATGGCCATCCTCGGCGCCGGTGCTGGCGCACAGCCGTTCAATACGGCCAAGGACTACGACACCTGGTCGCGACGCTCGCTGGGCATCCCCGACCTGTTCGAGCAGGCCATCGACAACATGCGCCAGGGCATGAAGGCCGGCGTGGTGCAGCCGCGCGACCTGATGGAAAAGGTACTGCCGCAGCTGGACGCGGTGATCAAGCCGACCGCCGAAGAGAGCATCTTCTGGTCGCCGATCCGGACCATGCCCGAGTCCATCTCCGCCGAGGACAAGGCGCGCATCAGCGCCGAGTACAAGCGCATGATCGAACTGCGCATCATGCCGGCCTACCGTGCCCTGCGTGGCTTCATCGCCACCGAATACCTGCCTGCCACGCGCAGCAGCAGCGGCCTTGGCGCACTTCCCGACGGCCAGGCCTGGTACGCCAACCTGATCGTGCAGACCACCGCCAGCCAGCAGACCGCCGCGCAGCTGCATGCGCTGGGCGAGCAGCGTGTGCAGGAGCTGCAGGCGCAGATCACCACGGTGATGCGCGACGGCAAGCTGCGCAGTTCGCAGGCCAAGCTGCTGCGCAGCATGCGCAACGACCGCCAGTTCCAGTACAGCGATGCCAACGCGCTGCTCAACCGTTACCGGCAGGTGCAGCAGCAGGTCGATGCACGCCTGCCGCAGGTACTGGACACCCTGCCGAAGGCGCCGCTGCAGATCCGTGCAGTGGAACCGGAGCGTGCCATGACCGCCGCCGCAGCCTCCTACCAGCCGTCGCCGCCGGGACAACCCGGCGTGCTGTTCGTCAACACCCGCGACCTGCCCAGCCGCAAGCGCTGGAACGTGCCGGTGCAGTACCTGCACGAAGCCATTCCCGGCCACCATGTGCAGCTGGGGCTGCAGCAGGAACTGACCAAGCTGCCGCGCTTCCGCCGCCTCGGCGGTGACCTCGCCTTCGTCGAAGGCTGGGGCCTGTACGCGGAAACCCTGGGCGATGAGCTCGGCGCGTACACCGATCCGTACGACCGCATCGGCTATCTGTATTCGCGCCTGCTGCGCGCCGCGCGCGTGGTCGCCGATACCGGCGTGCATGCGCAGGGCTGGAGCAAGCAGCAGGCCGTGACCTATCTGCAGAAAACCGTGGACATGAGCGCTGACGATGCCAACGCGGAAGTGGAACGGATCATGGCCCAGCCTGGCCAGGCGCTGTCCAACGTCGCCGGCCTGACCACGATCATCGCCCTGCGCGACAAGGCCAAGGCACGCCAGGGCGCTGCGTTCGACCTGCGCCGCTTCCATGCCGAAGTGCTGAAGGACGGTTCGATGCCGCTGGATGTACTGGACCACAAGATCGAACGCTGGCTGGCGCAGCCGGCCGCTGCAACGCCTGCGCCCGCGCCCTGACCGCCACGGAGCTGCGATGCGCCCTGCCGCCCTGCTGTGTGCCACGGTTCTCGCTCTGCTGCCGTCGATAGCGTTGGCGGCTGCACCGCTGGCACCGCCGGATGCAGGCATCGATGGACTGATGCAGACCTACGACGGCCAGGTGCCGGGCGCAGCGGTGCTGGTGCTGCACGACGGGCAGCCGGTGTTCCGTCGCGGCTACGGCCTGGCCGTGGTTGAAGATGGCAGCCCAGTGACGCCGGCCAGCAACTTCCGCCTGGCCTCGGTCAGCAAGCAGTTCACCGCTGCGGCGGTGCTGTTGCTGGTCGAGGACGGCCGCCTGGCGCTGGACCAGCCCGCGCGGCGCTGGCTGCCGGAGCTGCCGCCCGCTGCTTTCGGCATCACCCTGCGCCAGCTGCTGTCGCACACCAGCGGCCTGCTGGACTACGAAGACCTGATCGACCCTGCCGACACCCGGCAGGTGCACGACACCGATGTGCTGGCGCTGTTGGCCCGCGAAGATCGACTCGCCTTCGCACCCGGCAGCCAGTACCGCTACAGCAACAGCGGCTACGCACTGCTGGCGCTGATCGTCGGCCGCGCCGCCGGCAGCGACTTTGCCAGCTTCCTGCAGCAGCGCATTTTCCAGCCGCTGGGCATGGCGCACACCGTGGCCCACCAGGACGGGATCGACCAGGTCGCGCAGCGTGCCTATGGCTACAGCGAAGTTGACGGACGTTGGCAACGTACTGACCAGAGCACCACCAGCGCCGTGCTCGGCGATGGTGGCATCTACTCCTCGCTGGACGACCTCGCCCGCTGGGACGCGGCCCTGTACGACGACCGCCTGCTGTCGGCCGCATCACGCAAGGCCATGTTCAGCCCGGCCACCGCCACCACCGAAGCGGACGTACCGCACTACGGCTTCGGCTGGCGCCTGAACGGCCGCATGCACTGGCACAGCGGCGAGAGCATCGGCTTCCGCAACGTGATCCTGCGCTATCCGGACAAGCACCTGACAGTCATCGTGCTGAGCAACCGCAACGCCCCCGAACCCTATCCGCTGGCGCTGAAGATCGCCCAGCGCTGGCTGGACACCCTGCAATGACCACCACGACCACCGGCCTGCTGGGCATCCACCATGCCGCACTGATCTGCAGCGACTACGCCCGCTCGAAAGACTTCTACGTGCGCGTGCTGGGCCTGCGCATACTGGCCGAGAACCACCGCGCGGCACGCGACTCGTGGAAACTGGACCTGGCCCTGCCCGATGGCGGCCAGCTGGAGCTGTTCTCCTTCCCCTCGCCCCCCGCACGGCCCAGCCGCCCCGAAGCCCAGGGCCTGCGCCATCTCGCGTTCCGGGTAGCCGCGCTGGAACCCTTCGTCGAACGCCTGGCCCGCCACGGCGTGGAATGCGAACCGATCCGCGTGGACGAATACACCGGCCGCCGCTTCACCTTCTTCGCCGACCCCGACGACCTGCCGCTGGAGCTGTACGAGACCGGTTGAGCGATTTTCAATCGCGGAAATTCATCCACGCATGGCATGGATCTGCGTGTCGACCAAGGTCGACACCCACCAAGAGCAGGCAATGCCATTCCGGCAGATCGCGAAAATCTGTCGAAGGCGGGGTGGGTCCGGTTGCGGGGGTGTCCGCGGCATGGATGCCGCGGCCAAGCCCCCATGGATGGGTTTACGGCGTCCCCCGCAACCGGACCCACCCCGCCATCCCACGGAATGCACGCTGTTGCTGTTGCCGTTGCCGTTGCCGTTGCAGTTGCAGTTGCGGGTGCCGGGTGCAACCCGGCCAACACCCCCCTTCCCCATACCCCGCCGAATGGGTATACAGTCGACCCGTACCGGCATCGTGCCGGAATGAACCCTGGGAGGGGACCATGCGCAAGACCTTCAAGACCCTGCTGCTGGCGCTGCCGCTGTGCCTGGCCGCGCTCTCCGCGCAGGCCGCCGACAGTGCCGCCGGCCGCTGGAAGACCATCGACGACAAGACCGGCAAGGTGAAGTCGATCGTCGAGATCAGCCAGGCCGCCAACGGCACGCTGTCCGGCAAGGTGGTCGAGATCCTGCACTCGGACAAGGGCCCGAACCCGGTCTGCGATGGTTGCGAGGGCGCCAACAAGAACAAGCCGGTGAAGGGCATGACCATCCTCTGGAACCTGAGCCAGGACAAGGGCACCACCAGCAAGTGGTCCGGTGGCACCATCCTCGACCCGGCCAACGGCAAGACCTATCGCTCGAAGATCGAGCTGCAGCCGGGTGGCGGCAAGCTGGACGTGTCCGGCTGCATCGCCTTCATCTGCCGCGCGCAGACCTGGGTCCGCGAGTAAGCGTCACGGCCCCGGCAATGCCCTGGTGACCCGGCTCCGGCCGGGTCACCGCGTTGCGGGCATGCGATAATCCCCGGTTCCCCCTGGCTGCACCCCGTGACCATGACCCGTACCGCGCTCGTCACCACCGCCCTGCCCTACGCCAACGGCCCGCTGCACCTGGGCCACCTGGTCGGCTACATCCAGGCTGACATCTGGGTGCGGGCGCGTCGAATGAGTGGCGGCAAGGCCTGGTTCGTGTGCGCCGACGACACCCACGGCACGCCGATCATGCTGGCTGCGGAAAAGGCCGGGGTCACCCCGGAAACCTTCATCGCCAACATCCAGGCCAGCCACGAGCGCGATTTCGCCGCTTTCGGCGTCGCCTTCGACCATTACGACTCGACCAATTCCGCCGCCAACAAGGCGCTGACCGAAGCGTTCTACCTGAAGCTGGAAGCGGCCGGCCACATCAGCCGCCGTTCGGTGGCGCAGTTCTACGACCCGGCCAAGGGCATGTTCCTGCCCGACCGCTACGTCAAGGGCATCTGCCCGAACTGCGGCAGCGCCGACCAGTACGGCGACAACTGCGAGGTCTGCGGCGCCACCTATGCGCCGACCGACCTGAAGGAGCCGCGCTCGGTGATCTCCGGGGCAACCCCGGAAATGCGCGATTCGGAGCACTTCTTCTTCGAGGTCGGCCACTTCGACGGCTTCCTGCGCGACTGGCTGGCCGGCGATGTCGCCCTGCCGGGCGTGAAGGCCAAGCTGGGTGAATGGCTCAACGCCGAAGGCGGCCTGCGTGCGTGGGACATCTCGCGCGATGCGCCGTACTTCGGTTTCGAGATTCCCGGCCAGCCGGGTAAGTACTTCTACGTCTGGCTGGACGCGCCGATCGGCTACCTGTCCAGCTTCCAGACCCTGTGCAGCAGGATCGGCGAGGACTTCGAAGCGCACCTGCGCGCCGGCACCAGCACCGAGCTGCATCATTTCCTCGGCAAGGACATCGTCAATTTCCATGGCCTGTTCTGGCCGGCGGTGCTGCACGGCACCGGCCACCGCGCGCCGACCCGCCTGCACGTCAACGGCTACCTGACCGTCGATGGCGCGAAGATGAGCAAGTCGCGCGGCACCTTCGTGATGGCGCGCACGTTCCTCGATGCCGGCCTGGAGCCGGAGGCACTGCGTTACTACTTCGCCGCCAAGTCCGGTGGTGGCGTCGACGACCTCGACCTGAACCTGGGCGACTTCATCGCGCGCGTCAACGCCGATCTGGTCGGCAAGTTCGTCAACCTCGCCAGCCGCTGCGCCGGTTTCATCAGCAAGCGCTTCGATGGCCAGTTGGCCGCGCAGCTGCCCGACGCGGCGCAGTACCAGCGCTTCGTCGATGGCCTGGCGCCGATCCGTGAGGCATACGAGCGCAACGACCCGGCCGCGGCGATCCGCCTGACCATGACCCTGGCCGATGAAGCCAACCGCTACATCGACGACGTCAAGCCGTGGGTGATCGCCAAGCAGGAAGGCGCCGACGCGCAGCTGCAGGCGGTCTGCAGCCAGGGCCTGAACCTGTTCCGCGTACTGGTCACCGCCCTGAAGCCGGTGCTGCCAGCCACCGCGGCGCAGGCCGAGGCCTTCCTGGCCGCGCCGGTGAATGACTGGACCGAGCTGGCGCAGCCGCTGCTGGGCCACCGCATCACCGACTACACCCCGCTGTTCACCCGTATCGACCCGAAGAAGATTGACGCCATGATCGACGCCTCCAAGGACACCCTGACCACCGCCGCCCCCGCTGCCAAGGTTGAAGCAAGCAAGCCTGCCGCACCGGTGGTGGCCAAGGACGAAGCAAAGAGCGCCGACGCGCCGGCCTACATCGGCATCGACGACTTCGCCAAGCTCGACCTGCGCATCGGCAAGGTGCTGGTGTGCGAGTTCGTGGAAGGCTCGGACAAGCTGCTGCGTTTCGAACTGGATGCCGGCGACCTCGGCAAGCGCCAGATCTTCTCCGGCATCCGCGCCAGCTACGGCGAGCCGGAAGCGCTGGTCGGCCGCAGCGTGGTGTTCATCGCCAACCTGGCACCGCGCAAGATGCGCTTCGGCCTGAGCGAAGGCATGATCCTGTCGGCCGGTTTCGATGGCGGCGCGCTGGCGCTGCTGGACGCCGACAGCGGCGCGCAGCCGGGCATGCCGGTTCGTTGATGCAGTACGGGCGCGGCCCTGGCCGCGCCCGGTCATGAGCACCGCGAAGGGAGGTACCGTGATGGGAGATGCTGCGTTGGAACTGGCGCTGTTCGACTTCGACCACACTGTCACCACCTGCGACACCTATGGCCGCTTCCTGCGCCGGGTCGCCACCGCCGAACAGCTGGCACAGGCCTGGTGGAAAGTCGGCCCGTGGCTGCTGGCCTACAAGCTGAAACTGATCTCCGCCGAGCGCATCCGCGCACGGGTGACCCGGTTGACCTTCAGCGAGCGCCACGCCGATGACATCGAGACGCTGGCTGCGGGCTTCTCCCGCGAGTTCCTGCCCGATGTCGTGCGCCCGGAAATGCTGGAGCAGATCCGTTGGCACAAGGAGCAGCAGCACACCGTGGTGGTGGTGTCCGGTTCACTGGACCTGTACCTGCGGCCGTGGTGCGAACAACTGGGCCTGCAGCTGATCTGCAATCGGCTGGAAAGCGAAAGCGGACGCCTGACCGGCCGCTACGCCGGTGGCGATTGTGGTCCGCGCAAGGTTGAGCACATCCGCCGCCAGTTCGACCTGTCACGTTACACACGCATCCATGCCTACGGTGACAGCGCGGAGGATCGCCCGATGCTGGCCCTGGCGCACGAGCGCTGGTACCGCGGCAAACCCCTGAAGTAACCCAACGCGCAGCCTTCGCCACGCATGAGCCTGATTCCGCCCCTGACCGAACGCCTGGACCGCTTGCTGCCGCAGACCCAATGCGGGCAATGCGGTTACGACGGCTGTCGCCCGTACGCGCAGGCGATGGCACGTGGGGAGGCTGGCGTGGATCGTTGTCCGCCCGGCGGCGATGCCGGTGCGCGGGCGTTGGCGCAGGTGCTGGGTGTGCCGGCGTTGCCGTTCGATCGCAGCCGGGGCGAGCACAAGCCGCCGCAGGTGGCGTTGATCGTGGAGGCTGACTGCATCGGTTGCACCAAGTGCATACAGGCGTGCCCGGTGGATGCGATCGTCGGCGGGGCAAAGTACATGCACACGGTGATTGCCGATCTGTGCACGGGGTGCGAGTTGTGTATTCCACCGTGCCCGGTGGATTGCATCGAGCTGGTGTTGGTGTAGGTTTTTTTTTGCGACGCCGCGGCGTCGCGTTGCGCTGAGAGCAACAGCAACAGCAACAGCAACAGCAACGGCAACGGCAACGGCAACGGCAACGGCTGGGAGCGTCGGCTGCCTGGGTTTGATGATCTGGGCTGGTGGGCGGGGGCAAGCGGGACACGCCGTGAACCCATCCATGGGGGCTCGATGGCGCCTTGCTCGTGTGCGCTATCCTGCGCACACGGCAAGACCTGGGTTGGGCGTCCTGCCCAACCCGCCAGGCGCATGCGCCTGGCCCATGGCGCCAACGGTCCCGCTTGCCC
>NZ_JFYS01000004.1:0-173694 GCF_000632045.1 Stenotrophomonas sp. RIT309
CCCACCCCGCCTTCGACAGACCTCCGCGATCTGCCGGGCCAGCTCTTGGGGTCGGATCCGTTTTCCGCAGGAAAACGGATCCGACCCCATTTTGTTTATCGATATCTGACAGATTTCATCCACGCATGGCGTGGATGGCCCACCCTGGCCGGGAAACTGTCGAAGGCGGGGCGGTGTGGGCTTGCAGGACCGTTGGCGCCATGGATGGCGCCATCGAGCCCCCATGGACGGGTTTACGGCGTGTCCTGCAAGCCCACACCGCACCGCCAAACCACGGATCCCCCCAGAGTCGGCTGTTGCTGTTGCTGTTGCTGTTGCTGTTGCTGTTGCTGTTGCCAGGGTTGCCCGCCAGCGGCCGGCACTACAGCAGGTGCCGGTTGCAACCCGGCCGAACCCCCGCCGGGGTAAACTAGCTGGATGGCTTCCCGTCCCGCGCACGACCTGCTCCGCCGCGTCTTTGGTTACGACGATTTCCGTGGTCCGCAGCAGGACATCGTGGAGCATGTGGCTGCCGGTCACGATGCCCTGGTGCTGATGCCTACCGGCGGCGGCAAATCACTGTGCTACCAGGTGCCCGCCCTGCTGCGTGACGGCTGTGGCATCGTCATCTCGCCGCTGATCGCACTGATGCAGGACCAGGTCGAAGCCCTGCGCCAGCTCGGCGTGCGCGCCGAATTCCTGAACTCGACCCTGGACGCCGAAACGGCCGGCCGGGTCGAACGCGAACTGCTCGCCGGTGAGCTCGACATGCTCTATGTCGCTCCCGAGCGCCTGCTGACCGGCCGCTTCCTGTCGCTGCTGTCGCGCAGCCGGATCGCCCTGTTCGCCATCGACGAAGCCCATTGCGTGTCGCAATGGGGCCACGACTTCCGCCCCGAATACCGGCAGCTGACCGTCCTGCACGAGCGCTGGCCGGAGATTCCGCGGATCGCCCTGACCGCCACCGCCGACCCGCCAACCCAGCGCGAGATCGCCGAGCGCCTGGACCTGGCCGAAGCACGTCACTTCGTCAGCTCCTTTGATCGCCCCAACATCCGCTACACCGTGGTGCAGAAGGACAACGCCCGCAAGCAGCTGAGCGATTTCCTGCGCAGCCATCGCAGCGAGGCCGGCATCGTCTACTGCATGTCACGGCGCAAGGTGGAGGAAACCGCCGAGTTCCTGTGCACGCAAGGGTTCAACGCCCTGCCCTACCACGCCGGCCTGCCCGCGGAAGTGCGTGCCAACAACCAGCGCCGTTTCCTGCGCGAGGACGGCATCGTCATGTGCGCGACCATCGCCTTCGGCATGGGCATCGACAAGCCGGACGTACGCTTTGTCGCCCATACCGACCTGCCCAAGTCGATGGAAGGCTACTACCAGGAAACCGGCCGCGCCGGGCGCGATGGCGAAGCCGCCGAGGCCTGGCTCTGCTACGGCCTGGGCGATGTGGTGCTGCTCAAGCAGATGATCGAGCAGTCCGAGGCCAGCGAGGAGCGCAAGCAGCTGGAGCGGTCAAAGCTCGACCACCTGCTGGGGTACTGCGAATCGATGCAGTGCCGCCGCCAGGTGCTGCTGGCCGGTTTCGGCGAGACCTATCCCAAGCCCTGCGGCAACTGCGACAACTGCCTGACTCCGCCGGCGGCCTGGGACGCCACCATCCCCGCGCAGAAGGCGTTGAGCTGTGTATACCGCAGTGGCCAGCGCTTCGGCGTCGGCCACCTGATCGACGTCCTGCGCGGCAGCGAGAACGAGAAGGTCAAGCAGCAGGGCCACGACAAGCTGAGCACCTACGCCATCGGCCGCGACCTGGACGCGCGCACCTGGCGCAGCGTGTTCCGCCAGCTGGTGGCCGCCAGCCTGCTGGAAGTGGACAGCGAGGGCCACGGTGGCCTACGCCTGACCGATGCCAGCCGCGATGTGCTGACCGGTCGCCGCCAGATCAGCATGCGCCGCGATGCAGTCAGTGCCAGCGCCGGGCGCGAACGCAGCGCGCAACGCACCGGCCTGTCGGTGCTGCCGCAGGACCTGGCCCTGTTCAATGCGCTGCGCGGCCTGCGCGCCGAGCTGGCGCGCGAGCAGAACGTGCCGGCCTTCGTGATCTTCCACGACAGCACCCTGCGCAACATCGCCGAACAGCGCCCGACCTCGCTGGACGAGCTGGCCCGGGTCGGTGGCATCGGCGGCACCAAGCTCAGCCGCTATGGCCCGAGATTGGTCGAGATCGTGCGCGAAGAGGGATGACCCCGGTAGCGCCGGGCCATGCCCGGCGGCCCGCATATCGACCGGGCCTCACGCTCGCCGGGCATGGCCAGAAGCTACCAGGCTGCGCGATTGCGCACCCTCGCCCGGCTCAAACCTTGAACCACCCGTTCAGCCGGATGTGCATGTCCGCCCACTTGCCGCTAGATTAGCGCCATGTCCCTCGCCTCGACCCTGCTCCGTGTCGTGCTCATGCTCAGCCTGTTTCTCAACGGGCTGAACGCGGCCATGGCCAGCGGGCACGAGGACATGGGCCGCATGGCCCATGCGATGGCCTCGGCAACGACCGATGAAGGCGACGCTGACTGCCACCACCACGCCGGCATGACTGCAGACGAGGCGCCGCAGGCCAAGGCCCCCGCCCACGACGCACACTGCCAGATCAAGGACTGCATGCGCAGCTGTGCCCAGCACCCGCTGCTGGCCGTGCAGGCACTGCCTTTCCTGACCGGTCCCGGTCTTTCCCTGACCCCGCAGCCGATGCCTGCCAATGGCCGCCCGGCACCGCCGCTGCCGCCGATCTCGCGCCCTCCCATCGGCTGATCCAACACACCTCGTGCGCGCTGCGCACTGAAGCCGGCCCTGCGCTGGCGTCTTTCCGTGTTTGGAGTCACCACCATGAGTACCCGTATTCCTCCCGGCCCGGGCGCTGTGCCCATGCCGTCGCGCCGTCTGTTCGTGCAGGGCATCGCTGCTGGCGGCGTGGTCGCCGGCATCGCCGCGGCCGGCATCCCGCAGCGCGCGCTCGCCGCCGCTTCTGCCGCGCCACGCCTGGCCGGCGCACCTTCGGTCATCAGCGATACCCGCGTCGAACTGGCGATCGGCGAGTCGCTGGCCAACTTCACCGGACGCACCCGCCCGGCGATCACCGTCAACGGATCGCTGCCGGCACCGATCCTGCGCTGGCGCGAAGGCCAGACCGTGGACCTGTTCGTGCGCAACACGCTCGGCCAGCACCCTACTTCGATCCACTGGCACGGCATCCTGCTGCCGGCCAACATGGATGGCGTGCCGGGCCTGAGCTTCAACGGCATCGGCCCCGGCGAGACCTACCACTACCACTTCGACCTCAAGCAGTCCGGCACCTACTGGTATCACAGCCATTCGCTGTTCCAGGAACAGGCGGGGCTGTACGGCGCGCTGATCATCGACCCGGCCGAACCGGCGCCGTACCGGCATGACCGCGAGCACGTGATCATGCTGTCCGACTGGACCGACATGGATCCCGGCGCGTTGTTCCGGCGCATGAAGAAGCTCGCCGAGCACGACAACTACTACAAGCGCACCCTGCCCGACTTCCTGCGCGACGCCCGTCGCGATGGCTGGTCGGCCGCGCTGTCCGACCGCGGCATGTGGGGCCGGATGCGGATGACGCCCAGCGACATCTCCGACATCAACGCGCACACTTATACCTACCTGATGAACGGGACCGCGCCGGCCGGCAACTGGACCGGGCTGTTCCGCAGTGGCGAAAAGGTGCTGCTGCGTTTCATCAACGGTGCGTCGATGACCTACTTCGACGTGCGCATTCCCGGCCTGAAGATGACCGTGGTCGCCGCCGACGGCCAGTACATCCATCCGGTCAGCATCGACGAGTTCCGCATCGCCCCGGCCGAAACCTACGACGTACTGGTGGAACCCAGCGGCCAGGATGCCTTCACCATCTTCTGCCAGGACATGGGCCGCACGGGCTATGCCGCCGGCACCCTCGCCGTGCGCCATGGGCTGCAGGCACCGATTCCCGCGCGCGATCCGCGCCCGTTGCTGACGATGGGCGACATGGGCCATGACATGGCCCATGTCACAGGAATGTCGGGTCACGACATGGGCGGCGGTGGCCACGGCGGACACGACATGGCAGCAATGAAGGGCATGGAAGGCGGCTGCGGTGCCAGCATGGGCCACGGCGCACATGGCGGCGGCGATACCGCCAGCAAAGCGCCAAAACATCCGGCCAGCGAGCGCAACAATCCGCTGGTGGACATGCAGAGTTCGGCCACCGAGCCCAAGCTGGACGACCCCGGCATCGGCCTGCGCGACAACGGCCGCCAGGTGCTGACCTATGGTGCGATGCGCAGCCTGTTCGAAGACCCCGATGGCCGCGAGCCCGGCCGCGAGATCGAGCTGCACCTGACCGGCCACATGGAAAAGTTCTCCTGGTCGTTCGACGGCATTCCCTTCGCCGGTGCCGAACCGCTGCGCCTGAACTACGGCGAGCGCATGCGCATCGTGCTGGTCAACGACACCATGATGCAGCACCCGATCCACCTGCATGGCGTGTGGAGCGACCTGGAAAACGCGCAGGGTGAATTCCAGCTGCGCAAGCACACCATCGACATGCCGCCCGGTACACGCCGCACCTATCGCGTACGTGCCGATGCCCTCGGCCGCTGGGCCTACCACTGCCACCTGCTGTACCACATGGAAGCAGGCATGATGCGCGAAGTGAGGATCGAAGAATGAGCCGTTCCCTGCTTGCCCCAAGCCTGTTGACCCTCGGCCTGTTGGCCGCGCTGCCCACGTTTGCGCAGTCCCATGCCGGCCATGACATGACAGCGCACTCGCCTCCTGCCGATGCCACGCCAGCGGCAGCGGCAGCGGCCGACGTGGATCATTCGAAGATGGACCATTCGAAGATGGACCACGGTGCGATGGATCATTCAACGATGGACCATTCAACGATGGACCATGGCGCGATGGATCACGCGACAATGGGCCACGGCGCGCCCGCGCCGACGCAGCCGCGCGAGCCGATACCTGTCCCCACCGACGCCGATCGTGCGGCCGCGTTCCCACCCATCGCGCATGGTGCGATGGAGCACCCACCGGAAATCCACAGCCTGCTGCTGATCGATCGCCTGGAACACTGGGATGGAAAGAACGGCAACGGCCAGGCCTGGGAGGCCAGTGGCTGGATCGGCGGCAACATCAACCGCCTGTGGCTGCGCACCGATGGCGAACGCAGCGAAGGCCGCACGGAATCATCAGGCGTGGAAGCGCTGTACGGGCGTGCAATTTCGCCGTGGTGGGACGTGCTGGTCGGTGTACGCCAGGACTTCCGCCCCGCCGATTCACGCACCTGGGCGGCGATCGGCATCCAGGGCTTGGCGCCGTACAAGTTCGAAAGCTCGGCCACGCTGTATGCCGGTTCCGGTGGCCAGCTGATGGCCAAGGCCGAGATCGAATACGACGTGCTGTTGACCAACCGGTTGATCCTGCAGCCCCTGCTGGAAGCGACCGTGGCCAGCAAGGACGAACCGGAGCACGGCATCGGCCGCGGCCTCAACAAGGTCGAAGCCGGCCTGCGCCTGCGCTACGAGTTCAATCGCCGCTTCGCGCCGTACATCGGCATCAGCCACGAACGCGCCTTCGGCGATACCGCCGACTATGCCGGCGACCATGCACGCGACACACGCTGGGTCGCCGGCATCCGCATGTGGTTCTGAGCAGCGGATCATGAGCAGCAGCCAGCCCCGGCAACCGCCGGGGCCGGCTACACTGCCGCACGTTCCATTGCAGGCTGCACCATGTCGTTGCATATCCGCCGCGCCACCCTGGCCGACGTCGACGCGTTGTCGGCGATCGCCATCGCCACCTATATCGAAACCTGGGGCGATTCCTATCCGCCGCAGGACCTGCACCGCTTCCTGCAGGATCACTACGGCACCGAGCCGCAGCGAGCGGAACTGTCCGACCCGCGCAGCGCGGTGTGGCTGCTGCTGGAGGGTGAGACGGTGGTGGGCTATCTGGCCGCCGGTGCCAACACCCTGCCGCATGCCGAAGCACGCGAAGGCGACATCGAACTGAAACGGCTGTACATCCTGGCCAGCCACCAGAACGGCGGCCACGGCGCGCGCCTGATGGATGCCTTCATGGCCTGGCTGGACCAGCCGCAGCGCCGCACCCTGTGGGTTGGCGTGTGGGAAGAGAACTTCGGCGCGCAGCGCTTCTACGCGCGCTACGGCTGCAGCAAGGCCGGCGAGTATGACTTCATCGTCGGCGACAGCCGCGACCGCGAGTTCATCCTGCGCCGGCCCTGAGCCGCGTCCCTGTAGAGTCGAGCCAGGCTCGACGCCTGTTCTGGTAGATGCCGACCTTGGTCGGCGTGGCCCCAAAGAGCAAAGCCGAGCAAGGCTCGACGCTGCTACCTAGAAGTCGAACAACTCCGAAAGGAAGCTTTCCTTCTTCTTTTTCTTGTAGCCCTGGCTGTACTGGCCACGGTTGTCATCGTGGCGCTGGCCGAGATGACGGGTATCGCGATGCATCACCGGCGGCGGAGCGGCCTGCGGTTGCACCGGCGCGGGCCCTGGCGGCGGCATGGCGGCACCTGCACCGTCAGTGGCGCGCTCGATGATCTTGTCCAGTTCGCCACGATCCAGCCATACGCCACGGCAGCTCGGGCAGTAGTCGATCTCGATGCCATGGCGCTCGGCCATCTGCAGGGTCTGGGTCTTGCACACGGGGCACAGCATTCGCATTGCTCCTGTCGGTCTGGCCTCGACTGTACCTGCGTGCGGATGACTGTGCGGCAACGCATGACCGATGGCACAGGGACTTCCGGCGCGTGCCGCCACGTCCGCCGCCCTGCAGACTGCCTCGCGACCTCGCTGCAGGGAATGCATGTGACTGCCCGTGACTCGATTCCCACAGGCGTCCGCCTGTTGCTGGTGCTGCTTGGCGTTGGCCTCGGCCTGAACGTGCGCGACATCAGTGCCGCGCTGGGCGCGCCGATTCCCGCCCTGCCCATGCCCTACGGTGGCAGCCTGCTGGACAACGCGCTGGCGTTGCTGGTCGCACTGCTGCTGGCCACGCTGCTGCGCCCTCGCGGAGTGGGCCTGCTGGCCAGCCTCGGCCTGCGCGGAAACGGCATGCGTGGCCCGTTGTGGGTGCTGCTGGCCAGCCTGCCGTGTTGGCTGGGGCTGGCCCTGCTGGGGACGCCCAACACGGCGCTGACGACGCTGGACGCCACGACGCTGGCCGTGCTGTTCCCGCTGGCCGAAGAAGTGCTGTTCCGCGGCCTCGGCTTCGTGCTGCTGGCGAAGATCGTGCGCGGCCCCTGGCCGTTGCTCGCACTGCCGCAGGCGCTGCTGTTCGGCATGGTGCACTGGCTGGGCTTCGGCGGGCTCGACGGCGGCGGTGTGGCCCTGTTCGTCGGCGTAGTGATCGCCTTCGGCGGTTTCATCTTCGCCTGGCTCGACCACCTCGACGGCAATACCCTGTGGTGCGGTCTGGCCCTGCACGTGTCGATGAACCTGGCCTGGAATGTGTTCAGCCTCGACGACGCCGTTGCGCTGGGCTGGCAGGCCACCAGCCTGCGCATCGGCACTACGCTGCTGGCAGTGGCAGCGCTGGCCTGGCATGTGCGGACCCAGCGCAACCGCGCGCTGTAACGCTGACTTAGCCGATCCTGCACGCGGGGCTCACTGGGGGCTTGCGCATACTTGCGCGCCTTTCATGCCCTGCCGTCCGGAGTTGTTGCGTCATGCTGCTGTCCAAGCGCCACGTTGAACCACGCGTCCTGCTGATCGAAGACGCCGAGGAAACCCGTGAACTGAGCCGGATGGCGCTGGAGAGCCAGGCCTGCCACGTCGCAGGCGTCAGCAGCGCCGAAGCCGCGCTGGGCCTGCTGGCCGCCGGAGAGCGCTTCGACCTGATGTTCACCGACGTCAATCTCGGCCTGGTCAGTGGCATCGAGGCCGCCAACCGCGTTCGCAGCCTGTATCCGCAGCTGCCGATCCTGGTGACCTCTGGCATGGACCAGCATGCCGTGCTGCCGCAACTGCACGACGGCATCCATTTCCTGCCCAAGCCCTACAACATGAGCGAGCTGCTGGATGCGATCCGGCTGTGCTTCCGCCATGCCGCCGATGCCGCGCTGATGCCGGCGCCGCAGGCAAGCGCGGCCTGAGGCTGCCATCCACGCGTTGCGTGGATCTACTGGTACATCCACGCATGGCGTGGATCTACTGGTACATCCACGCATGGCGTGGAGCTACTGGTACATCCACGCATGGCGTGGAGCTACTGCTCCATCCACGCATGGCGTGGATCTACGGTGCATCCACGCATGGCGTGGATCTACTGCTCCATCCACGCATGGCATGGATGGAGCCGGCCGTCAGCCGCCGGTATACGGTCCTTCGCCCGGAAGTACCTCAAGCAGCGCGCGGGTGATCACGCGCGGATACACCGTGAGATGGTCTTCGCCATCAATCACGATGTTCTCCACCTGCAGCTTGCGACCACTGCGCTGCAGCTGACCGGCGAAGTCGGCGGTCTGCCGCAGCATGTCGTTGCCCGTTGAATAGCGCGGCCCCGGCTTGACCGTCTCGTAGGCGCCCACCGACAGCAGCACGCGGATGGGCTGTGACGGCATTACCGCGGCATCCTGCATGCGCGGCAGCAGGCCCTGGTCGAACCACAGCGACGGACTGGACAGGATGTAGGTGCCGAACATGTCGGGCTGGGTCGTCAGCACGTAAGCACCCAACAGCGCGCCATAGGAATGGCCGGCAAACACACGCCGGGCCGGATCGGTGCGGTAGCGCGCATCGATCAGCGGCAACGCGTGGTCAGCCAGGAAGTCGCGGTAATGGGCCGCGCCGCCATAGGTGACGTCATCGCTGTAGTAGCCGGCAGGGGTGCGCACAGGATCACTGGGGGTGTAGTCGCGCGAGCGGCTCTGTTTGGAGGTCAGGCCTTCCTGCGGCGGCAACCCGACCAGGATGAAATCCTCGATGTTGACGCCCTGCTGCCCCACCAGGTTGCGCACGCTGCGCACCAGCGGAAAGCTGTACAGCGCATCGGTCACGTACACCACCGGATAACGCTTCTGCGGATGCGCCGCGTAGCCGGCAGGCAACGCCACCCACAGGGCATAGTCGCGCCCGATCGGGTCATGCACGCGCAGTGACTCGGTATCGGGCAGCACAACGCCTGGCACGGCCGTCGCACTTTCCCTGGCTTCCTCCTGCGTTGCCGGCGGCGCCACCGACATCGCGCACCCTGCCAAGGCCAGGCAGGCCAGCACACTCCATACACACACACGCTGCATCCGCGCTCTCCTGTTGCGGGCGGCGCACCCAGGTGGCGCCGCTGATGCATCCTCACACACCGCGTTGTTGCGCGCCAAACCCCTCTCAAGGCGACGCAGGCGGCGGTACCGGGAACAACGTACGCAGGCCCTGCAGGGCCGCCGGGTGGTAGATCGTGGCGTGGGTCTCTTCCGGCAGCGTCTGGTACTTCACCAGCGTTGCCGGCGATGCCTGCTGCAGCACCGCCGCCAAGCGTGCGCTTGATGCAGCCAGTTCCGGCTGGCCACTGCTGGCCAGGAACAGCCGCGCACCGCTGCGCGCTACCGACGGCACCTGCTTGCCTGCGCCAGACAGCAAGGCGCCGTGGTTCCACCACAAGCTGGGGTCCAGCGCGATGTAGCTGTTGAACATGGCCGGTTCCTGCAGCAGGGTTTCGATCACGAACAA
Source organism: Stenotrophomonas sp. RIT309 (assembly GCF_000632045.1). Taxonomy (NCBI): domain Bacteria; kingdom Pseudomonadati; phylum Pseudomonadota; class Gammaproteobacteria; order Lysobacterales; family Lysobacteraceae; genus Stenotrophomonas; species Stenotrophomonas sp. RIT309. The sequence goes on from NZ_JFYS01000004.1 coordinate 9,723, forward strand.
CCCGGCCAGCGATTCACCGATCAGTGCCCGCTCGTCTGTGGTCGCATAACGCTGGCGTATCTGCGGCATCAGTTCATCGCGCAGGAAATCACGGTACGCCGCCGAGCCACCAATGCGCGGCGCGATCTTCTGGTCCTCAGGATCACGGCTCGGGCCGGTCATGTCGCGGCGGCGCTCGGTGTTCTCGATGCCAACCAGCAGGAACGGGCGCATGCTGCCGTTGCCGGTCAGCACCTGCACCAACCCGGCCACGTGCAGGAAGTCCTCGCCGATGCCGCCGTCGGGCATGTACAGCACCGGCAGTGGCGTCTTCGGGTCCAGGCCCCACGGCTGCGGGCGGTAAACGTTGATGCGGCGGGTTTCGCCCAGCGCCTTGGATTGGATGGTAAAGGTCTCACCGATCACCAGCGGCGAAGCGGCCGCCGACTGCGCCGTCGGTTCGGCGGCCATCAGCGGCGCGGCGGAGACAGCGGACAACAACAGCGACAGCACGATCAAACGCATGGGGCGGCCATCCCGGGAAAGATGCTGAGCATAACGCCACACTGATCGCACGGCAGACTTCATCTCGCCCCCTATTGCGAAGATCCGCTGGTGAACGCTCGTCATGGGTTACCGAAGGTCTGACCCCACCGCGACCCACACGCCTTCAACGGCGGTCCAACGCGATCACCGCCTGGCAGCTCCTGAGCTGGTCGTCGGCGTCGCGTCCGATTCGAACAAGCGCTGCCGCAACCTCTGCTCGTAGTTGGGCGCCCGCATCACGTTCGCGGGCGCTGGCGGTGGCGTCGGACAAGCGACCGGTATGACAGGCGGCGAGGTCGTTGCGCAACCGGAGACTGCCAGCACGCAGGCCAGCAACCACCTCTGTTTCCACTTCGGCCGCACGTTCTCGATCTTGTTCATGCTGTTCTCCCAGCGAGGCCATCGCCCCGGTCTGTACCGCCTGCCGTTCACGCGCTGTGCGCTCGGCCTGCATTGCCTCGGCATGCTGCAGCGACGCAACCTCTGCCTTTGCGGCATCGCTGCGATCGCCACGCCAGCCCCAGCCTGCCGCGAACATCACCGACGACCACAGCACCAGCAGCGCAATCGCGATCAATGTGCGTGGCATCCCTCACTGCTCCGCCAGGCAGCGGGCATGACGCTGTTGCTGCCGTTGCCATACGCCCCAACACACCTTGTTGGGCTGTCCGTTGACCCGGGTCGAGCAGTCGTAGCCCCCTGCCCGCTTCCACAGCAGCAGCGCATCGCACGCTTGGCGGTACTCACCTCGCAGGAGATGCCGGCGCGTGGATGATCCATTCCAGTTGCCGATCCCATACTGGTAAAGGAAGTCGACATAGGTGTCGTACTCACCCTGTGTCAGCGCGACGCCCGGCAACGATGCGCGAAACTGCGATTCCTCGCGCGCCAGGTGCGCTTCCACGGTGCGCAGCGCACGGACGGGCGTAGTCCGGTCTCCGAGCCGGACCGGCGTGCCGTCCTCGCGCCGGGTCGAGCCAAAACCATAGGTAGGCCGATCATTGCGGGTCGGCACCACCGCCGCGTCGGTATAGCCCTCATGCTCGACAATGGCGATCAGGCCTGCGGCACTGAGGACCAGCGCGGCAACCAGGCGGCGCACCGGCAACGCTGTGGGCGGCGTACTCATTCGCGTCCCTTCCGCCGCCACTCGCGCAGCCAGCGCCAGCACAGGTAAGCGATCTGCGCGGCGAGATAGATGATGGTCAGGACCACCACCAGGCGGTCCAGGGTGATGCCGGCGGCAAGTGCACCGGCAACGGTTACCGGGGGAGCCGATTTGGCCGCCGCTGCGCCCACTGCGCTGAAGATTTCTTCTTTCATGGAAAGTCCAGGATTTGATGCTGGCCACGACATATCGAGGTGGCCGGGAGAGGTGCCCGCCTCGCTGCCGGCTGGGCGCGAGGGTTCATCCGGTCGGGAGACGGGCGAAAGTTGAGCCCACCGCTCATGCGGCCTGGGCGATGCCTTCCATCCAGCCGCGCACGCGCTGGAAGCCCAGCTCGACCAGGTTCAGGTAATGCCGGTTGGAGACTGGTCGCTGCCCGCAGTTGGCGAGCAGCAGATTGGCGGTCTCGAAGCGCTCGACCTTGCGACGGCCGCGACCGCAGTAGTAGCCACGCAGTGCGCAGGCCATCGCCACGTTGTCACGGGCAACTGCGGTGATGATGTCTTCGATCTGCTGCGCCAGCAGGTCCGTCTCCAGTGGCTTGTACCCCTGCGCACGGCCGGGCATGTCGCCGCCATGCTCGATCAATACGGCCAGCAGGTTGCGTGATTGGAAGCCCAGGTATTCGCAGTCGCGATGCAGGGCGTATTCCCCGCCCCAGTGCTCCAGACGGCTGCGGACGTATTCGCCGAACGTATCAAGCTGCATGGTGGGCTTCTCCCTGGATGGACGACGGACCCGGCGCGAACACATCCGGGCGCAGGAATTCGCGACGGACCGCACCGGCCGTGGCCAGCTCGATGCGTCGGCACAGACGGGCGCCAGGCAACTTGTGGCCGCGGGCGATCATGTAAAGGGTCCGCAGCGCACAGCCGGTCTGGTGGGCCAGACGGCGCATCACGGGGCAACTGGGGGTGCCGTAGCCCCCTTGGGAGATGGCGTAGTCGATGAGGTTCATGGCCACACATTACCGTGGCGGTAATGCCAAGTCAATACCGTTTTGGTCATTTGCTGGATTGGTAATGCAGAGCACCATTTACAGATGGACGCCAGTACCGCCCGCACCCTCAACATGCGCCTCCGCGTTGCCGCTGCCGGCGGCCCGGCCGAATGGGCCCGCCTGTTCGGCGGCACCCGCTGGGCGCAGCCCCAGGTCAGCCAGTGGATTTCGGAGAGCAACCCGAAGAGCATCGGCCATCGTCTGGCACGCGATCTCGAGTCGGCAATGCAACTCCCGCACGGCACGCTTGATCGTGCCGATCAGGACGTTGAGATGTCGCTTCAGTCTCAATCTACGGGACTGGATTTCGAGAAGATGAGCGCTGCGGTCAAGGTGCTTTCGCACTACCTGGAGCTGGTCGGCGATCCACCGGAATGGATCTACGATCCCGTGCTGCTGGAGACCGCATTCATGGTCGTGGACGAGTTCGGTCAGCCTTCGGCCCCGGACAATGTGCTCGACCTGACGAAGCTTCTGGCAAAACGGATCAGGGAGGCGAAGGATGACTCACACGCGACTCGAGGAGCTCGCACAGCGGTTGGCCGCTAGGACCCAGGAACTGCGCGGCGGTCGCAACCCGACACCTGCCTTGCGGGTGGTGGCCGGTGAGGCACATGCAGCCCCGGGAGAACGGCGGATGGACGCCATCATGCGCGAGTGGCATTGCCGCATGATCCGCAACGTACGCCGGCGCTGGGGGGAGCCGATGCAGCATGTGATCGACCAGGCCTGTTGCGGGGTGGTGGACATCGACCAGCTCGCCGACGATGCGCTGATCCAGCTGCACAAGGATATGGAACGCGCCGAGGAGTGCATCCGCGAGGGGATTTCCTTCCACGATGCGGGGCTTCTACGCGCGCACTACGGTTGAAAGAGACCTGGCCGGTCGATTCTGACCGGCCAAAACCGCACGATCCATTACTTTTTATTCCCGAATTAATTACCTTAAGGGTAATTAATTGGTGTTGCTGGAAGATTTCCTGCGCCGGCGTCGCGGCATGCCGACCGTGGCTGCACGCGGGCAACAAAAAAGCGCCTCTCGGCGCTTTCTGGGTTGCCCGGCAGGTGATGCCGGCGCTGTCTGCGATGGTGGGCCGTGATGGATTCGAACCATCGACCAAAAGATTAAAAGGCATCACGTTTACGCTTTGAAATCAGCGACATTGGGCCTCCAATTTTTCCGGCGCCGCGTCGTGAAACGCCTGCCACGCATAGCGAGCGTGAGGCATTTTTCCGGTGATCGAGCGTCGGATCGCGCCTCAATCCTGGTCTACACGCTCGCTAGGGTGCATCAGACCCCGCGCCGTAGATCGCGCAGCGCTGCGCTCACTCGCGCCTTTTGCGGATCTCTCGCCCTGGGCTTCGTCGCCGCCGGCGGACGGATTGGCTCCAGCACTACCTTGACCCGCTCCAGCTCCCTCGTCCCGGCCTCGGCCAAGCGGCGGGCCTGTTGCTGCTGCTCGCGGGTCGGCGGCAGGCCGGGCATCGGCGGCGGCGGCTGGATCGGGGTGCTGTCCGTCAGCAGGGCGACGGCCTCACGCAGAGGCAGGTAGGGATAGAGCCTGGCGGCGCACCAGCGCTCGGCGTCAGCAGGGCAGTGAACACCCCTCGCAACAACGCGCAGCAACTGCTGTTGCAGGTCGCCTGACGCCGGGGCGGCATGAGCCGGGTACAAGCGGCAGCATGGGGGTGTGGGTAGACCCTCCCCCCTCTATAGGGCAATTTTCGATGTGCCCACGGCAACGGGGTAATTCAGGTAACCACCTTCGGAAACTGCCAGCAAATTCCTTATATTTCAGATAGATAGAATACTTTTCATAAGGTAATAATAGGGTAACCTTTGAGTAACCACGTTACCTTTCAAGAGGGTAACCAACGAGCCAAAAATAGTCATTTCAAATCAATCACATAACCTTTCTCGGCTTTAGAAATTACCCAGAATTACCCCCTGAGGTAACCCCGAGAAGCCTTGCGGCAGTAAGACCATCGGCGTTCGCCGCCGCTTGGGTTACCCGATTACCCGGTTCCGATGGGCACATCGAGAAACGGCCAGTCGTTGAACCACGCCGTCAGGCGCCCTGGGAGCACCTACAGAGGGCCGTTCCGCGCAGGGTTCCGCAGGGCCGACCGAAGGCTGTAGACGCCCCGTGCAGCCATAGCGGGCGGGGCTTGGCCGGTTGTGCGGGGCATGCAGAAAAAACACCCCATGAAGTGCGCAGGCGTGGCGGGGAGACGAGTGCGCGCGCGGGGCGCGGGATCGCACAAACCGTACGCATCTCAGTCCAACGGTATGCTCTGCCCCAAGCCATCCTTCACCTTCGGGCCTTTGCGTTGGGGTTGGGGTTGGGCATTGACATCAAGCTCTTTCCCTGAACGGATCGCCAAGCTCCGCTACAATCGGTCCGCCAGCGCGCTAAGGCGTTCCCGGCGCCCCTAAGACATTTCAAGGAAAGGAATGGGCACCATCCTCAGAAGCCTTCAACTCAAGAAGCTTGTCGCCATCGACGGTGACCGTTACCCCGCCATCGCTCCTCTCGAGGTCCACAAACATTTGCGGAAGGCGCTAAATGCCGCAAAAACTGTCGGCGATAGGCACTGTCCAGTGGTTGCCAAGGTGAACCCCGGCAAGACGTGCGTCTTTCTCGAGCCCTCCAAGAAGGCTGGCGACAGCCTTTTGTTCCACGCCTTCATCTATACGGCCGGTAAGACACCGGACCAAGTAGTGCAGGACTTTGGCGCGGCGAGCGCAGATATCACGGCAGAGCAGATCAAGACAGAGGATGGCGATCCCGTCGAGATCGTGGATCGAGTGGCCTGCCTGGTGTATGGCGAAAGCCTGATCATCGAGAACGCCCGTGTTTACGGCTCTCTTCATCTCGTTCTGACGGCCATCCGCGAACTGATCCGCCGGCATGCCGTTGCGAACTATCCGAGACTTGTCGCCGAGGATGTACCCGCCCGTGACTTCAAGACGCTCGCCAAGCTTCATCGAGGGGTGAAGAGTGTGACCGCTCGCGTAAAGGGTGATTTCAACCCCGAACCGGCCTCCTTTGGCGCCACCCTGGAATCGATGTTCACCAACGCTGGGGTGAACAAGTTCAAGCAGATCACTGCAACTGTCGAAGCCGAAAAGAACGGCGAACTTGATGTTGACACCGTTCTGGATTGGGTCGACGAGAGCGAAGGCGGCACGGGACTATCCGGCATCTCTGTCACCTTCAACGATAAGACCGGGCTGGCGGATCTCGACAGCTACCGAGAGAAGGTTCAGGTAGAAATTCAGGAAGTTCGCCCTGGCGTACCCGCAGTCACAGAAATTGAGACGGAGATGGTTAAATATCTCAATGAACTTGCCACCGCCGCTGACGTTAAGGCACGGCTGATAGACTCAAAGGGTGTCTTCCTCCAATGACTATGCAGAACGGGCGTCTCGCTATGCCTCTCTTCGATAAGTTTCTGCCCGATGATCTGCTTGCAGCGGTCAGGACCATCAAGAGTGCTGCGAGTGAGGCAGCGCCGTCCCCAGGTGTCTGGATTCGCTACGCGATTTTCTATGGTGTCGTTTTTGCCCTAGGCGTCCTTGCAGGCCACCTCCTGCAGCACTTTGGAGTCATGAGTAGTGCATCTGCCGATGGTTGGAAAATGGCGACCACCCTCTTAACTATCGTGACCGGCTTTATGATCACCACCATGCTGTTTACCGGAAAAGTGGAAGCAGCCAAGAGCCTAAATTCCATCCAGATCGAACGTTTCACCAATAAGAGTAATCACCTTCTTTTCTCGCAGTGGATTACGTTGATCAATCACATTGCAAGTTTGCTGGGTGTTGCAGCCATACTCGCCCTCGGTGATGCTCAACCAGAGATCTCGTACTGGCTGGTCTGCGGCGTTGTTGGCCTATTCTTTCTATCATTTCTCAGATCGATGCTGATACCCGTTCAGATAATTGAACTGCATCGCTTTGTGCATGCAGCACTAGTACGTGAGAAGCAAGAAGAAGAAGGCAACAAAACGATCACTTGAACAAGTAAGAAAGCCGCCCTAGGGCGGCTTTTTTGTTTGCGCCGATTACTCAGAAGGCAACCTACGCTCAGCTACACCGAAGTAGTGCTCTGTCATTTCAATCCCCGTCCAGCTGTAGCCCTCCTGATCCGCCGCGACCAACGTGGTTCCTGAGCCAGCGAACGGGTCGAGGATTCGGCCGCCCTCCTCGCAGATGCGCACAAGCTGTCGCATCAGGTCCGTGGGCTTGCCAGTCATGTGATGCTTATCGGCCTTGCGCACGCTCTCGCGGATCACACCTGGCAATACCGGGGCGCGCCGGCCCAGCGGCATGTTGCCCTTGCTGCCCCACACCACGTACTCGGCCTGGTTGCGGAAGCGCCCCAGCTGGGGACGAACCCCTTCCGTCTTGTCCCACACCGCCACACCGCGCCAGGTGAAGCCGGCACACTGCAGCGCATCGGTGGTGAGCGGCAACTGGCGCCAGTCCGTGAACAGCAATACCGGTGCACCGTCCTTCAACACGCGGCTGCACTGGGCCAGCCACAGCCGCATCCATGCCAGGTGCGACCGCTGGTCGCGCTCGTCTCCAACAAAGTCGTCATGCAAGCCGCTGCGTACGTACTTGCTCGATGGCGCCTGCTGCCGGGAGGCGGCATGCACACCGCCGCTGGCATAGGGCGGATCAGTGATGAGGGCGTCGAAGCTCGCCGCCGGCAGGGTCGGCAGGACGGTCAGCGCATCGCCGTGGATCAGTTGGTTCTTCATGGGTAGAGCCTTCTTCGTGGTGTCGCTCGCGGCGATCCATGGAGAGGCTCGTGGCCTTCATATGATTCAGGCACCCGCAGCGTGGGCACTTCATTTGTAGGTCATGCGGTCCAGCAGCTTTCGCCAGCAGGCGGGCACAGTCGCCGCACCGCAGATTCACGCGCGCATCCATCAGGCGGCCGCTCCCAGCTCAAATGGATCGAACCGGATCACCTCTTGGCCCAGCCACTCGTTGATGGCCGTCATGCGCGTCTGCAGCGGCGCCAGCTCCATCGCAGCCCACACCATCGCGGCTTCGCGGATCGAGCCGAACCCGCCACTGTTCTGCGGCACGATCCCCAGCAGTTGCGGCGGCGTGCGCAACGACGCGAGCATGTCGTCACGCGTGACGCTCTTAATGCCAGTGAATTCGTCCTTGGCCGCCACTTCGCTGACCGGGATCAGCTTCAACCCATCCTTGCTGCCGCCCGGCGAATGGACGAACAGATTGCGGAAGTTGCCGGGGCCACGGGACTGCCGCAGCGCCTCGCGAAGATTGTCCACGTCACCGCTCTCGGGCTGACTGTCGGTCAGGTACAGGATGAAACCGGCGTGCGAGCCGTTGTTGTAGTACTTGCGGCGGAACAGCGTCGCCGATTCGTTGAGCAGCGCGGACTGAACCGCCGGCATCCATTCCGGCAGGCCGTACACCTCCTGATCCACATCGGCCTCACGCAGCTGGAACACCTCGCCTGCGGCGAATTCATGTTCGATCCTGCCCGCGCGAACCTGAAAGAACTCGCCCTGCTCTACCCCGCGCCGCATGTACTGAGCGAGCGGGACCGCCAGGCTGTACGCCACACCTGACAGGGCACGGCGGCGCTCCACATAGGCCATCCCAAAAGTGGTGTAGTCCAGAGCCAGCTGCGCGAATGCTTCACGACTGAGCAGCCGATGCGGGCGATAGGTGCGCACCAGCATGTTGCGCTTGAAGGTCAATCCGCTATGCAGATACGGATTCGCCCGCGTAGTGCGCGACAGACCATGCAAATCCACCGGGGGCTCGTAGAAGCGGCCATTGCGCCAGCATTCCAGGTAGTCGAGGATTCCGCGCTGGTCGAGGACCGGGGTAGGGTCGCCAAACGTGAATGCCTCGATGTTGGTCAAGGGGGGCGCAACCGCGCCCTGGTCGATGTCTGCCATTAGAAAATCTCCATGGAGCCGCGAGCGACGCTACCGCCTTCCAGCGGCTCGTTCTGCAGCGCGTGCATGAGTGCCCACGCCAAATCGGCGTGGCCTGTGGTGCGCGAACGACCGGCGGTGTAGGTCACCTGCCGCCCGCTGGGGGTAAGCGTCTTCTGAATTGCCAAGAGCGATTGGGTCAGATCGGTCCACCCGGCGTCGTACTGCAGGCGCTCGTTCTTGATGACATCGAACGCCTTCAACACCAGCCGGGTCTTGACCTCGGGGGAGTAGCTGAACGTGGTCACGCCGGGGAAGAATTGGCGTACCAACTGCGCCACGCCGGTGCCCATGCCGGTGGCATCGATGCCGATATAGGTCACCCAATAGCGCTGGGTGATCTGACGGATAAACGCGGCCTGGGCGGCGAAATCCATGCCCTTGAACTGATGGCGCTCCAGAATGCGGAACGTGCCACCGGGAACGAGCGGAGGTGCAACCACCACGATGCCCGCGCTGTCGCCTGTTTCGGCCGGGTCATACCCGATCCACACCGGGCGATCCCCATAGGGCCGAATCGCCAAGGGGCGGAAGTCGTCCGACCATTCCACCCAGCTGTCGACCTGGCACGGCTGCAGCATGGTGAGGGGGAAGATACTGGCGCTATCGTCCACGAACTCGCACATGAGCAGATTGGCGAATTCATCGGCACTGTAGTCGCGGCGTAGCTCTTCGATGTCGAACAAGTCGCAACCGCGGCCGGCAGCATCCAGCACGGTCACGATCTGGCGCCACATGGCGTCCTCGCATCGACGTCCCCCCATCAACCGCGCATGGCTCACGTCCAGCTGGATCTGCTGGGACACCGGGCGGCCCTTGTTGAAGCGCTCACCGGTCCAGAAATCGAACGCTTCGTGGGCCATCGTGGAGGGCGTACTGAAGTAGGTTTTGCGCCACTTCTTGTGCATCGCCATGCCGCTGGCGACCTTGTTCAGCTGGTTGAAGCCATGGGTCCAGAAGAATTCATCGAAGTAGAAATTGCCGTGGTAGCCCTGCGCGGTGCGTGCGTTGGTTCCGAGGAAGAACAGCTCTGCACCATTTGCCAAGGTGATCGGATCGCCGGTCAGGTCGCGGTCCAGCACCTCGCGCACGAAGCCACGCATGTAGCCAAGGAAGATGTGAGCCTGGCTCTTGGAGGCACTGAGAAAAATCTGATTGCGGCCGGTGGTCAGCGCATCTATCAGCGCCTCGCGGGCGAAGTAGTAGGTCGCGCCGATCTGGCGGGACTTGAGGATGATGCGCGTACGTTCGTTGCCGGCGCGGAGCCAATCGCGTTGATAGTCGAAGCACCCATCCACAAACGCCGTCTGCAGACGCTCGACCTCTTCTTCGCTGAACTCGTTCTTGCGGGCCTTCTTCTTTGGCTTGGCATTGCGGTTGGCGACAGCCGGATTCAGGTCGCCCTCGTTGCCGCCGCCTTGGTATCGCTGGATGCGTGCCTGTCGTTCCAGCTGGCGATGCAGAAGATCAATCTCTTTGAAGTCACCGCCCGTCTTCCCTTCCTTGTGGATGAGAATGGCAAGGCGTGCTTCCAGCGCACCACCGATGCGCTCGACCGTGTCGGCGCGATCCCACTCGTCGCGCGTTTTCCAGCTGTGAACGGTCTTCTCTTTCTCGCCGATCAGCGAAGCGATATCGCACACGCGCCAGCCCATCCAGTACAGAAACTTGGCTTGGCGGCGTGGATCTACGTGGAGTTGTTCGGCTACGCTGGTCACCTGAACAGGTTGCCGCGCCACTCGCGCGCGCGACATGGAAAGGCCACGTAGTTCGGCGCGTTACACGCGGACCGCGTTGCTGCGCATTCGCCCTCAATCGACCATGGGTCATCGCATCGAAAACCGATGCGCACCGACACCAGCAGAGGGCGATATGGCCAACAAGACCGACAATAAGAAGCTGCGTTCGAAGTTTTTCCGCGTAGCCGTCGAAGGCGCAACCACCGATGGCCGCGTGATCGAGCGCCAGCACATCGCAGACATGGCCGCTTCCTACGACCCGCAGCTGTATGGCGCCCGCATCTGGGTGGAGCATCTGCGCAGCCTGATGCCCGATGGCCCGTTCAAGGCATACGGTGACGTCCTGGCCGTGAAGGCCGAGGAAGTCGACGTGGGCGGCGTCAAGAAGCTGGCCCTGTTCGCGCAGATCGAACCGACCCCGCCGCTGGTGGCGATGGTCAACAACGACAAGCAGAAGCTCTACACCAGTATCGAGATTGCCCCGAAGTTCGCCGACACCGGCAAGGCATACCTGCAGGGCCTGGCAGTCACCGACACCCCGGCAAGCCTGGGGACCGAAATGCTCGCCTTCGCGGCACAGCATCCGGACGCAAACCCGCTGGCCGGTCGCAAGATCGATGCCGACAACCTGTTCACTGCCGCCGAAGAAGCGCAGATCACCTTCGATGAAATCGAGCAACCGGCACCGCGCAAGAACCGCCTGGCTGTACTGCTCTCGGGCATGGGCCTGATCGCCAAGCCCCCGGCCGCACCCGAGCCGAAGGAGGACGATGCGGATGTCGCCAAATTCGGTCAGCAGCTGCTCGAAACCTTCGCCGAGCAGGATGTCCGCCTCGAAAAGCTTGCGGCCGAGAACCAGAACCTGTCCGCCAAGGTGCAGGCCCTCGCCGGTCAGGTTTCATCCATCCGCGAGACGCTCGACAGCACGCCCCAAACCTTCGCGCAGCGCCCGCCGGTCGCTGGCCCCGGCGGCAGTAAGGCCGGCGACGCCACCGACTGCTGATCCCCAACGGCCCCCTACTCACGGAGCAACGCAATGCGTACCGAAACCCGCACCCATTTCAGCCAGTTCACCCGCCGAGTTGCCGAACTGAACAACGTCGAGACCGCCAGCTTGGCGTTCTCGGTTGAACCGTCCGTGCAGCAGACCATGGAGCAGCGCATCCAGCAGAGCAGCGCGTTCCTGTCGGCGATCAATATGCCCGGCGTCATCGACCTCAAGGGCGAGAAGATCGGCGTAGGCGTCAACGGCACCATCGCCGGCCGCACCGACACCAGCGGCAACGCCGAGCGTACGCCGGCCGATGTGACCGCACTGGACAGCTTCGGCTACGAGTGCGTGCAGACCGACTACGACACGGCGATCCCCTACGCACGCCTTGACGCCTGGGCGCGTCAGCCAAACTTCCAGACCTTCCTGCGCGATTCGATCATCCAGCGCCAGGCGCTGGACCGCATCATGATCGGCTTCAACGGCACCAGCATCGCCAAGACCACCAACCGCGCAACCAATGCGCTGCTGCAGGACGTCAACAAGGGCTGGCTGCAGAAGTACCGCGAGCATGCCGCCAAGCGCGTCATGGCGAAGGGCAAGACCGATGGCGTCTTGCAGATAGGCGGTAGCGACAAGGCGAAGCAGGACTATGCGAACCTCGATTCGCTGGTGATGGACGTGGTGTCCTCGCTGATCGACCCGTGGCACCAGCAGGACCCGGGCCTTGTCGTGGTTCTGGGCCGCGACCTGGTGTTCGACAAGTATTTCCCGATCATCGACAAGGACAACGCGCCCACCGAACAGCTGGCCGCTGACCTGGTGCTGGGCACCAAGCGCATCGGCGGCCTGAAGCCGGTCATCGTGCCTTTCATGCCGTCCAACGCGCTGATGGCCACCTCGCTGGACAACCTGTCGCTGTACTGGCAGATCGGCGGTCGCCGCCGCTACATTCAGGAGCAGCCGCAAAAGAACCGCATCGCGAACTTCGAATCGTCCAACGACGACTACGTGGTCGAGGACTACGGCCGTGGCGCGGTGGTCGAGAACATCAAGGTCGGGGACTAAGCCAATGGCCGATAGCCCCGCCAAGCGCCACCTGCAGCGCGTCGCCGCCGAGGAAGCGGCGGCGCGCTCGGCCGGCAGCGCCCTGATGGAAGGCACCACCGAATACCAGCAGATGCAGCTGCAGCTCGCCCACGACCGTGCCCGCCTGAAACAGATCCAGTCCACGCAGGCCAAGGCGGCGCTCAAGGTCGCGCTGCTGCCGACCTACGGCCCTTACGTTGAAGGCGTGCTTGCCGCCAATCAGGGCGGTGCTGACCTGGTGGTGTCCACCGTCATGCTCTGGAGTCTGGACGCGGGCGAGTATGCCCAAGGGCTGGATCTGGCCGAGTACGTCCTGGCCCATGGCCTGCCGATGCCGGATGAGTTCAGCCGAACGGCTGGGTGCGTGGTTGCCGAAGAAATCGGCGTGGCCGCGCTCAATGCCCAGAAGACCGGCGCTGAGTTCGATCCGGCGGTGCTGACCCGTGCGATGGAACTGACCGAGGGCCAGGATATGCCCGATCAGGTCCGCGCCCGGCTGCTGCTGGCTCGCGCACGCGGCCTGCTTGCAACCGGCACCGAGGCGGCGCCGTTGGATGCTGAGGCTATGTCCACGGCGATTGATGATCTGCGCCGGGCCATCCAGCTGCACGACAGCTGCGGCGGCAAGGAAGACCTCAAGCGCGCCGAGCGCCTGCTGAAGAAGATCGAGGGTAATCAGTCCGACGACTGACCCTCACCCCGAGCGTACCCCGCGACCCCGCCGGCTCGGGGCCGATCACCAGCATCTCTCCCTGGTGTGACGCCCCGACCACCGGCGACCTATCGAGGCAACCATGAGCAGCTTCACCGCCAACACGTCACCTGTCGCCAAACAGCAGCCTGTCACTGCCGGGCCGTTCTGGCCGGAGATCGACGTCGGCGTGCTGCGAGAGTCGGTGCGCGTCGCAGGCGATGTCCCTGCGCCGCGTATGCGGGCCACGGTGGTCATGGCGGTTATGTCCGTCACGCGGGAACTGGAACAGTGGCAGGCGGCCAAGGTGGCCGCCGGTTACGCCACCCTGGGCGATGTGCCGGCACAGGAGGTCGACGGCACATCACGCCTGGTCCAGCTGTATCTGCGCGCCGTGTACTGCGCCACGGCAGTGGAACTGCACGAACGCTACCGCTCCTATGACGCTACGGGCCAGGGCAACCAGCGTGCAGACGATCTGGCGCCCACGATCGATGAGATCCGCCGCGACCTACGCAACGCGATCAGCGACCTGCTGGGCACCCGGCGCGTCACAGTCGAGTTGATCTGATGCGCGTTCATGCCCAGCAAGGCGACACCATCGACCAGCTGTGCTGGCGTCACCTGGGCGCCACGGCGGGCATGACCGAACAGGTGTTCGCGCTGAATCCCGGCCTGTCCTTGCACGGGCCAATCCTTCCGATGGGGACGCCGGTAACGCTGCCGGCCCTCCCCCCATCCCATTTGATCGCCACCGAGCGACCGCTGATCCAGCTCTGGGACTGAAATGACCGAACCAACCTCGCTCACCGGCACCGTAATGGTCGCCACCGGCCTCGGCCTGGCCTCCCTGGTGCCCGGCATCGACGGCGATGCCCTGATTGGCGCCTTTGCCGGGGGCACGTTGTTCGTCGTCTCGGCCAAGGATCTGCCCATCTGGAAGCGCCTTGTCTACCTGATCGTCAGCGTGATCGCCGGATACTACGGCGCCGGCGAGGTGCTGCGCTGGGTGCCGCTGCAGTCCACCGGCATGGCCGCCTTCGCCGCCGCAGCCTGCGGCATCACCGTCACGCTCGGCCTGATTGAGCGCGGCCGAACCTTCGACCTGTCCCGTATCCGTCGCGGAGGGCCACCCAGTGCATAACCTGCTTGTCGTCGCCACCCTGGTCAGCAGTCTCGCCATCTGCGTGCTGCTGATTACCTACCGGCCGGGACCGGATGCCCGGCACCGCATAGGCGTGTCGTGCTGTGCGTGGCTGCTGATCGCCTGTACCGGTGGCCTTGCCATCAACGTCGCATTGTTTGGCGCAGCCGCACACGTCAGCGTGTGGCAGCTGGGCCTGTTGCTTGTCCTACTGTTGGTGACCTACCGCGCCCGAGGCAACGTGGCGCGCATTCTGAGGGTCGAGTAGTGGTCACCGCCGAGCAACTGAGTCAGATCATGCAATGCCCGCTGCCGCGTGCGCAGCGCTGGGCGCCCGCGCTGAACGCGGCCATGGTGCGTTTCAACATCACCACCAAGCGCCGTGCCGCGCACTTCCTCGCGCAGATCGGCCACGAAAGCCTGAGCCTGTCGCGGGTCGAAGAGAACCTCAGCTACAGCCGCAAGCGCCTGCCGGAAGTATTCGGCAAGCGCATCGCCGCCACCGAGCTCGACGCATTCGTCCACCAGCCGGAGAAGCTTGGCAACCGCGTGTATGCCGGCCGCAACGGCAACGGCAACGAGGCCAGCGGCGATGGCTACCTCTATCGTGGCCGCTGCCCCGTGCAGATCACCGGACGCGGCAACTACCGGCACATCGGCCAGCTGATCGGCCAGCCGCTGGAACAGCAGCCGCAGCTGCTGCTGGATGTGGAAGTGGGCGCCGCGGCCGCTGCCGCGTACTGGAAGGACGCCGGCCTGAACACTACCGCCGATGGCGGCGACGTGCTGGCGGTCAGCCGCCGCGTCAACCTCGGCTCGGTCACGTCCAAGGCCACGCCCGAAGGCATGGCCGACCGGATCAGCCGCACCAATCGCGCCTTGCAAGTCCTGGGGGCTGCGTGATCTCCCGACGCCTGGCGGCGATCCTGGCCGCGTTGCTGGTGATCGTGCTGCTGCTGGGCGTTGCGGTCGCGCTGGTGCAGCAGCGACGCATTGATGGCATTGGCCGTCAGCGCGACAACGCCGAGGCCGAGCGTGATGCGGCCAAACAGGAGCGCGATGCGCTCAGCGGCGACGCCAAAGTCGTCACGCGCTACGTCGACCGCGTGCAGTACGTGCGCGAAGCCGGCGCCACCATCGTCAAAGAGGTACCCGTCTATGTCACGCCCGAAGCTGATCGCGCTTGCCTTGTGCCTGCTGGCTTTGTCCGCGTGCACGACGCAGCCGCCGAAAACCGCCCCCTGGCCGGACCTGCCGGAGATCCTGATGCGCCCGCCGCCGGTGTTGCGCTCTCTACCGTCGCCAGCACCGTCACCGACAACTACACCACCTGCCACGCCATCCGCGAGCAATTGATCGGCCTGCAGGACGCGGTGCGCCAGCGGCAGGCGTCCGGCCGTGATTAAGCCCGATTCCCTGCGCACGCACCTGATGGCAGCCGTCCCCGGCCTGCGGGAGAGCGCCGAGCGTCTGCTGGTGTTCGTGGAGGATGGAAAGCTGCAAAGCAGCTACCAGCCCGGCCTGTCGTTTCAGTACCAATACACGCTGGCCCTGATCCTCACCGACTATGCCGGGAGCCCCGATTCGTTGATGCTGCCGGTGCTGCAGTGGCTAACCCGGCACCAGCCGGAGCTGCTCGCCAATCCGGCCCGGCGCGACGATATCGGCTTCGATGTCGACGTGCTCGCCGACAACCTGGTCGACGTCGCGCTCAAGCTGCCGCTGACCGAGCGCGTTGTGGTAACGACGCAGCCCGACGGCTCGTTCCTGCTCACCCACGTGGGCGAGCCTGCCACCGAGGACTATCACGCCGCGTCGCTGGCCGGCGGCCAGGTGGTCGACGCTGAGGGCGCGCTGATCGCCTCCCTGCCTGGCATTCCTCTTGTCTGAGGATCTGCGCGCCTTGGAGCAGTGGGTAGAACCGCTGCTGGCGCGCCTGCAGCCCGCTGACCGCGTCCGCCTTGCCCGCCGCGTAGGTACGCAGCTGCGACGCGCCGAGCAGCGCCGTATCGCTGCACAGCGCAATCCTGACGGCAGCGCCTACGCACCCCGTCGCAAGCCCTCACCGGCCCGGCAGAAGGCGGGCCGAATCAAACGCGCCGCCATGTTCGCCAAGCTGCGCCAGGCCAAGCATCTGCGCGTGCGCGCTGATGCGCAGCAGGTTTCGGTAGGCTTCGTCGGCCGCGTCTCCCGCATCGCAACCGTTCACCAAGAAGGCCGAACCGATAGCGTCATCCGCGGCGGTCCGCGCGTGCGCTACGAGCAGCGCCGCCTGCTGGGCTTCTCCGACAGCAGCCTCGCCCTGGTACGGGACGCGATCATGGACCACCTCACCGCCGGAATGCCGTAGGCGTAGCGGTTACACACACCGGGAATGGCTACGGGCATGGGGCGATGACACCCTTGATACGCCCCTGCGCCTGGTGTCGCCATGTCCACCTTTACCGCCGTCGAACTGTCCAAGCTGCCCGTCCCGGACCTGACCGAACAGGTCAGCTTTGAGCAGTCCTACGCCGATCTGAAAGCCACCCTGTACCTGCTGGCGCCTGAGTACGCCACGCTGCTGGAATCGGACCCGATGAGCGTGCTGCTGCAGGTCTGCGCGTACCGCGAAGTCCACCTGCGTGAATCGTTCAACGTGCGCGGCAAAGGCAACATGTTGGCCTATGCCGGCGGCGGTGATCTGGACAACCTCGGCGCCTTCTTCGGCGTAGTGCGCCAACAGATCACGCCTGCCGATCCCAAGACCAACACCCCGGCTGTGATGGAGAGCGACGTCGAACTGCGGCGCCGCATCCAGCTGGCCCCGGAGGGCTACAGCGTCGCTGGCCCGGAGGGCGCCTACCTCTTCCATGCGTTGTCGGCAGATCCCGACGTGCTTGATGTCAGCGCAATGAGTCCCACCCCCGGCGAGGTGCTGGTGACGCTGCTCTCGCGCAGTGGCGATGGCATTCCCTCGCCCGGCCTGGTCGAGCGCGTAGCCGCTGCTTTGATGGATGGCAACGTGCGCCCGCTGACGGACCTGGTCACTGTCCGGGCCGCCGAGATCATGCGCTACACCGTGAAGGCGGAGATCGTTACCTACGCCGGCCCGGATGCCGCTGTGGTGCTGGAAGAAGCGAACCGCCGCCTGCGCGCCTACGTGGATGAGTCGCACCGGCTGGGCCGTGATGTACCGCGCTCGGGCCTCTATGCCTCGCTGCATGTTGAGGGCGTCCAGCGGGTGAACCTGATCGAACCGGTGGATGACCTGTTCATCGCAAATCATCAGGCCGCGCACTGCACCGCCTTCGACATCGTGCACGTGGGCAACCATGAGTAAGCGCATCACCAAGCGGCTGACCGATGAGCCAGTCGGGATCGGCGATGGCGCGCGCACTGTGTTCGCACCGACGTTCCTGGGCAAACCCACACGCCTTGCCACAGAGGTAACGTCGATCTATCGCCGCGACTGGCGTGGCCGGCAGCGGCTGTCGCGCGAGCCCCGCCACAACCTGCTGGCCGACTCCGACGTTCTGGCGGCCAAGGTCGGCAGAATTGGCACCACCGGCGCCTTCCCACCTGGCTGGTCCTTCCCACCCGGCCCGTTCGGCGGATGGACGCGCGAAATTGTTGCTGTCGGAACGCTGGAGGACGGCACCCCCTACTTCGATCTGCGCCTGGCAGGCAAGAGCGTCGCATCCTACGTTCGATTCTTTGATGTGATCTTCCAGACCACACCAATTCCGGCTGCACGGGGCAGCATCTGGACGGTAAGCGTTGGTCTGCAGATCGTCGCCGGTGACCCGGAGGCAGGCTTCCGTGAGCCGCTGCGCCAACTGGTATTGGCTGAGTGCGATCGGAACGGTCAGTACCTGGTCAGCAGCACCAGCACCAAGCCCAATCCGGCCACGCTGCAGCGCCTTTCCGTCACCCGAAAGCTGACCCACGAGGACGTGGCCGGCATCAAGTGCTACATCGGAATGGCAGTCGACCCGGATAGCAGCGTTGACGTGACGTTGCGCATATCCCAGCCGCAACTGGAACCCACCAGCGGCCCAACGCCGTACATTCCCACGCGCGGCGGCGCGCGTACCGTCACCGACTATGTGCTGG
The DNA here is from genome assembly GCF_000632045.1 of Stenotrophomonas sp. RIT309. NCBI lineage: Bacteria > Pseudomonadati > Pseudomonadota > Gammaproteobacteria > Lysobacterales > Lysobacteraceae > Stenotrophomonas > Stenotrophomonas sp. RIT309. Next base: position 28,156 of record NZ_JFYS01000004.1, read on the forward strand.
ACGAGCGCAAGCAGATCCACCTGGGCGAGGCGCCGCCAATTGGGGCGACACTGGCGTGGGACGGCAGCGTCGGTGTTGACATGGGCACCAGCCTGCTGCCGCCAAACGCCACCGCGTTGGAACGAACCGCCGAGGCGGTCACCGCGCGCAGCTTCGACATCGGCACAGTCGTCGGGCTGCTCTGGAACCCCGCCACCTGCCCCGAGAACCTGCTGCCATGGTTGGCGTGGACGATGTCCGTGGACACATGGCGCAACAGCTGGCCGCTGGCGGTGAAGCGCGCCCGGGTCGCCAACTCGCTGATCGTGCAGCGCCGTAAGGGCACTGCGCGCAGCATCGCGGACGTGGTGGACAGCTTCGGTGGCGTGGTCGACATCACCGAGTGGTGGCAGACGACGCCTCGCGGCACCCCACACACATTTGCGCTGACGCTGACCCTTGGCGGCCAGGACGGCGAAACCACCACCGCGCAGTACGTCGATGACGTCATTGCCGAGGTGAACTTCACCAAGCCGGTACGCAGCCACTTCACCTTCACCCAAGGCATCAACCTGGCCGGTCGCGTGGGCGTCATCGCGGCCACCCGAGCCGCTGTGTTTGTCCGCCTTCAAGCTACGGAAGCTACCACTCCATGACCGGCCTCAGATTCATCGTTACCCGCCGTGGCCGCGAGGCCATCGTCAACGCTCAGCAGAGCGGCACCGCCCCGGTGCTGGCCCACGCCCTGGGCCTCACCGCCGAGGTCATCGAGCCCCACCGCGAAATGCAGTCGCTGCCCGGCGAACACACGCGCCTGCAGTCGATCAGCGGAGGGGCCACAGCGCGGGACACGATCCACGTCACGGCCCGCGACGCCACCGACGCCACGTACTCGGTACGCGGCATCGGCCTGTACCTGGCCGATGGGACGCTGCTGGCGGTCTACGGCCAGCCGGCCGTATTGGCGGAGAAGTCAACGCAGGCTGTGCTACTGCTCGCCGCCGATGTCCAGTTCGCCGACATCGCGGCGACCGACATCACCTTCGGCGACACCAACTTCGACCTCAACGTGGGCACCGAGGAAAAGGCCGGTGTGCTGGAATTGGCCACCCCGACTGAAACAGCTACCGGCACCGACGCGACGCGCGCCGTCCATTCGAAAGGGCTGCGCGAACTGCTCGACGCGCGGTTCGGTCCGGGCGCGCCCACCGCGCTTGCCAAGAAGCTGATCGCTGCCGCAACGGAGAGCGCTGTACGCCAGCTGTTGGGCCTGAAAGGAGCGTCGCTCAAAGACGATGGCGAGGGCAACGGCTTGGATGCTGACCTGCTGGACGGCAAGCACGGTGCACACTACCTCGCTTGGGAGAACCTCACCGGCGTACCTGCCAGCGCCTACATGCCCGGCCAGGTGATTACCTTCGCCGGCAAGACCGCACCCTCGGGCACGCTGGTGTGTGACGGTCGTGAACTGCTACGCACGGACTACCCACGCCTGTTCGCGGCCATCGGCACCACCTACGGCGGCAATGCCGAGGGAACCACGTTCAAGCTGCCCAAGGTCGATGAGGACAGCGGCGTCATCCATACCGGCGATCCTGCCAAGGTCGGCCAGAGCAGCGCCGGCTCAGTGGTTGCGCACACACACAGCGCGAGCGTGAGCGCAGCCGGCGCTCATGCTCACTCTGCCGGTGCCGATGCGGTGGGCGATCACGCTCACGGCGCCTGGACGGATGGTCAGGGCCACCACGGCCATACGGGCGGGACCAACTGGGTCGGTGACCATCAGCATCTGGTGCCGTTCGCAGACGCCGGCATCGCCTATCCGTGGGGCGGCGACTACAACAACCATGCTGGTTCACGCGGCAATGTCGACTACGACAACCCTTGGCCGAACACCAGCCCTGCCGGCGGCCACTCCCATGCCTATACAACCGATGGCAACGGCACGCACGCCCACAACATCGGCATGAATGGCGCCGGCAGCCACAGCCACACCATTAACGTTGCGGGCGTTGGCGACCACTCGCACGGCATCACCGTGGGTAGCACCGGCTCGACCCGCAACCTGCCCGCCGGCATACGGATGCTCTTTTGCATCGCCTTCTGAGAGACAACCATGCAACTGAAAACCGACCACGAAATCTACGGCCATTCTTTCGATGAGCAGACCGGTCTGTATCTGCTCCCAGTGCGGATCTACCCGGAGGCCGATGGCAGCTGCCCGATGCCGATCAACACCGTCGACTTTGCCCCGCGACAACATTGCGGATACTACGAGGCATGGCGGATCAACGCAGAGCGCACCGCTTGGGAGATCGTGCCGGAGTATCGTGGCGTCGCGCTATGGGACAAGGCCACGGGCGTTGCGGTCCACAACCAGCTCGCATTGGGTGATGTGCCGCCGCCAAGTGTCACAGTGAAGCCGCCGCTCGCCGTCGCCCCTGGTGAACCGGCCACGAACCGGTGGAACGAATCGCGCAATGCGTGGGAGCTGGTTCCCGACTACAGCCAAACCGCCATCTGGGAGAAGGCTACTGGCTTCTTTCTGCCGCCGTTGGCCGTGGGCGAGCCGCTGCCGGCCACCGCAACGGCGCTGGCACCACCGCGCGACAACACCGGGCCATGGCGCTACAGCGAGACTCAGGGCGGTTGGGAGAGCGTGCCGGCGCCAGAGCCGACTGAATCCGACCCGGTACCGCCGGAGTCCGCCACCGATCCTGCGGCGGGCTGACCGCCATGGCGCGCGGCGACATTCCAGCCGAGGTCAGCAACATGCTCCGCTGGGGCACGGTGATTGCCGTGCGCACCGCAGCGCCAGCACGCGTCCGCGTCCAGACGGGCGAGATCCAAACCGACTGGATCGCCTGGCTGGAACGCAGGGCCGGGCCGAACGGCCGCACCTGGCACGCGCCAGGCAAAGGCGAGCAGGTGCTGCTGGCTTGCCCCGATGGGGACATCTCACAGGCAGTCATCATCGGCAGCACGTCACAGGACGCGTACCCGCAGCCGGCTAGCAGCGAGGATGTCGACCGCACAACCTATCCCGACGGGAGCGTTGTCGAGTTCAACCACGCAACCTCGACCCTGTCGGTCCATGCCGGCAAGGGCCAGGTCATCGTGAACTGCCAGCAGGCCGAGGTGCATGCGAGCGCGGCGGTGGTGCTGGATTCGCCCACAGTGCACGCCACCGGCAGCGTCATGGCGGATGGCAACGTGTCCGCCGGCACCGGCGCTACGGGCACCTTCACTACCGGCACGGGCCAGGTCGTGAGCGTGGAACGCGGCAGCGTCACCAACATCTACTGAGGCACCCATGAACCCACAAGGCTCCCTCCCCTTCAACGCCGAGACATTCGAGCGCCTGGCGGACCAGATCAACGCGGTGCAGTCCTGCGCCGAACTGCAGGCGCTCACTGACGAAGCCATGCAGTCGGCCAACGCGCTGCTCGCCGGCATCGGCGCGCAGATGGCGGCGTTACAGCCGATGATGGCGCTGCTCAGCCCGCCGGGCATCAATCCCGCTGAGATCGTGACGTGGATCAACGGCTTGATTAGCGCTGTCATTCAGCCCTACGTGAAGCCTATGCTGGTGCTTCCGCTGCAGATCGCCCAGATAACCGCGGCTATCGCCAAACTGCAGGCTGCGATTGATTCGGCCGCTTCGCGCATCGGCTCCTGCAGCATCGAGATGCCGTCCGTCACCGTCCCCGAGCTGCCCAAACTGCCAGAGGTCCCTGAGCTGCCGTCTGTAGAACCGCCGAATCTGTCCGGCTCGTAGCCCGCAGGTGTTTGCGTAGCTGATACACGCCAACGGGAGCGCCTTCGGCGAAGGCCGTCCACAGAATGAGGTCATGGCTTCGACCTCGCCCCATCTGCCCCACCTGCGCCGTCGCGCTCCCTTGTGGAGCGCGGTGCAATGAGGGGCATGGATGCATCCACTGGCCGCTGGCTGGACGATGACGCGCACCTGGTGCAGTCCATCGCTCGCATCCTGACCACGCCCATTGGCACACGGGTGCAGCGCCGCGACTTCGGATCGCTCCTGCCCGAGCTGGTCGACCAGCCATTCAACAGCACCACACAGCTGCGCCTGTACGGCGCCGCTGCCACGGCGCTCATGCGCTGGGAACCTCGCCTGCAGATCAAGCAGCTGTCGCTGTCACGCGGCGAACGGCCGGGCGCGTTCGTGCTCGATGTCACCTGCCGTCGCGTGCGCAGCCAGCAGTCCAACGAGTTCACCCGGCTGACTGTCCCCCTCCGCTACCGCGAAACCTGACCCAAGGAGCCAGCAATGGACCAGTACCACCACGGCGTACGCGTCGTCGAAGTAAACGGCGGCACCCGCCCGATCCGCACGGTGGCCACCGCCATCCTGGGCATCGTCTGCACGGCCGAGGACGCCGACGCATCCGTATTCCCGTTCAACAAGGCCGTGCTGCTGACCGACGTGCGCGGCGCCGTCGCCAAGGCCGGCACCAAGGGCACGCTCGCCGCCAGCCTGCGCGGCATCGCTGACCAATCCAATCCCGTCGCCGTGGTCGTGCGTGTCGCTCAGGGCGCGGCAGATCCGGAGACCACCACCAACGTCATCGGCAGCAAGGACACCGGCACCTACACCGGCCTGCAGGCGCTGCTGGTGGCCGAGGCGCAGCTTGGCGTCAAACCGCGCATCCTGGCCGTGCCGGGACTGGATACGCAGGAAGTAGTCGCTGCGCTGGCCCCCATCGCCAAGACGCTGCGCGCCATGGCTTACGTGAGCGCGTCGGCCGCCGGCAAGGTGTCCGATGTCATCGTCTACCGCGATCAGTTCAGCGAGCGCGAGCTGATGATGATCTGGCCCGACTTCCTCGCCTGGGACACCGCCACCAGCACCCCGGCGATGGCCTACGCGACCGCCCGCGCCGCTGGGCTGCGCGCACGCATCGATCAGGAGCAGGGCTGGCACAAGTCGATCTCCAACGTGCCCGTTTCCGGCGTCACCGGCATCAGCCGGGACGTGCATTGGGATCTGCAGGACCCGAACACCGATGCCGGCCTGCTCAACTCCAAGGACGTGACCACCCTGGTCAACGTCAACGGCTACCGCTTCTGGGGCAACCGCACCCTGAGCAGCGATCCGCTGTTCGCCTTCGAAACGGCCACGCGCACCGCGCACATCCTGGCCGACACCATCGCAGAGGCGATGCTGGTCTACATGGACAAGCCGCTGCACCCCAGCCAGGTCAAGGACATCTTGGAGAGCATCAATGCCAAGTTCCGCGAACTGAAGAACGGCGGCTACATCATCGACGCCAACGCCTGGTACGACGAAGCCGCCAACCTGCCCACGTCCCTGTCGGGCGGAAAGCTGGTCATCGACTACGACTTCACACCGGTGCCCCCGCTGGAGAACCTGCAGCTGAATCAGCGCATCACCGACCGCTACTTCGCCGACTTCCCGAGCCGCATCAACGGCTGATCGGCACGACATAGGAATCCACGAACATGGCAATGCCCAGCAAGCTGAAAAACCTCAACCTGTTCAACGATGGCGAGAGCTACCGGGGGCTGGTGACCGAGTTCAAGCTGCCCACGCTGACCCGCAAGATGGAGGAATACCGTGCCGGTGGCATGGCTGGCCCCATCGATATCGACATGGGCCAGGAGAAGATCGAGGCCGAATGGAAGTGCGGTGGCCTGTCCCGCGAGGTGTTGCGCCAGTACGGCAAGACCACGCACAACGGCGTGCAGCTTCGCTTTGCCGGCGCCTACCAGCGCGACGACACCGGCGAGGTGGATGCGGTGGAGATCGTGCTGCGCGGTCGCCACAGCGAGATCGACGCCGGCACCGGTAAGGCAGGCGACGACACAGAGTTCAGCGTGAAAACCTCGGCCAGCTACTACAAGCTGTCGATCAACGGCCGCACTGAAATCGAGATCGACATGGTCGCGATGATTTTCATCGTGGACGGCAACGATCTGCTGCAGGAACAGCGCCGCGCCATCGGCATCTGATCCGCCCACCACGGCCCGGCACTGCCGGGCCATGCTTCCCACTGGAGAGACTATGAGCCGCAAGACCCACGACAACGCCCTGCTGGACACCACCACCGGCAAGGTCAGCGCCCCCGACTACGTCACGCTCGAACTGGATGCGCCCATCCAGCGCGGCGACCAGATCATCGAGACGCTGCAGCTGCGCAAGCCCGACGCCGGCACCCTGCGTGGCGTGAAGCTGGTCGACCTGTTGCAGCTGGATACCACTGCCATCCGCATGCTGGCGCCGCGCATCACCACTCCGACCCTGACCACCGCAGACATCGACAAGCTGGACCCGGCCGACCTGGTGACGCTGGGCACCGAGATCGCCGGTTTTTTCATGAAGAAGGCGGACCGGGAATCCCTGAACGCGTAGAGGATGCGATGGCCGATGTGGCTGTCATCTTCCACTTCCAGCCCAGCGAGATGGACCGCTGGACCGTGACCGAGTTGATGGAATGGCGGGAGCGAGCCGTCGAACGTAGTGGAAACAACACATGATCCCCACCAGCGCAGCCCTCTCCCCGTCCACCCGCCGTGATTGTTCGGCGGCCCGCACCGAGGGGCTGCGCTGATGGCCGCTGACAACCTGCGCATGCAGGTCATCCTGTCCGCAATGGATAAGGCGACCGCGCCGTTCCGCAAGATCCAGCGCGGCGGCAAGGGGCTTGCCGACCAGCTGCTGCAGTCACGCGATGCGCTGCGCAAACTCAATGCAACCCAACGCGATCTGGGCGCCTTCCGCCAGCAGGTAGCTGCATCGCGTGAATCGGCTACTGCCTACGCCGCACAGCAGGCCAAGGTGCGCGGACTGGCTGCCGCCGTCGCCGCTGCCACGCAGCCCTCCCGCGCACTGACCAAGCAGTTCAAGGACGCCACCCGCGTCGCCGGACTGATGAAGGACAAGCAGCAACAGCAGGCGGCAGAGTTGCAGCGCCTGCGCAGCGGTCTGGACCGCGCCGGTATCAGCACGCGCAACCTTGGCAACGATGAGCGTCGCCTGCGTGCGGACATTGCCCGTACCAACGAGAGCATCAAGCGGCAGGAGACACGCCTCGCCGCCGCCAATCGGCTGAAGGAGCGCGCAGCCCAGCTGCAGAGCGCCGGCATCGGCATGGTCGGCACCGGTGCCGGATTGGCATTCGGCGGCCAACGTGCCCTGATGGCCGGGGCGCTGCCGCTGTCTGAGGCCATGGGCTTTGAATCGGCCATGGCCGATGTCCGCAAGGTGGTGGACTTCGACACGCCCGAGCAGTTCAAGGAAATGGGTCGGGAGGTGCAGAACCTCTCGACCAAGCTGCCGATGGTGTCGACCGACATTGCCAAGATCGTTGCCGCTGCCGGTCAGGCCGGCATCGCCAAGGCCGAGCTGGTCAGGTTCGCCGAGGACGCGGCCAAGATGGGCGTTGCCTTCGACACCACCGCCGAGGACGCCGGCCAAACCATGGCGACCTGGCGCACTGCGTTCCGCATGGGGCAGGACGATGTCGTCGTGCTGGCCGACAAGATCAACTACCTGGGCAACACCGGCCCCGCCAGCGTCCAGAAGATCAGCGAAGTGGTGAACCGAATCGGCGCGCTCGGCGAGGTCGCCGGCCTCGGCAGCGGGCCGCTGGCCGCGCTGGGCGCGACGGTTGCCGGTATGGGCATCGAGTCCGAGGTGTCGGCCACCGGCATCAAGAACATGCTGCTCACGCTGTCGTCGGGCGAGGCCGCCACCTCGCGGCAGGTCGCTGCGTTCAGCAAGTTGGGCATCAAAGCCACCGATATGGCGCAGGCCATGCAGAAGGATGCCGGCGGCGCCATCCTGAGCGTGCTCGACAAGCTGAAACTGCTGCCCAAGCATGAGCAGGCGGCGACGATGACGACGCTGTTCGGGCGCGAATCCATCGGCGCGATCGCTCCGCTGCTGACGAACCTCGACCTGCTGAAGACCAACTTTGACAAGGTCACCGATGCCACCCAATACAGTGGCTCGATGTCGGCCGAATACGCGTCACGCGTGGCGACGTCTGAGAATGCGCTGCAGCTGCTGAAAAACACCGTGAACGTAACCGGCCAGGCCATCGGCGAGACGCTGCTGAGCGACTTCAAGGCGCTGGCCGAACAAACCGCCGAAGTGGTGAAGACCGTGATCGACTGGATTCGGGAGAACCCCGAGCTGGTGAAGATGCTCGCCAAGGCGGCCATCGTCGGCGCCGCCCTGGTCACCGTCTTCGGTGCGTTGATGGTTACCGCTGGCGTGGTGGCGATGTCGTTCTCACAGATCAGTGCTGCCATGGCGCTGCTGTCCTCTGGCGGCGGCATGGGCGGCTTGGTTACGCGCGTAACGTCGCTGGCCGGCCGCGCGTTCCCGTTGCTACTCAACGTGGGACGCATGCTGCTGCCGCTGCTCGGCGGCATCAGCCTGCCGGTGCTGGCCATCGGCGCCGCCGTGGCCGTGGTCGCTGCCCTGGTGTGGAAGTATTGGGAACCGATCAAGGCGTTCATGATCGGCGTATGGGAAGGCATCCTCGACGTGGTCAATCCGATCATGGACGAACTGATGACCGCGCTGGAGCCACTGGGCCCGGTGTGGGACATGATCTCCAATGCCATGAGCCAGGCTTGGGATTGGGTCAAGAAGCTGTTCGAACCCTTTGAGGCCACCAGCGAGCAGCTGCAGGGCGCCACTGACGCCGGCCGAGGGTTCGGCCAGATCCTGGGCAACGTGCTGACTGTGAACCTGCGGCTGGCTGTGAAGGCCATCGGCTGGCTGGTCGACGCGTTCACCACCATCCTGCCCATCATCAAGAACGCCATCGGGGGCGCGTGGAAGTATCTGCAGGGCGCATGGGATCTGATCGTGGGCCTGTTCACCCTTGACGGCGATCTGATCCGCAACGGCTTGTCGTCCATGTGGGACGGCATCAATCAGATCCTGGTGGGCTGGCCCGCCAAGATGCTGCAGTCCGGCAAGGACATGATCTCTGGCCTGATCGACGGCATCCGCTCGATGGCCGGTTCCGTGGGCGATATCGTCAGCAACATCGGCAGCGGCGCCGTCTCCGCGTTCAAGAGCGTGCTGGGCATCCACAGCCCCTCGCGCGTGTTCAAACAGCTGGGCGACTACACCATGCAGGGCTTGGCCGGCGGTCTCGACGGCGGCCAAGATCGCGCTGTGCAGTCCGTGGTGGGGCTCGGCGACCGTATGAAGCGCGCCGGCGCTGGGATGGCGATGGCGGCCGCTGTGACGCCCGTGGTGCCTGTCAGCAGCGCGCCGGTCATGGCGCCGTCTGCCGGCGGCGCGGGCATGACGCAGGCCGGTGGCAACACCTATCACATCACCATCCAAGCCGGTGCCGGCGCCGATGCGCAGGCCATTGCGCAGGCCGTCCGCGCCGAACTGGATCGCCGCGACCGCGAAGCGGGTTCACGGCGCAACGCCCGCCTTACTGACTGAGCACTGCCACCATGATGATGTCCCTGGGCACGTTCGTTTTCTCGCTCTCCACCGCCGCCTACCAGCAGCTGCAACGCCAGATGTCATGGCGCCACCCAACCAGCGAGCGCGTGGGCGCGCGTGCGGCCCGGCAGTACGTTGGCCCCGGCGAAGAGACCATCGACCTGTCCGGTGTGATCCACGCCGAGCTGGCCGACGATCTGCTCACGCTGGATGTGCTGCGGGAGCTGGCCGCCGAGGGCCGCCCGCTGGCGCTGGTGGAGGGCAACGGCACGGTCTATGGCGCCTACGTTATCCTCTCGATCAACGAAGGTCGGACGGAGTTCTTTTCCGATGGCACGCCGCGCCGCATTGATTTCCAGCTGCAGCTGGCGCGTACCGACGATGACACGGAGGAAGCGGCAGCATGAGCGCCTTCTACCCGATTCCGCAGTGGCGCGCGACACTGGACGGTGTAGACATTACCGACCGGCTCGCGCCGCGCCTGCTGGATCTGAGCCTGACCGAAAGCCGGGGCGATGAGGCCGACCAGGTTGACCTGCGCCTGCATGACCATGACGGACGCCTGGCGCTGCCGCGTCGCGGTGTGACATTGGCGCTGGCATTCGGCTGGGCTGACAGCGGCATGGTCAACAAGGGCACGTTCGTGGTCGATGAGGCTGAACACAGCGGCCCGCCCGACATCATCACCATTCGCGCCCGCAGCGCGGATCTGACGCACTCGATCCGCACGCGCCGCGAGCGCAGCTGGCATGACACCACGCTCGGGGCAGTGCTGCGCGCCTTGGCCGGGGAACACTCGCTGAAAGCAGCCATAGCGCCTGCGCTCGATAGCGTGGCGTTACCGCATCTGGATCAGGCAAACGAAAGCGACGTGAACCTGCTCACGCGGCTTGGCAAGCGATTCGATGCCGTGGCGACCATCAAGGCCGGTACTCTGATCTTCAAGCCCATCGATGGCACTACGACCGGTGACGGCATCAGCCTGCCGGTGCAGAAGCTGACACGCGCATCGGGGGATTCGCACCGGTACGCCGTGGTCGACCGCGATGCGGTGACCGGCGTGCGTGCCTACTGGGGTGATCGCGGCGCGGCGCGGCGCAAGGCCGTGCTGGTGGGCACCGACAAGAACGAGAAGAAGCTGCAGGCTACCTACGCCAGCGAGAGCGAGGCGCGGCAACATGCGACGGCGGAGTTGCAGCGGCTGGCACGGGGTACAGCGACACTATCGTTCAAGTTGGCGCTAGGCCGTGCCGATCTTTATCCCGGTCAGACGGTGAATGTCGCGGGCATCAAGCCCGAGATCGACGGCACGGACTGGCTGGTGGTGAAGGCGACGCACACCATTGATGGCGGCGCCGGCTTTACGACGTCCCTTGAACTTGAACGCGGGGCAACGGCGTAGGCGCCTGTCGCGTTTGCCTCTACAGGCGCCCTTGCCCCGGTCGATATTTTGACCAACAGCCAGTATCAGCTGCCCGATATTTAGCTCGAGCGTTTCCGGCCGCCCTTGTTGCGCGAACCGATCTGGAAGCTGACATCGCCCTGGGTCACCGTGCCCGCATTGACCTGGCCGGAATTATTACCACCCACCATCGGCGCCGCACCGGCTTCGGCGTGCTTTGCAGCAGCCTCCTTCGGCGCCGTCAGCATCAGTCGCACCGCAAAGCGCATTTCAGGCGATGCCGACCGGAAGCGCGCAAGCATCTCGCCGTCTTCGTCGTCCAGTTCGGTTGGGAATCCGGTCAGCACATACCCGATATCAACGCCCAGCGCGGCCAGTTCATGCAGGTAAGCGGCGGTCGGTGAGTTGACGCCCGTCTCGTAGCGCATCTGCGTGTTCTTGTTCTTGCCGGCGCGCGAGCCCATTTCCTCTTGGCTCAGGTCCAGGCGCTCACGTTCGGCACGCAGTCGTGCGCCCACGCCGAGCTTAGGATCTTCAGTGAGTGACATTTTTCGAACTCTCCATGTTGACTGGTGCGCTTTTTCGCACTATCGTTGCCCCAAGTACACAATAATCACACTTTGGTGCCCGATATGTCCAAACCTGTCCTAAAAACCGCACCCCAGGTGCGAGAGGAACTCGACCGGCAGGGCATCTCCATCGCCGAGTTCGCCCGCACCCACAATCTCGACAAGCGCGCCACGTGGCTGGTGCTGTCCGGTCGCAACAAGGGTCGCCGTGGCGAAGCGCACAAGGCCGCAGTAGTGCTGGGCATCAAGGCCGGCACCGTCGATCCCGCGTCGAACTGAGGGCCGGTCATGTCTTCGCACAGCGCACGCAGGAAGGTGGTCTTTCGCTGCCCCTTCTGCCATTCCCCTTTGGTGAAGCGCACCAGCCACCTGAGCCATGACCACCTTCGGCACGACTCGTTCAACTGCACCAACCCGGTCTGTTCTGCCGCTTTCACCGGGCACACCGAACTGACCGGCGTTGCCAGTCCCAGCGGCCTGCCTGATGCACGGCCGACTGATCTTCCCCCAAGCCCCGCATATGCCCGCGAGATCGCCCAGCGCGCTCACCGCATGCAGCACAGCGGCAACCAACCCGATCTGCTGGACGCATTGCCGCTCCCCGCCGACCACTGAGGTAATCAACCATGGCTGTTCTTGAACTGGCGATGCTCTCGCCAATGGCGAAGCTTTGCCTGCAATCCACCATCCGTCACGGCGGGTTGGTGGTTGGCGCACGCGGCTACACCGGCCGTCAGGCCGAGGCCGGCGAAGCATTCACCGCTGCGCCCGTGTGGCAGTTGATGGCCTTGGGCCTTGTGCGCTGCGCCCCCGGCAATGACCGCCTGCTGGAAGCGACTGATCGCGGTATCGAGTTGAACGACTGCGGCGTGGTCGAAATCAAGAACCCGCCCGAGGGGCTGGGCCTGACCGACGCCGAGGCCGACCAGGGCGAGGCCACCCCATGAGCCAGCGCGACGCATGGTCGACCGCACAGGTGCCCTTCCTCGTCCCCGGTCCTGCCGGGTACGTGCCTACCGATCCTGCCAAGAAGGCAGAAGACGCCGCCACGTTGGCCGCGCGGGTAGCCGCGTTCCGCAAGGCAGGCGGCAAGGTCGAAGTCATCACCGAACCCACCTACCGCCCGCAGAAAAGCAGCAAGCGCCGCAGCGCGAAGGCCTGAACCGATCATGCAAGAAGACATCCGCCAGCAAGTTCTGCAGCGCATCGAGCGGGACTACGGCCTCAAGCACCGTCCCAGCACGGAATACATGCGCGGCGGCAAGTGCCCCGCCTGTGGTCAGAAGGAGCTTTACACCAGCTTCCAGAATCCGTGGGTGCTGCGCTGTGGCCGCCAGGCCAAATGCGGGCATGAGGTCAGCGTCAAGGATGTCTACGACGATCTGTTCGATGACTGGTCAAAGCGCCACGAACGCACGGAGACGGCGCCGCACGCTGCGGCGGACGCCTACCTGCGGTACTCGCGCGGCTTCGATCTGACCGCGCTCCGTGGCCTCTACACGCAGGAGAGCTACTTCGACCGCAAGTCCAGGGAAGGCACCGCGACGGTACGGTTCCCGCTGACCAAGGGCGGTTATTGGGAGCGCCTGATCGACCGCGCTCACCGCTTCGGCAAGCAGAAAGCGCGCTTCATGCCGGGCCAGAGCTATGCGGGCGCCTGGTGGATCGCCCCCGCTGCGGCCGACATGCTGCCGACCGCGCGTGAGGTCTGGATCACCGAGGGCATCTTCGACGCTATCTCGCTCCTGCAGCATGGCATCGCGGCTGCATCCGGTATGTCCAGCAACGGCTACCCCGAAGAATCGCTGCGCGCCCTGCGCGACCAGCGCGGCGGCAAGCTGCCGGTGCTGGTGTGGGCCTACGACAACGAGCCAACCGCACGTGACTACGTGCGCAAGCATGCCCGCCGGGCCGAGTCGCTGGGCTTCAAGAGCCGTGCAGCACTGATCCCGCAGAAGCCGGGGAAAAAGACCGACTGGAACGACCTGCATCTGCGCGCGTCGACCATCAACGACGCCGACGCACGCCAGGCTCAGTGGGATGCCGACATCGCGGAGGCGCGCTATCACGGCGACGTGCTGCTGGCGAAGTCCGCCATCGAGAAGGGCCTGCTGATGTATGCCCACACGCAGCGCCGCGAGTTCCACCTTGAACACCGCTCGCGCCTGTTCTGGTTCAGCTTCGATAGCGTGAAGTTCGACAAGCTGTGCCAAGAGCGCGCCAAACGCAAGGAAGACCCGGACGAGGAACTGGACGCCGACGAGGCCGAGAAGATCCGCCGCGCCTGCTGCAGCGTGGAAGAAATCGCCAACTGCTATCCCGAGGCGCTCTACTTCCAGAGCCATGAGGTGACCGACGAAAGCTGGTACTTCTTCCGCGTCAGCTTCCCGCACGATGCGCCGCCCGTGAAGGGCACCTTTACCGGTGCGCAGGTCGCCAGCGCCAGCGAGTTCAAGAAGCGCCTCATCAGTATGGCGCAGGGTGCGGTGTTCACCGGCACCGGCCACCAGCTGGATTGCATCATCCGCGACGTGCTGTATGACATCACCAAGGTCCAGACCATCGACTTTGTTGGCTACAGCGAGGATCACAAGTCCTACATCCTCGGCGACGTGGCGGTGCGCGACGGCGAACTGAGCATCGCCAATGCCGAGGACTACTTCGAGTTCAAGAACCTGCGTGTGAAATCCACGCAGAAGTCGATCCGACTGGACATTCAGCGCGACCCCGAAAAGCAGCGCAACGACTGGCTGGCGTGGCTGTGGATGTGCTTCGGCACCCACGGCATGATCGCGCTCACGTTCTGGTTCGGCTCGCTGTACGCCAACCAGATCCGCAGCGCGCACAAGTCGTTCCCCTTCTTGGAAGCGACGGGCGAGGCCGGCGCCGGCAAGACCACGCTGCTGACCTTCCTGTGGAAGCTGCTCGGCCGCAGCGACTACGAAGGCTTTGACCCGGCGAAGTCATCCAAGGCCGGCCGCGCCCGCGCCATGGGCCAGATTTCCGGCATGCCTGTGGTGCTGCTGGAGGCCGACCGCAGCGATGCCGATCGCTCGCACGCCAAGTCGTTTGAATGGGATGAATTGAAGGACTACTACGGCGGCGGCACGCTCGCCACGCGCGGCGTGCGCAATGGCGGCAACGACACGTACGAGCCACCATTCCGGGGCACCATCGTCATCAGCCAGAACGCCGCCGTGGACGCCAGCGAGGCCATCCTGACGCGTATCGTCAAGCTGCACTTCCGCAAGCCGCAGGTCACCACTGAAAGCCGCATCGCGGCCGACAACCTCAACGCCCTGCAGGTGGAGGAACTGAGCCATTTCCTGATCCGCGCCGTCCGCGCCGAAAGCCAGGTCATGGAGAAGTTCGGCGAGCGCGTGCGCTTCTACGAGGGCAAGCTGCGCGAGCGCGGCGAGCTGCGCATGGAGCGCGTCATCAAGAACCATGCGCAGATGCTGGCGCTGTTCGACGCCCTGCGCCTGGTCATGGAGATCCCCGAGGATATGGTGGTCGCCACGCGCGAAGCGCTGGTTGCGGCCGCACTGGAGCGCCAGAGCGCGGTCAGCGCCGATAACGCCCTGGTCACCGAGTTCTGGGAGGTCTACGAGTATCTGGAAACCACCAACGGCGGCATGCCGGTGGTGAACCACTCGCGCGATCCATCGCGGATCGCCATCAACCTCAACGAGTTCGCCGCCAAGGCAGCGCACCATTCGCAGCAGCTGGCAGACCTCAAGGTGCTGCGTACGCTGCTGCGTGACTCGCGCCGGCATAAGTGCCTGGACACGAACGTCGCCGTGAACAGCGCTATCCGTCAGGGCACCATGGGTGCCGCCGCCACGGTCAAATGCTGGGTGTTCAAGGCATGAACACCCTAACCGTTCGCCAATCCCCAACGCGTGCGCGCCAAGTCAACAGTGGCCTGTGCCAGCGCCATGAACTGCGGGTCGTCCCCCGCTTGCTCTTCGCTGGCTTCCAAGAACAACCGAATGTCGTCCTCGGTTCGCAGGTGGTCTGTAGCCTCCCACGCGTGCAAGGCAACCTTGCCCGGTTCCGCCTGGCCCATCGGTCAGGCAGCGCTCGCGTGCAGCTGCACGCCGAGGGCACGCGTCACCTTGAGGATGGTGGCGAAGTCCGGGCTGCGCTCGCCGGACAGGGCTCGGTACAGGCTTTCGCGCGACACACCCGCGTCGCGGGCAACCTTGCTCATGCCCTGGGCGCGGGCAATATCGCCGAGCGCCTTGGCGATGAAAGCAGAGTCGCCATCGCTTTCGGCAATGCACGCATCCAGATACGCGGCCATTTCCTTGGGGGTACGCAGGTGTTCGGCGACGTCAAACGTCTCCAGCTGAATCTTCTTCTTAGCCATGAGTGTGGGACTCTTAAATGGGTGGTAGCAGTACTTCTTAAACTGGGTGTATCGGTGACTCTGTTGTCTGCGATGCGCCTTCTAGAGGTTACGGGCCAGCTCCTTCGCTTTATCGATATCACGCTGCTGCGTGCCCTTATCGCCGCCTACCAGCAAGATCACCAGCTCATTTCCGCGCTGCGTGTAGTACACCCGGTAACCCGGACCTACATCGACGCGCAGTTCCGAAATACCACCGGTAAGGTTCCGATGATCGCCGGGGTTTCCATCGCCCAAGCGGCGGATTCGGGCCAGAATGCGAGCGCGCCCCGCAAAGTCCTTCAGGCCGTCGATCCATGCGGTGAACTGTGGCGTGCGCTTCATTTCCATGGGAACGACTGTAGCCCAACGGCTACACATGGTCAAGAACTTTGTAGCCCTAGGGCTACAGGCCCGTGGGCGCCGAATGCGCGCCTTGAATCGTTCACCCGATGCTTGACACCTGCAAAAAACGAGGGCAAAGTCCGCTGCAAGGAGACTCAAAACTCCGAGATCACAGCGGAAACCGCGCCCGTCAGCATTGCGGTTTTTTTGCGCCTGAAATCCAAGCGCACCGACGTCTTCTGCGTCGGGAGGGCGGCAGCTATACAACACCCGCAAGGGGAAATCTGCCCGCCGGTCTGTGATCCGGTTTTGAGCCTCCCGACACCCTCGGAGCGACGACTCAAAACGTCTCCCCGAGGTTCCAACTCGATCACAGGAGACGTCTCCGATGTCGCACGACACTCAAGTTGCGCCTGCTCATGCTGCGCGCCAGCTCGCACACTTTTTCGGCCAGATCGCCGACACCACCGAATGGAACCACGCCTGCTGGCAGGGTCTCTTTGCGCGCCTCCTCGGCGCGGGGAAGACGCCGGCAGAGTTGACGCTGGGCGAGATCCAGAACGCCGTCGATCAGGTAAAGGCCCGGTGGTCAGATTGCCAGGGCACCGGCCCGAGGGCGCTGTCATGAGCGCGCACACCCGCAACGGCACCCGCACAGCGGCGGATGTGGTCAACAGCATCCACTTCGTGGTGCACGAGAACGACATCGACCGTCTCTGGCAGGCCCAGCAGGCCGTTGACCTGCTCGCGCTGCTCGATACCGATCAGCCCTCCCCCATCACTCTCGACCACATCGCCGCAGTCGCGGCGTACGTGGCGGAGGATCTGCGCCACGTGTTGGGCAATGCCCACCGGGCCGACCAACTGCCAGCCGTAGACCTGGCGGACACCCTGTAAGAACGGGTCCGGCCGGTGGCGCGCCAACGCCACCGCTGGGCCTTCCCACCACGACGCTCGGAGAAGAGCCATGTATCAGCAAACTGAGTCACCCCCAGCCGCCGCATGTTCGCAGGGGGCCGACACCGGACCCGCCGCGCAGGCTACCACGCAGCCGGAATTCACCCCGGTAGCCGACAACAAGGCTGTGCTGCAGTTCACCATCAGCCCCGATGAGATCGTCGTGACCGCGATTCTCGCCATGGGGCCGACGCGCTGCATCGAGCAGCGCTGGACGCGCCGGACCCGCAGCAGCTTTCTGCTGGCTGCAGGGCCAGTACTGTGGGAGATGGAGAAGGACGCCATCGGTCACGACCTGGCCGACTTCCTCGACCGTGCCGGCGTGCCCCCTGCCATCGCCAACATGCTGCCTCGGCCTGCCAGCACCGCCGCATCCGCGGCTATCGCTGCAGCAGCGCTGGAGGTGGCCAATGTCTGAGAGCAAGCCATGCCGATGCGCACGGTGCGAGACGACACCGGCCAACGCCCGCCACTGGGTGAAGCACCTGATCGATCAGGCTGAGTATGCAGCGGAGCTACCACCCTACGAGCGCGTGGTTGGCCTGCATCAAGCCCAGCAGGCACTGGCGGCCGTGCTGACCGCGCGCACCTCGCCTGCACCCCAGCCGCTTTCTGGCCGGGAGGTTCTGACGGCTGCGGTGATCGCTGCGGTGAAGCGTCATCGCTCCCTGGTGCACTCGCCTCACAGTGTCTATGCAGCGGAACTGGCCGCTGCGAGCCAACAGGTCGACGCCGCTTTGGCGGCACTGGCTGCCCACGACTTCGATGCCGGCGAGGTGGTCACCGTATGAAGTACCTCACGACCCAACGGCAGATCGCGGCGCCATGGCCGATGCCCAGCTGCAGGGCTGGGCATACGGCACGACTGATGGAAGACCGGCGCAGGGCCGATGCCGGCGGCGGCCATTTCATCGAATGCCAATGCGGCCGCACCCACAAGCACCCCAGCACACACCTGGCGTTGCAGGAGTGGACCCGCCTGTACGGGCGCGCAACACCGGTAGCGCCCACAGCCAACAACGTGGTCCAGCTGGGGCTGGGCCTGGGTGATAGAAGCACCGGGTAATGGATGACGCCACAGAGCAGCATCGGCGGGCCTGTGAGGCCCGCCACTGGATCAGGCAGGGCTACAACAGCGGCAGATGGGTGGACGAACTGATTGCCCGCATTGCGGGTAAACGTGGCACCGCTGCCGCCGAAGCCTTGCGGGAAGAAATGCGCCGGCAGTGGCTACGTCGGCGCGAGTGGATGGAGGCGTCCGAGCTTTGAGCAGCCGCATTGTGCAATTCAACATCCTGCAGGAGCTGTGCACCCCGCACGGCCCCCCACCCCGTGCGGCGACCGTGCGACGCTGGGCAGAACGGCAGGGTATCCGGTACAAGTACGACCGCCACGGCGGGATCTGGACCACCCTCGACGCGCTGAACGCCGCGCTGGGGCTGGTCGAACCGCTCCAGCACGAAGTACGGGAAGAGGACAACATCTGATGACACGCGGCAGAAAAAGGAAGTTCAATCCAGCCATACCTGGGCACATCGAGCAGGGAGCATTGCCGAAAGGGATCTACTGGCACGACGGCCGCTGGTTCATCTACGAAGACCACGCGGAGGGCGGCCGGCGCGTAAAGCGTACGGTCGCCCACGCCAGCGCCCGCCTGTCGGATCTGCACGCCATCGTGGAAGAGATGCGCACGGGTGCAGAGCGCGGCACGCTACGCTTTCTCTTCGACCGCTACCACGAATCCAGCGATTTCAAACGACTCGCCGCCGGCACCCGCAGGAACTACGAGGGCTACGCGGAGGTGTTGGCCACCTACGTCCGCAAGGATGGAACGTCGCTGGGATCTATCCAGGTCGACCGCATCACAACGCCCGTTGTACAACGGCTGGTGGAGACTTTTGCTGTAGGCCGCCCGGCGAATCGCACCCAGCCCGCCCTCCCTGCGTACCCCAGCAAGGCCAATCATCTGCACCGCTTCCTGCGGCTGACCTTGTCGTGGGGTGTACGCATGGGCTACTGCAAGACCAACCCGGCCAAAGGCGTGCGCCAGGCGAAAGAACGGGGCGACGCGCGCATGCCGTCGCAGGAAGCGTTTCGCGCAGTGCTGGCCTTCGCACGGGAACGCGGCGCGCTCCCTTCCAACGCCAAGGGCAGCTTTCCCGACTACTTGGCCCCGGTGATGATCCTGGCCTACAGCGTCCGCCTGCGCGGCATCGAGGTCTGCACGCTGACCGACGCGCACCGCCAGGCCGAGGGGGTGCATAGCAATCGCCGCAAAGGGTCGCGTGACAACGTGACGGAGTGGGACGCAGCGATGATCGAAGCATGGGAGCAGCTGTTGGCGCGGCGCCACCGCATCTGGAACCGAAAGGGCCGAGTGCGCCCAGTTCCCCTGCGCGCCAACGACAGGTTCTTGCTGGTGGAGCGCAGCGGCGAGCCGATCACCAAGTCTGCGCTCGACAGTGCATGGCAGCGCTTCATCACCGAGGCGGTTCGCGTAGGGGTGATTTCCAAGGCCGAGCGTTTCGCACTGCACGGCTTGAAACACCGGGGCATCACAGATGGTGACAACAAGGCTGCGGGCGGCCACGTTTCGGAACAAATGCGGCAGCGATATGACCATGAACTGCCCGTGGTCCAACCGCCCGGCAGGAGGAACGCGCTTGACCGCGGAACCACCTAATTCTTCCGAAGAACCTCCCTACGAAACGAAGAAGGCGCCGCTAGGGCGCCTTCGTTGTTGATGCAGTTCGTAGGCAGTGGTGAATTTGACCCATACACCGTCGAAACGTGGGGTGCCTGGGCCAATCGCGGGAGCCATGAGCTAGAGGGCCAACCGCCGGTGCGCTGACCTGCCTTTTCTCTGCAGACCAGACTGCGCGGATGCGGGACCAGCCTCGCATGCGAGCAACCTACTTCTGCTCACTATCCAGTTTAGCCTGCTGACCAGCATCATCTTCAAGCCGCCGAATTTCGGCCCCGATGAGGCGCTGGGCATTGGCAAATGAGATGTCGGCTCGCTTCCAATTCTCCTCAGCGACTTCAAGAGATTCGGCCTTCAATGCCGCTGTCACCTCATCGATGAGATCGTCTAGCCGGATGCAAACCTTGGCTGCGTGAATTCGATACTGCAGCACAGTCATTTCAGCCTTGCTCGATTGAATGGCGCCATTCACTGCGTGATCCATACGAACGCGGGCCCAAACTCCATTGAGACCAAGGGCATCCAACATTGCGCCATGCGCTTCGGACGCGCTTAGATAGTACTTTGCTACAGCTTGCTGCAGAGCAAGCAGATTGGCTCTTTCCGCATCACTTCGTTGCATCCTCGCGTGATCTAGCCGCAATTCCTGCCGCAGGAGCCTCTGGGATTGCTGCCTCTTTCCTTCAGAGAGGTTCTCCTGCACCCATCTCAGCGCAAAGCCCAAGATCAAGGCCAACACAGGGATCACCCACTTCCAATCATCCGTGCAGACCACGCTTGCGGGCTGTGCACACAGATTGGGAGCGGCTTCCAACCCAAAACTAACCGGTGCCCATTCCATGAAATCTCCTTGTCCAAGCACGGCTGCATAGTTGCAGCCGTGCTTGCCTATCGACCTACGAAGTAGATCAAGAATCCCCGCGCAAAAGCACTCTGGAGTGCTTGATGCAGGTCACCAACTGTAGCTAATACCAACCTGAGCGCTCGTCTGATGGAATCCGCTTGCCTTCTGCAGCAATAGACCGCCCCACGCGCCCAGTCCGTTGGCGAATTTCAACGAAGCACCCGCGCCGAACTCACCACGGCTACGTGGGATGCGCGCATCCACGGCTTCACCGTCCATACGGATTTGCGATTCGGCGCGGGTGTGCAGCCAGTGGGCCGTGACGTACGGCTGCACCTCGGCGGCGCCGTTGCCCCAGCGCGTCACACTGGATAGACGCACACCGACTCGACCGAAGAGACCGTCAGCATCCTCGGTAGTCACCACTGTACCGTTGGCTTCGGTATGGCTGCCGCTGTCCCAGCGGTTGTAGCCAATCTGCAGCTGCGGCTCCAGATACACCCCACCATTGCTGGGACCGCCGGCGCGGAAGGCATAGCCGGCCTCCACGGCCCCTTGCCAGGCGCGACTGTCGTAGCGCTCCTGAGTCAAGCCGACTCCGTCCACACGATTGCGGAACTGGGCACGCTGCACAGAACCGTCCAAGTAGAACCCCGCGTACGGATCACTCATACCTGCGCGACGCCACGTGCCATACACACCCAGCGCCTCACCTTTCACCTTGCCACGGGCGTAGTAGCCAGTCAGTTCATTGACAGAGGTGCTGGTCGCATTTCCGCTGGACAGCATCAAACCCACGCTGCTACCCGAATCATCACGCCACACATCGGCACCCACACTCAGGCTTTGGCTGTTGCCACGGATGTCGAGCTGACGGCTGATCGCGTCGAAGCCGTTGCGCGAGCCGTCGACACGCGCCCAAGCCCGCCCACCATTCTGGCCTGCATTGCGATCATGGTAGCCCAGGCGGAACATTGTCTGCGCCGCCTGCAGGTTGGCCAAGTACGCGCCCGGTTCGGGACGGAGCAGCGGCTCCAGCTCAGGCTCCGGCTCCAGTTCTGGATTCGGATTCGGGTTGGGATTCGGGTTGGGATTCGGGTTGGGATTCGGGTTGGGATTCGGGTTGGGATTCGGGTTGGGGTTGGGATTCGGATTCGGATTCGGATTCGGATTCGGGTCGGGATTACATTGCGGAAGGCTGGGATCTACCACGCAGGGGTCTGGCGGAGTCGGCACCTGTGATCGGAGATACCAGTTCCCGTTGGAGTCATTTTTAGTGAGGAAATAATCGTACGGGCCACCAACCGCACGCCCGGCCAGCTGAAATACAGCTCCCGATTGCCCCCCAACCTGAATCAGCTCAATTCCGTTGGTCGTCTTGGCTCCTGCTCCCCCTACATTCGCAACCTTTACGTACGCCTGGCCACTGGAGTCTCCCAGCACATGCAGGTGATCCGTGGCCGATGCATCTCCGGCCAGCACAGTGTTGAACGCGAGTGTCCCACCGCTGCCAACGAACGAGCCTGCAGTAAGGCTATTGAACTGCGAACCGTCACCCATGGTTACGGTGCCACCCGCTTGAAGGTTCAGATTGGCAACATCGCTCGCTCCGGTAAGTTGCCAATGCCCTCCGTCCATCACAGTTGCGTTTGCCACGTTGTCGAATGCGCCAGTGATGCTCCCTCCGCCTCCAAGCGTCACATTGCCGAAGCTCAGCCCGTCGCGAGACGCCCGAACATCGCCTTGAAGCGCACTGTTTGTAACGGTGAAGTTTGTCGTAAATGGAGATTTGGCAACGCCGTCTACGATACTGGTCGTTACTTGCAGCAGAACGCCGTTCCCGGCAACCAGTTCCGAGCCGTTCTCAACAAAAATGTTGAATGCCATTACTTGACCCGGCGCCCCTCCCCCGCTGCCCGAGGCAAATATTGCGGCGTCCGCCGTGCCAACCACTTTCGACGCATTGATGATCAGCGCTTCATCACCGCGCAACCCCGCCGAGTTGGCACCGAGGCCCAATGAAATCCCTGTACCGCCTTCAACAACCGAACCATTCGAAACGATGATCCCAGCCGAGTTGCTGGCAAGCAGCCCAGCTGACGCATAGGTGGGCCCAGTAGTGCTGAGCGTTGAGTTAGACAGAAGAATACGCGCGCCGCTATTCGCCAGGATGCCATAGTTTCTCCCAACCACAGAGCTATCAAAGAGCTCTGCATAGCTAGGATCTAGAGTGCCGTTGCGCTGAGAAACAAAAATGCCATTGTACCCGCCATGAACAATGCTGCTCGAAAACAAGCGAAGTCCCGAAGAACCCCTGACCACCACGGCCCCGAGTAAAAAATTTGCGGAAGGACTTGCGTTCACACTTGCGTGGTCGAAGTTGGCGACAGAGTTTGTTTCGACTAGAACCGCGCCCGTTTGCGCGCCAGGAAGTACATTCAGAGTGGAATCGTACGCGACGTACCAGTCCTGTAGCGGCGTTGCTGGGTCTACGTCTACTGTGTCGCCATTGAGCGCATTCCCGGCGAAAGCACCGGGGGCGGCGAGCGCGATTGCAAACGCGAAGAAGAGCGCCGAACGAGAGGTTGGTCGAGATGACATGCGTGCTGCCTCAGTTTGGTGAAGGGCAATCAACGCAGCAGAAGCTAGACCTACATGGAAGATGCCTTCGTGAATTTGATTGCGTGATGTGCATCACACAAATTCCGAGAAGACACAGGCTAACACAACGCAATTTTAACAAGCTGAATCGACAGTCATGTTCGGCATGATTCTTGCAGCGCTCACTACTATCCATCACTGATGCAGCTGTCAGCTGGCGTAGTGGAGCGCGGGACGCCCTATTTTTTCCGCCAATTTTTCCGGACCCACAAAAAAGGCGCCCTGAAGGCGCCTAAGTTGTTGTCACAATTGGTGGGCCGTGATGGATTCGAACCATCGACCAAAAGATTAAAAGTCTTCTGCTCTACCGACTGAGCTAACGGCCCATGCAACATCCCTGCCTGTCGGCGGGGTGGGCATTCTACCCTACTTTGTGCGGTAGAGAGAAATCGTCGCAGTATCGGCCTGCAGTTAAACCGTTCCATGCAGCGGACGCATCTCATGCACACTCCTTCGTCCTTCGGAGCCACGGATGCGCCTGCCCTTCTTTCTGTTCGCCTGCCTGCTGCTGCCCTGCACCGTCACCGCCGCTGCGGCCCCATCGGTACAGATGGATGACATCGCCCGATTCTGGAGTACCTACGATGCCGTGCTTGCCGAGCCCGATGCCGCGCAGAGGGTGGCCCTGGTCCGGCAGCACTACGTCGAGCCGGGCAGTGCCGGTCTGCACGCGCTGATGAAGGTGCGCAACTACACCGCCGCCGAATACGCACAAGCAATGCTCGCCTGGCCGCACTTCTGGGCCTCGGTGCGGCCGCTGACCGCCAACGCCCGACAGGCCAGCGCTACGCTGGAGCGGGATCTGGCTGCGTTCCGCAGGCTTTACCCCGCCCTGCGCCCGGCCAGCATCACCTATGCGGTGGGCGTGCTGCGCACAGGCGGCACCACGCTGGGGGACCAGGTACTGATCGGCGCGGAAATGGCACTCGGCGATGCAAGCGTGGATGTCAGCGAACTGCCGGAGCCGTTGCGCAGTCGCCTGCGGGTCTTCTACGACAGCGCGCCCAGCGCGAACAACGCGCAGAACAACCTGCATGAGTACGTGCACACCCAACAGCGCGAGGCTACGGGATCGCTCGCTCAGTACGCGGCGCGCGAAGGCGTGGCCGAGTACATCGCCGAGCGGATCAGCGGTCGCCGCCCGGCACTGCCGCTGTACACCTATGGCCCGTTGCACGAATCGGAGATCCGCGCTCGCTTCAGCGCGGAGATGGATGGCGATGCGCTGGACAACTGGCTGTACAACAACGCCAGCAGCCCGTTCGGGGTGAGTGATGTGGGGTACTACGCGGGTTACCGCATCGCGCAGGAGTACATGCGGCAGCAGCCGGATGAGCAGGCGGCGATCGCGCGGATGATCGAGCTGGATTACAGCGATCAGCTTGCGGTGCGCGGTTTCATTGAAGCAGCGGGTTGGTTGCAGCAGCGGTAGCGCCGGGCCGCGCCCGGCGGACAGCGCCAACCAAGGTTGGCACCTACCAGAATCAGACCCGCCGGGGCTGCCGGCCAGCGGCCGGCACTACCGGAATCCCAACATTGGTAGCGCCGGGCCGCGCCCGGCGGACAGCGCCAACTAAGGTTGGCACCTACCAGAATCAGACCTGCCGGGGAGGCCGGCCAGCGGCCGGCCCTACCAGAGCCGGTCAGGCGTACAGCGTCGGGTCGGCCACGCCGGCATCGGCGAAGCCCTGCGCGCGCAGGCGGCAGGCATCGCAATGCCCGCAGGCCGCGCCGCTGGCATCGGCGTTGTAGCAGGACACGGTCAGGCCGAAGTCCACGCCCAGTCGCACGCCTTCGCTGACGATCTGGCCCTTGCTGAGGAACTGCAGCGGCGCATGCACGGTGATGCCCGCGCCTTCCACGCCCGACTTGGTCGCCAGGTTGGCCAGCGCCTGGAAGGCGGCGATGAACTCGGGGCGGCAATCCGGGTAGCCGGAGTAGTCCACGGCGTTGACGCCGCAGAAGATGTCGTTGGCACCAAGCACTTCGGCCCAGCCCAGCGCCAGCGACAGCATGATGGTGTTGCGCGCCGGCACGTAGGTGACCGGGATGCCCTCGCCGCCCGCCTCGGGCACGTCGATGTCGTCGGTCAGCGCCGAGCCGCCGATGCTGCGCAGGTCCACGTCCACGGTCTTGTGCACGATCACGCCCTGGGCCTTGGCCACGCGCGCGGCAGCATCCAGCTCGGAAGTGTGGCGCTGGCCGTAACGCACGCTGAGGGCATGCACGGCGAAGCCCTGTTCCTGGGCCATGGCGATGACGGCGGCTGAATCCATGCCGCCGGAGAGAAGCACGACTGCCTTCTTCATGGGTAAATCATCCGGTTGGGGGAGAAAGCCAGCACGCTGTCCCGCGCCGGAGCTACATCAGGAAACGCTGCGCCGGCTCATCGGCCCGGCTCGTCGTTCCACAGGATTTTATGCAACTGCATCTGGAAGCGCACCGGCAGCCGGTCTTCCACGATCCAGTCGGCCAGCTGGCGGGCAGTGATTTCGCCCTTGCTGGGTGAGAAGAACACCATCGTGCGCTGCACCAGCTGGTGTTCGGCGACCATGGCCTTGGCCCAGTCGTAGTCTTCGCGGTTGCAGATCACGAACTTGATCTGGTCACGCGTGGTCAGCAGCGGCAGGTTTTCCCAGCGGTTGCGCGCGACCTCGGCCGAGCCCGGGGTCTTGATGTCGACCACGCGCGACACGCGCGGATCAACGGCGCTGACGTCCAGCGCACCGGAGGTTTCCAGCGACACATCCAGGCCTGCATCGCACAGCTTCTGCAGCAGCACCAGGCAGCGCTTCTGCGCCAGCGGCTCGCCGCCGGTCACGCAGACGTGGCGCACGCCCTGGGCCTGCACGTGGGCCACGATATCGTCGATGTCCCACCATGTGCCGCCGTGGAAGGCGTAGGCGGTGTCACAGTACTGGCAGCGCAGCGGGCAGCCGGTCAGGCGCACGAACACGGTCGGCCAACCGGCGGTATCGGCTTCGCCCTGCAGGGAGGTGAAGATCTCGGTGATCTTCAGGCGCGGCAGGGGCGACTGCACGATCTCGCTGGGCGTGGCAACGGCGGCGGACGGGGGAACGGCGGTCATGGCAGGGACTTCTTGGTGGGACACGTGGCGGGTGAGCTACCGTGGCCGGTAACGAAAGCAGCCGAGCATGGCTCGGCTCTACAACAGCAGCCGGTCGGGTATGGCCCGACGGGTAATGCAACTCGCCGGGCATGGCCCGGCGCTACCGGATCCGGACGGGTTTGCCGACCCGGAAACGAAAGCAGCCGAGCAAAGGCTCGGCGCTACGGGGAACACATTGTACGCCCGGTCAGCGGATCAGCGGATCTGATTGCCGAGGCGGATCGACTGCAGGCGGTCCTGCGCGGTACGCGCGGCGTCCGAGCCCGGGTATTGCGCCACGACGGTCTCCAGCGTCTGCTGGGCCTGGTCGACCTTGCCCTCGCCGTACTGCGAGAGGCCGACCTTGAGCAGGCCGCCAGCGGCCTTGTCGTGGGTGGGATAGCGCGAGAGCAGTTCGCGGAACTGGGACTCGGCCATCGGGAAATTGCGGGTGGCGTAATAGCTTTCGCCCAGCCAGTACAAGGCATTGGGGGCGTAGACGCCGTTCGGGTACAGCTCCAGGAAGCTCAGGAACAGCTGCGCCGAATCATCGTACTTGCCCGCCTTCAATGCGTCGAAGGCCACGTTGTAGGACGTACGCTCGTCACCGGTGACGGCCAGGCTGCCCGGATCACCATGGACGGAAGGCGGCCGCTCGGAAGTGGCCGCCGCTGCGGGTTTTGCCGGGGCTGCAGGAGCCTTCGGTGCGCTCGCCGGAACCGCAGGCAGGGCTGGGGCGGCAGAGCCCCCTTCCAACCGGTTCAGGCGGCTGTCCAGATCCAGGTACTGGTCCTGGGCGGTCTGCTTGAGCTGGGCGTTGTCGTGCTGGAGTTGCTCGATCGAGGCCTGCAGGCTGGTGACCTGCTGCCGCAGCTGGTTGATCTGGTTCAACAGGTCCTGGTTGGCACTGTTGTTGTACATCTGCTGCTCGAGCGAACCGACACGGTCGGCCAGGCTCTGTCGTTGTGCATGCGCCGGTGCGGCAGCCACGAGGGCTGCCGCAACGACCAGCATCAGTTTGATGCCAAGGCGCATGGATTACTGCGCGGTGTAGACGATTTCGACGCGACGGTTCTGCGACCAGCAGGACTCGTTCGACTCGGTGCAGACCGGACGCTCTTCACCGTAGGACACGACGGTCAGCTGCGAAGCCGAGCCACCGTTGGCCTGCAGTGCCGAGTTGACGCCGTTGCCACGACGCTCGCCCAGGGCCTGGTTGTACGCGCGCGAACCGCGCTCGTCGGTGTGGCCCTGCAGGGTGATGCGCGAGGACGGACGGTCACGCAGGTACTTGGCGTGGCAAGCCATGATGGCCTGGAATTCCGGCTTCACGTCTTCCTTGTCCAGGTCGAAGTAGACAACGCGCTGACGCAGGCAGGCGTCGGTGTCCAGATCGCCCGGGCCGTACAGGCCGGAGGTGGACGGACCGGTCGGGGTGGTGGTCGAGGTGCCGGTATCGACCGGAGCCGGGGCTTCTTCCTTGACCTTCTTCGAGCAACCGGCCAGGACGGCCACGGACAGCAGGGAAACAAGCAGAACGCGGGTGGACTTGTTCATGGCGATACCTTTGTGGCTCCTAAGCCGATGAGGGGTTCAATACAGAGAAAATATTAACACTCTTTTAGCGCTGGGTACGGTATGGGGACCATGCCGGCTCGCGCACATCACCGTCTGCCAGGACCAGGCGCTGGCGCACGCGCGCATCGGCCGAGACGGCGTACAGCACACCACGACCACCCTCACGGGCGGCATACAGCACCATGCTCGCGTTGGGCGCGAAGCTCGGCGATTCGTCCAGCGAACCCGGCGACAGCGTGCTCCAGCGGGGCGAACCCAGCGAGCTGTCCATCATCGCGATCTTGTAGCTGTTGCCCGAACCCTGGGCGACGGCGATCTTCTTGCCGTCGTAGGAGACCGAGGGCTTGGCGTTGTAGTTGCCCTGGAAGGTCACGCGCTCGGCGCTGCCACCACCGGCACCGACCTTGTAGACCTGCGGACGGCCGCCGCGGTCGGAGGTGAAGTACACCGCGCTGCCGTCCGGTGCCCAGGTCGGCTCGGTATCGATGGCGAAGTGGTTGGTCAGCTGGGTCAGCTGCTTGCTGCCCAGATCCATCACGTAGATCTCCGGGTTGCCCGAGCGCGACAGGGTCAGGGCCAGCTTGCGGCCGTCCGGCGAGAAGGCCGGGGCGCTGTTGATGCCGCGGAAGCTGGTGACCAGCTCACGGGCGCCGGTGGAGATGTTCTGGATGTAGATGGCCGAGTTGCCACGTTCGAAGCTGACGTAGGCCAGCTTGTTGCCATCCGTGCTCCACGACGGCGACAGCAGCGGCTCGGCCGAACGCACGATGGTCTGCGGGTTGAAGCCGTCCGAATCGGCCACCATCAGCGCGTAGCGCATGGCGTCGCCCTTGCCGCTGGCGGTCACGTAGGCGATGCGGGTCCAGAAGGCACCACGGACACCGGTGATCTTCTCGTAGATGGCGTCGGCCATCTGGTGGGCAACGTCGCGCATGGCATTGCCACGTGCGGTCATCGCCAGGCCCAGCAGTCGCTCGCCCTTGGGCACGTCGAACAGTTCGTACTCGACGCGGTAGGCGCCGGCACCGGCGTCCATGACCCGGCCGACGACGATGTAGTTCTGCTTCAGCGCGCGCCAGGTGGCGAACTGGATGTCACCGCCACGGATCGGCTTTTCGACGATCTGCGCTTCGGGCAGCGTGCGGAACTGGCCCGAACGTTCGAGGTCGGCACGGACCACGCCGGCGACGTCGGTCTGCGGAGCACCGGCTGCACCCTGGTAGGGCATCGGCACGATGGTGATCGGGAGGGCGGAGGCATTGCCGCCGATGATGTCGATATCCAGCCCCTTCTGCTGCGCGACGGCAGCAAAGGGCAGCAACAGGGCCGCAAACACGGCAAGCCAGCGAGGCATCTTCTTCATGGAGCGCTCAAATAGGGGGAACCGGAACGAGGGATAACAAAACGGCAGTGAACCGCTTCGCAATCATGAACCAAGGGTACGTGAATTCCTGGTCAGTGCCAGCCGGGTCTCTCACATGCCGTTAACGTCGCGGCCACCTTTCGTGCGGATGACTCGTCCCAAGCATGGTGTGGACGGGCCCGTACGATCCAGAGCTAAAGGCGTCATTGGATGACGGGACAGCCCCAACGGGCTGCCCTGCCCCGCGCCTCAGCGATCCTGGGCGGTGAACGTGAAGTTGATCGTGCGTGCGAATACCTGCTCGAAACCGCGGTACGGCAGCGGCTGGGCGTTGAGCACGGCGGCCTCGATCGAGCGCTTGCCGGCTTCATCGAACGGGCAGCCGGCGCTGACCGTGGCGCTGCGGACGGTACCGCCCGGCAACTGGTTGATGGTGATCTGGCAGCGTTGGCCCAGCGGCACGCTGTCCGGACGCACCCACTGCGCCAGCACCTTGGCCTGGATGGCCGCCGCGTACTTGGCAGACAGATCATCACTGCTGCCACCACCACCGGCAGCCGGCTGTGCTGCACCACTGGCACCGGCAGCAGCCGTGCCTGCGGCATTGCGCGCGGCAGCGACCTGGCGCAGCTTCTGCTCGGCCAGCTTGGCTTCCTTCTCGGCCTGCTCGCGGCGGGCGCGGATGTCGGCGATCTTCTTCTGCTTCTCGGCTTCCGCCTTGTCAGCGGCCAGGCGCTCCTGCTCGGCCTGCTTCTTCTTGGCATCCGCTTCCTGCTGCTTGGCCAGACGCAGCTTCTGCTCGGCCTCTTCCTGGCGCTTGCGCTCGGTCAGGTCGATCTGCTCCTGGCGGCGCTTGGCTTCCTGCTCCTGCTTGGCCTTTTCCTGCGAGATCGCCAACGCGCTGACCGCGTCCTGGTCCTTGGTGTCGGGCTGCGCCACGCGTTCCTGCGCCTGTTGCTGCTGCGGCGTCGGTGCGTCCTGCGGGCGCGGCTCTTCAATCGGCTGCGGCGGCGGGATGGTGTCTTCCGGCACCGGGATCGGTTCGGCCACCGGCGGCGGCAGGTCTTCCAGCTTTTCCGACTGGCGCAGGGCCTGGCGGGCGGCAGCGGCTTCGGACGCGGACAGTGCCAGGCTGGCCTCGACCGAGGGATCACCTGCGGCGGCATCGGTATTGCGCTGCGGTGACCACAGCCAGGCGCCGATGAAGATCAACGCGACCAGCAGGTGCACCAGCACGGCCAGCACCATCGGCTGGCCCCAGCCGGGTTCCTGCTTGTGCGGTGGCGGCAGGGCGTCAGCGTGCATCGGTGGCCAGGCCTACCTTGTCCACGTTGGCGCGCTTGATCACGTCCATCGCCGCGATGACCTTTTCATAGGCCACGGCACGGTCGGCGGCGACGATCACGCGCACTCCCTTGTCCTGCGCGGCGATGCCGGACAGGTGGCCCTGCAGTTCCTCGGCAGTGACGGCCGTGGGTTCCTTGGCGTCGGGCAGCTTCAGGCTGAGCTGGCCGTCCTGGCGCACCGAGACGATCACCGGTTCCTGCTTGCTTTCCAGCGCCTTGGCGTTGGAATTGGGCAGGTCGACATCGAAGCTCAGGGTGAGCAGTGGCGCGGTGACCATGAAGATGATCAACAGCACCAGCATGACGTCGATATAGGGAACGACGTTGATTTCCGATTTCAGCTTGCGGCGCTTGCGGCGACCGATGGCAGCGGACATGGCTTGGACTCCCGGGTCTGGCGCTTACTCGTCGCCAGCGCTCTGGCGCTGCAGGATCGAGCTGAACTCGTCGGCGAAGGTCTCGAAACGCACCGACATGCGCTCCACGCGGGTGGTGAAGCGGTTGTAGGCCCATACCGCCGGGATCGCCACGAACAGGCCGATGGCAGTGGCGAACAGGGCTTCGGAGATGCCCGGGGCGACGGCGGCAATACCGGCCTGGGCGCCGCTGCTGATCATGTCGTGCATGGTCACCATGATGCCGAACACGGTACCGACCAGGCCTACGTACGGGGCGGTCGAGCCGATGTTGGCCAGCAGCTCCAGGTTGCGCTCGAGCTGGTCGACTTCGCGGGTGTAGGTGGTGCGCATGGCGCGCTGGGCACCTTCCAGCTGGGCACGGCCATCCAGCCGGCGCTTGTCGCGCAGGCGGGTGTACTCGCGGAAACCGGCTTCGAAGATGGCTTCCAGGCCGCCGACATTGCGGCTGCGGTCGGTGGCCGAGCTGTACAGCTTGCCCAGGTCGGCACCGGACCAGAAGCGGTTCTCGAACTCGTCGGCTTCGCGGGTGGCCTGCTTGAAGATGCGGGCCTTGCGGAAAATGATCACCCAGCTGACGAACGAGCCGACCAGCAGCGCCAGCACGATGATCTTCACCGGCAAGCTGGCCTTGGCCATCAGTTCGAGGTAGTTGATGCCGCCGCCGGTGGTGGCCTGGGCAAGGGTCTGGGTCGCGGCATTGCTGACGTCAGCCGGCAAAGCCTCGGTGACCGTGGCCTGCAGGGCCAGGAGCGTTGCGATCATCCGTTGTTCCTCAAGAGTTCTGTTCGGATTCGGGGTGGAGGTGGGGTTGCAGCGCGGCAAGGACGGCATCGTCCATGCCACGCGGGCGGAAACTGGCCGCGTCCAGTGCGGCGATGCGGACCTGTGCGGACAGCAGCAGCTGGCCGTCGCGCAGGACCTGCTGGTCGAAGACCATGCTGGCCTTCTTCAGCTGGACCAGGGTGGCGCTTACCTGCAGCTGGTCATCCAGCCGTGCCGGCTTGATGAAATCCATCTGCATGGAGCGCACCGCGAAGACCATGCCGTGCTCGGACCGCATGCGCTCCTGGCCGTAGCCCAGCGCGCGCATCCATTCGGTCCGGGCCCGTTCCATGAAGGCCACGTAGCGGGCGTGGTAGACCACGCCGCCAGCGTCGGTATCTTCCCAGTAAATGCGTGTCGGCCAACTGAATCGCGGTTCAACCGACATCGGGGACCTCGGCAAACAGGTCCTGCGGCGGGTTCTTCGGCTTCAGGCCCATGTGCCGGTAGGCCTTGTGGGTCGCCATGCGGCCACGCGCGGTGCGCACCAGAAAGCCCTGCTGGATCAGGTACGGCTCGACCACGTCTTCCAGCGTGCCACGCTCTTCGGAAAGCGCTGCGGCGAGCGACTCGATGCCCACCGGGCCACCGTCGAAGTAATCGACCATGGTCTTCAGCAGCCGGCGGTCAAGCTCGTCGAAGCCTTCCGGGTCGACCTTGAGCATCTGCATTGCGGCCTGGGCCACGGTCTGGTCGATGTGGCCACCGGCCTTGACCTGGGCGTAATCGCGCACGCGGCGCAACAGGCGGTTGGCGATACGCGGGGTGCCACGCGCGCGGCGCGCGATCTCCCCTGCCCCGTCGGCGGTGCAGTCGATGGCCAGGATCGCGGCCGAGCGGCGCACGATGCGGGTCAGTTCTTCGACGCTGTAGAACTCCAGGCGCTGGACGATGCCAAAGCGGTCGCGCAGCGGTGCGGTCAGCAGGCCGGCGCGGGTGGTGGCGCCGATCAGGGTGAACGGCGGCAGGTCGATCTTGATCGAGCGCGCCGCAGGGCCCTCGCCGATCATGATGTCGATCTGGAAATCTTCCATCGCCGGGTACAGCACTTCTTCCACCACCGGCGACAGGCGATGGATCTCGTCGATGAACAGCACATCGTGCGGCTGCAGGTTGGTCAGCAGCGCGGCCAGATCGCCGGCCTTCTCGATCACCGGGCCGGAGGTCACGCGCAGGGCCACGCCCAGTTCGTTGGCGATGACGTGGCTGAGGGTGGTCTTGCCCAGGCCGGGGGGGCCGAAGATCAGGACGTGGTCCAGCGCATCGCCACGACCCTTGGCGGCCTGGATGTAGATCTCCATCTGCTCGCGCACCGGCACCTGGCCGAGATAGTCGGCAAGTCGCTTGGGTCGGATGCTGGCGTCGGCGGCGTCATCCTCGCGGGTGGCGCCGGCGGCGATGATGCGGTCGTCGGTCATGTGCTGATTATGCGGTAAAAGCGGGGAGATTCGGCCGGGCTGCGCCCGGCACCCGCAGAAGCAACTGCAACTTCAACTGCCGAAGCGACAGCAGAAGCAGGTTTCCTGATGGATGGCGGGGTGGGTCCGGTTGCGGGGGACGCCGTAAACCCATCCATGGGGGCTTGGCCGCGGCATCCATGCCGCGGACACCCCAGCAACCGGACCCACCCCGCCTTCGACAGATCTCCGCGATCTGCCGGAATGCCATGGCCTGCTCCTGGTAGGTGTCGACCTTGGTCGACACGGCATGGCCTGCTATAGGTGGGTGTCGACCTTGGTCGACACGGTAGATCCACGCCATGCGTGGATGGAACTGAGGAGCAGAGTGGGCTCGGCTTCTGGCGCGCGGCGCCTCCGCAAGTGGAGCCCCCTTGTTGTTCAAGGGGGCGCGCCGGCAGGCGGGGGGATAAGGCGGAATGCGGGCGGGTCCCACGATTTGCGCAGCAAATCGTGGGACGTAGCGCAGGTGGAGATTAGATCTCCACCTGCGCGCCCAGCTCGACCAGGCGGTTGCCCGGAATCCGGAAGAAGCCCGTCGCCGGGGCGGCGTTCCTGTGCATCAGCGCGAACAGCTTGTCGCGCCAGATCGGCATGCCACGGTTGGCGGTGGCGACGATGGTCTCGCGGCTGGCGAAGAAGGTGGTGTCCATCGGGTCGAAGTAGATGCCACCGTGGTCGCACGAGCGCATCAGCGCCAGCGGTACGTCGGGGGTCTCCATGAAGCCGAAACGCACGTAGACCCGATAGAACTCATCGCCCACTGATTCGATCTTCAGGCGCTGCCCTTCCGCCGCGTACGGCACCGGCAGGGTCACCACATGCAGGAACACGTTGCGCTCGTGCAGCACCTTGTTGTGCTTGAGGTTGTGCATCAGCGCATGCGGGGCCACGGCCGGGTCGGCGGTGAGGAACACCGCGGTGCCGGGTACGCGTACCGGCGGCGCCAGCATCAGGCCCGGCAGGAAGGTGTCGATGCGGATGCCGTCCTTGCGGATCTCGTCGCGCAGCAGTTCGCGGCCACGGCGCCAGGTGCGCATCATGGTGAACAGGAAGATGCCCAGCACCACCGGGAACCAGGCGCCCTGCAGCAGCTTGGCGCCGTTGGCGATGACAAAGCCCAGATCGATGATGAAGAACACCACGCACAAGGGCAGGATCCAGTTGCGTGCCTTGGGCCACAGCGAACGTGCAACCAGGGCCAGCAGCAGGGTATCGATCAGCATGGTGGCCGACACCGAGATGCCGTAGGCCACGGCCAGGTTGGACGAGCTGCGGAAGGCCAGCACCAGGCCGATCACCATCACCGCGATGCCCCAATTGATGCCGGGGATGTAGATCTGGCCGATGGTGTCGTGCGAGGTGTGCTTGATGCGCATGCGCGGGATGTAGCCCAGCTGCATGGCCTGGCGCGAGACCGAGAACGCACCGGTGATCACCGACTGCGAGGCGATCACCGCAGCCATCGTGGCCAGGATGATCATCGGGTACAGCGCCCACGACGGCACCGCCTCGAAGAACGGGTTCTTGACCGCCTCGGGATGGTTGAGCACCAGCGCGCCCTGCCCCAGGTAGTTCAGCACCAGGCAGGGCAGCACGAAGAAGTACCAGGCGTGGCGGATCGGCTTGGCACCGAAGTGGCCCATGTCGGCGTACAGCGCCTCGCCACCTGTCACCGCCAGCACCACCGCGCCGAGGATGAAGATGCTGTGCCAGCCGTGCTCCATGAAGAAGCGGATCGCCCACCACGGGTTGAACGCCTTCAGCACTTCCGGCGCGTCGACGATGTTGTAGATGCCGATCGCGGCCAGCGAAATGAACCAGATCGAGGTGATCGGGCCGAACAGCTTGCCGATCTTCGCGGTACCGAAACGCTGCACCGCGAACACGGCCAGCAGCACCACCACGGTGATCGGCACGATGAAGGCATGCAGCCCCGGCGCGGCAACCTCCAGGCCTTCGACCGCACCCAGCACCGATATCGCCGGGGTGATCACGCCATCGCCGAAGAACAGCGAGGCGCCGAAGATGCCGAGGATGCCGACCACGTAGGCCGAGCGCGACCCGTTGCGCAGCGTGCGCTGGGTCAGCGCCATCAGCGCCATGATGCCGCCCTCGCCATCATTGTCGGCGCGCATGATGATGGTCACGTACTTCAGGGTGACCACGATGTTCAGCGCCCAGAACGCCAGCGACAGCACGCCCAGCACGGTGTCGTGGTCGCTGTTGAGCCCGTAGTGCGGCGAGAACGCCTCCTTCAGGGTGTACAGCGGGCTGGTGCCGATATCGCCGAAGACCACGCCGATCGCACCGATGATCAGCGCCAGGCCCCCGGCGGGGGGAGCGTGACCATGGCCACCATGGGCGGCGGTGTGCGGGGTTTGACTGCTGGACATGGGGCTCCTGGCGAAGCTCAGGGTGTAATGGGGAAGGAAACGGAGCGGCTCAGCGCAGCGCCGATTGCAGGGCCTTGCGGATGACCATGGCCACTTCGTCGCCCTCGTTGAAGGCCTCGCGCGCCATCCGCGCCGCCTCGGTGGGCTTGTAGCCCAGCTGCTGCAGCGCCACGGTGGCATCGGACAGCGGATCGGCCGGGGCCGGGCCACTGCCGGTCGGCAGTGCGCCACCGGCACCGAACTGCGCCGCGCGGTCACGCAGTTCCAGCACCATGCGCTCGGCGGTCTTCTTGCCGATGCCGGGGATGCGGGTCAGCGCGGTGATGTCGCCGGCCTGGACCATGCGGGCGAATTCTTCGACGGTGACCCCGGACAGCACGGCCAGCGCGATCTTCGCGCCGATGCCGCTGACCTTCTGCACGTCGCGGAACAGGCGGCGCTCGCCTTCGCGCAGGAAGCCGTACAGCGAGACGCTGTCTTCCTTCTGCGAATAATGAGTGTAGAGCGTGACCTCACGGCCCAGCTCGGGCAGGTCGTAGAAGGTGCTCATCGGCGCCTCCAGCTCGTAGCCCACCCCATTGACGTCCACCACCAGCCACGGCGGCGCCTTGTAGGCGACGATTCCGCGCAGTCGACCGATCATTGCGTGCAGCTCCTCATTTGCGGCCCCACGCCTGGCGGGCAGTCAGCCCCAGGCGGTTGGCCGTTGCCCTTACGTGGGCATGGGTGATGGCCACGGCCAACGCGTCGGCCGCGTCGGCCTGCAGCTTGGTTTTCAGGTTGAGCATGAGCCCGACCATGTGTTGAACCTGTTGCTTTTCGGCGCCGCCACGACCGACCACCGCCAGCTTGATCTCGCTGGCGGCGTACTCGTGCACCGGCAGGTCGCGCAGCACCACCGCCGAAATCGCCGCGCCACGGGCCTGGCCCAGCTTCAGCGCCGAATCGGGGTTGCGCGCCATGAACACCTTTTCGATGGCCACTTCCTGCGGCTGGAACTCCAGGCACAGCTCGGCCAGGCCCAGCACCAGCAGCTTCATGCGCTGCGGGAAGTCATCGGCACCGAGCAGCACCAGCGGCTGGTGATGCACGTGGCTGACCCGGCCGCTGGCATCGACATCGATGATGCCGACCCCGGTCCGTTGTGAACCCGGGTCGATGCCGAGAATGCGGGTCATGCGGCACACGCGCGCAGGCCGCTGATCCGGGAAGGACGCATGCGGCGGTGATGGCTGGAAACGTCTGGGGTCATCATGGTCCGCATTGTCCGCTCACCGGCCGCCAAAGGCGACCGGCGCAGCGTCCGTTCAGGCGTAGGCGTCCGCGCCGAGATCGGCGTTGGAGTACACGTCCTGCACGTCGTCGAGGTCTTCCAGCATGTCCAGCAGCTTCTTGACCTGCAGGACAGTGTCGCCCTCGACCTTGATGTCGTTGTCGGCACGGAAGGTCAGCTCGGCATGATCCGGCGTGCGGCCAGCCGCCTGCATCGCATCCTTGACTGCGTGGAAGCTGTCCGCGGCGGTGAGCACGTCGATCGCGCCATCCTCCGGGTAGACCACGATGTCATCGGCACCGGCCTCGATGGCCGCTTCGGAGATGGCGTCCTCATCGGCGCCGGCGCCGTAGTGCAGCACGCCCACGCGTTTGAACATGAAGCTGACCGAGCCTTCGGTGCCCATGTTGCCGCCGCACTTGCTGAACGCATGGCGGACATCGGCCACGGTGCGCACGCGGTTGTCGGTCAGGCAATCGACGATGACGGCCACGCCACCGGGCGCGTAGCCCTCGTAGCGGATCTCTTCGTACTCGACGCCTTCCAGTTCACCGGTGGCCTTCTTGATGGCGCGCTCGATCACGTCCTTGGACATGTTCGCGGTCAGCGCCTTGTCCACGGCTACACGCAGGCGCGGGTTGTTGTTGGGGTCGCCTCCACCGCCGCGGGCGGCCACGCCGATCTCACGGATGATCTTGGTGAAAATCTTGCCGCGCTTCGCGTCAGACGCGTTCTTGCGGTTCTCGATGGAGGGGCCTCTACCCATGGGTCTTTCCGTACGTGCGTTGATGGATAAGGCCGCGGATTCTACCTGATCGGGCCCGCTGACCGTGTCGAGGGCGGATGGATGCCGCTGCGCTCGCCGGGCATGGCCCGGCGCTACCGGGGGGGGGCACCGCCGTGGTAGCGCCGGGCCATGCCCGGCGAACCGCCTTACGCGGCGGCGGCGTCCCGGCCATGGTCGAACTGGCCATGGCGGAGGAAATGCGCGGTCTGCCGCGCGGCATCGGGCGACACCACCAGGCCGCTGTGGCTGGTGCGCACCACGCAGTGGTCGGCCAGGCCCGGCAGGCGGGTCTCGGCCAGCGCCACGGTACCGTCGGAATCGTCATCCAGCGCCCCGAGCAGGCTGCCCAGCCCATGCGGCACCGAGCCGGCGATGAGGCCGACGGCGGCCTTGCCCTGCCAGTCCGGCAGCCCGTCCAGCAACAGCTCGCTGCTGCGGCCCAGGGCCAGGCCCCAACCATGTTCGGACAACGAGCGCGCAGTACCACTGCCCCGCAGTGGCGAGCCCAGGCAGACCACGCGCTGCACGGGCAACTGCGGCTGCCGGCGCAGGGCTTCCAGCGCCAGCAGGCCACCCAGGCTGTGCCCGACCAGCGACAGCGGGCCTGCATCTGCCAGCCGCTCCAGCAACTGCGGCACGGCCACATCGGGACCGCCAAATACGGACGAGTAGCCAAAGGTATGGACCTGGAAGCCGCGCGCGCGCAGGCGCCAGGCCAGCGGCCCGACCCAGGCACGGGCATTCCAGATGCCATGCAACAACAGAACGGGTGGAGTCATGTGCAACAGCCTGGCGGTCAGCGGGGCGGAACTACAGTGATTGAACAAAAGCCAGGGGCAAGCGGCGGTGAACGGTTTCAGGCCGGATGCGGCAAACGGCGCAGGATGAACTCAAGATCGTTGGTATCGCCCACCGGGAACAGGTACTCGCCGGCCTTTTCAAAACCATACCGGGCGTAGAAGCGCTGCGCGCCGAAGTTTTCCGACCACACGCCCAGCCACAGCGTGCGCGGGCCGTCGTGCTCCAGCCAGGCCAGCGCCGTTTCCAGCAGGCGGCTGCCCCAGCCGCAGCTCTGCTGCGTCTTGATCAGGTACAGGCGCTTGAGCTCACCGTCACCGGGCTTCACGTCCGGGTGCGGCAACCCACAGGGGCCGGCGGCGGCATGGCCGACCGCCTCCCCGTCCAGCTCCAGCAGCCACACCGCGTAATCCGGGTGGGCCAGGATCGTGCGCTGGCGCTCGACCGTGTAGGCCTCGTCGATGAAGTCCTGCAGGTCCTGCGGCGGATACAGATGGCCGAAGGTTTCGGTGAACGTGCGTGCGGCCAGCGCCGACAGGGTCGGCGCGTCGTCCACAGTGGCGCGGCGGATCGAATACATGGGTCGAGTTGACGTCAGGACCACGGTTCGGGTCAAGCCCGCTCCGCCGGTTCCTTGTCGTCTTCTTCCTCTTCCTCTTCTTCGTATTCCTCGTCGTCCTCTTCTTCCTCGCCGTCTTCCTCTTCTTCGCCTTCCTCGTCCTCGTCGTACTCTTCCTCTTCGTCGTCTTCGTAATCCTCGACGCCGAAGTCTTCACCGTCCCAGCGGCCTTCGCCGTCGGCGACGAAGGTCAGGGCCATGGCCGACGGGTTGGTACCGACACGGACCAGCCAACCACCGAAGACACGTGCACGCTCGGTGACCAGGTTGGCCTCGGAGCCTTCATTGCCCAGCTTTTCCCACTCCAGCGAAAACGCAAACTCGGTCATTGCCTGGATCTCCTGATCAGTTTTTCTTGGGGCGAACCTGGATGTGCACTTCGGCCAGCTGCTCGTCGACGATCGGCGACGGCGCGTCGGTCATCAGATCCTGCGCACCGGTGGTCTTCGGGAACGGGATGACGTCGCGGATCGACTCGGTACCGGCCATCAGTGCGGCGATGCGGTCGATGCCGAAGGCGATGCCACCGTGCGGCGGCGCGCCGTAGTTCAGCGCGTCGAGCAGGAAGCCGAACTTGGCACGGGCTTCTTCGGCACCGATGCCGAGCAGTTCGAACACCGCGCTCTGCATGTCGGGGCGGTGGATACGGATCGAACCGCCGCCGATTTCATTGCCGTTGAGCACCATGTCGTAGCCGCGCGAAACGGCGGTCTTGGCGTGCGCGCGCAGGTCGGCGATGTCGTCCACGGCCGGCGCGGTGAAGGGGTGATGCAGGGCGACGTAGCGCTGCGCTTCCTCGTCCCATTCGAACATCGGGAAGTCGGTGACCCACAGCGGCGCCCAGCTGTCGGCGACCAGACCGAAGTCCTTGCCGGCCTTCAGGCGCAGCGCGCCCATGAAGTCGGACACCTTGTTGTAGCCGCCGGCACCGAAGAACACGATGTCGCCGTTGCCGGCGCCGACATGGGCGACCAGGGCGGCGAAGCCCTCTTCACTGAAGAACTTCTGGATCGGCGAGCTGATTTCACCGTTCTCGCCCACCTTGATGTAGGCCAGGCCCTTCGCACCGTACTTGGCGGCGTGCGCGGCGTACTCGTCGATCTGCTTGCGCGACAGGCTGGCACCACCGGGGATGCGCAGGGCGGCGACGCGGCCATCGGCATCATTGGCAGCAGCGGTGAACACCGGGAATTCGCTGGTCTTGACCAGCTCGGCCACGTCCACCAGTTCCAGCTCGATGCGCAGGTCAGGCTTGTCCGAACCATAGCGACGCATCGCCTCGGCCCAGGTCATGCGCGGGAAGCTGGCATCCAGTTCGACGTCGACCACTTCCTTGAAGATGGCGCGGATCATGTCTTCGACGAAGTCCTGCACGTCGCGCTCGCGGACGAAGGCGAACTCCATGTCCAGCTGGGTGAATTCCAGCTGGCGGTCGGCACGCAGGGCCTCATCGCGGAAGCAGCGCGCGATCTGGTAGTAGCGGTCGAAGCCGGCCACCATCAGGATCTGCTTGAACAGCTGCGGGCTCTGCGGCAGGGCATAGAACTCGCCCGGGTGCATGCGCGCCGGCACCAGGAAGTCGCGTGCACCTTCCGGGGTGGCCTTGGTCAGGATCGGCGTTTCGATGTCCTGGAAGCCCTTCTCGTCCAGGTGGCGGCGCAGGGCCTGCACCAGCTTGATGCGGGTGCGCTGCATGCGCTGCATCTCCGGACGGCGCAGGTCCAGGTAGCGGTACTTCAGGCGGGTTTCTTCGCCCGGGTTCTCGTGGGCGTGGAACGGCAGAGGCGCGGCCTTGTTCAGCACGGTGATGGCGGTGGCGATCACTTCCACCTTGCCCGTGCGCAGCTTGTCGTTGACCGCGTGGCGAGCACGTACCACGCCTTCCACCTGCAGCACGTCCTCATAGCCCAGCGAGGCGGCCACGGCGAACACTTCGGCGTTGTCGAGCTCCACCGTCACCTGCACGATGCCTTCATGATCGCGGAGATCGATGAAGCAGACGCCGCCCTGGTTACGGGCCACGTCGGTCCAGCCGGCGAGGGTGACAGTCTGGCCAATCAGGGTCTCATCGACCAGGCCGCAGAAGTGGGTACGCATGGGGGGAAAGCTCCGCTGGAGAACGCCGGCGCCTGATGGGGGCCGGAAAGCCTCTTATTCTGCGGCCGACGCCCCGGCCGGGGCAAATGCGGACGGTCACGCGGGCTTGATCGCCCCCGTCCTTATAGTCGCGCACCTACTCCCGTATGGGGATGTCGCCATGAAACCGCAGTCCCTGGCCAGCCTGGCCGTGATCCTTGGCACCTTTACCGCGCTCGCCCTGCACTCCGCCCCTGCCGCCGCGCAGGACGGGGTGGTCCGCTGCGAGAGCCAGAACAACCGCGAACGCGTCTGCAACACCGGCTGGCGCGATGCCCGGCTGGTCCGCCAGCTGTCCGGCTCGGCCTGTGTGGAAGGCCGAACCTGGGGCACCCGCAATGGCAGCATCTGGGTCAACAACGGCTGCCGCGCCGAATTCACCCAGGGCCGAGGCGGCTGGGGTGGCGGCAACGGCGGCGGTTGGGGTGGTGGCAACGGCAACGGCAACAGCGGCACCGTGCGCTGCGAAAGCCAGGACAACCGCGAACGCAGCTGCCCGGTGGGCTGGCGCAACGCACGCGTGGTCCGGCAGATCTCCGGCACGCAGTGCGTGGAAGGCCAGAACTGGGGCGTGCGCAACGGCGCGATCTGGGTCAACCGCGGCTGCCGCGCCGAGTTCGCCGAGGCCCGCGGTGGCTGGGGCGGCGGCAATGGTGGGGGCAATGGCGGCGGCTGGGGTGGTGGCAACAGCAACTACACCGTGACCTGCAGCAGCAACAACAACCGCCAGCAGAGCTGCAACTGGGATGAACGCCAGGGCCGGCCTGTGCTGCAGCAGCAGCTGTCCGGCAGCGCCTGCCAGGAAGGCCGGACCTGGGGCTACTCGCGCGGCAACGTGTGGGTCAGCAACGGCTGCCGGGCGCGCTTCGGCACGCGTTGAGGGGTAGCGCCGGGCTGTCCGCGGCAGCATGCCAGGGGGCCGATCAGGGTGCCGGCGCCGCTGCATCACCCCAGGGCGCCGGCGGTAGCGCGACCGGCTTGCTGAGATCGAACTCGACCCGGAAACGGCGCCCTTCCGGGCGCGTCAGCTCATAGACAAACCGCTGGTCCGGCTCGATCTCCATCGCCCAGGTGTTGTGGGTTGAAGCCAGCATGTCGGCACGGCGGAACATCGCCACCGATTCGCCATCGGCGGGGAACTGCTGGCGTTCGGCGGTGCCCGGCGGCTTGCTGTCACCGCCGTACAGGGTGATCGCATCGGGGCTGCCATCGGCGTGGCGATGGTCGTGCTTCAGGCGCAGCCCGTGCTCGGTGCGGGTCAACACCCAGGTGCGCGAATGGTCATCGCCGACGTGGAACGGGATGCGCAGCTCATGGCCCGGGTCGGCGCAGCCCCGCACGTGCATCACCAGCTTCTGCCCGGCGAAGGGGTCTTTACCGGTGGGGGCCGGCGTGTCTTCCACCACCTTGCCCTCGTACGCCTGGCCACAATGGGCAGCGACCGCGGCCATGAAGGCGTCGGCCGGCGCGGTCGACAGATCGTGGTTGACCGTATGCGATGGCTGCGAGCAGGCGGCGAGGCCGAGCAGGGCGAAGGCGGAAGCAACAGCGGCGATCGGTTTCATGCCCCAACCCTAACGGCCATGGCCGATGGGCGCAAACCGCACTCCCTGGATCCACCTCAGCGCTCGGCTGCAGGGGCGGCGGCAACCACGTCCGTCGCCGCCACCGGCGCATCTTCGCCCTGCCCTGCCGGCTCCTGCTCGACCGGATCGACATCGAACGGCGTGCGGAACACCAGCGAGGGCAGCAGCGTGGTCAAGGCGGCATACAGCAGCAGCGCGCCGAACAGCACCGCGGGAATCTGGAAGCGATCGCGCATGATCGCGGCCAGCACCAGGGTGAAGATCAGCGTCGGTGCCAGCGCCAGCGACACACGCAGGCTGCTGCGGAAGCTCTCGCCGAACATCACGCGGCGCTGCAGCCAGACCACCGCGATGCGCAGGGGCAGCACCACCAGGGTGATGACGATGCCCAGCCCCAGCGCCTCCCAGCTCAGCGCTTCGCTGGGCACCTTGGTGCCGGCGTTGAAGAAGTAGAACGGCACGAAGAACGAGGCGAACAGACGCAGCGCATGCAGGTTTTCGTGCGAGGCCAGCAGCGGCATTCGCTGGTGCAGCAGGCGCGCGACCAGGCCGGCAATGAAGGCGCCAACCAGGTAGTACACGCCCAGCAGGTAGGTGATGTACGCCGCCACCATGCCCACCATCACCAGCAGTGAGAATTCCGAGCCCGGCGCATGCGGCGCGACCCAGCGACCAAGCGCGATGAACAGCAGCGGCAGGCCGATCATCATCGCCAGCAGGGCCAGGCTGGACAGCGCCATGTGCCCGGGATCGCCAGCCTGCAGCACGATGAACAACGCCGCCAGGGCCAGCAGTTCGCCGGCGATGGCCTTGCTGGTGACCCAGAACCGCTCGTCCTCGCTCAGCCCCAGCCGCGACAGCGAATCCATGATGAAACCGGTGGAGGGGGTCAGCAGCGCAAGTGCCAGCAACCCGGCCGCCTGCCATGGCAGGCCGGCGTAACGCCAGGCCAGCCAGCCGACGCCGAACAGGGTGGCACTGCGGATCAGCAGATGCGCCAGCAGCGGCCACATGCCGCGCCGCAGGGCCTGCAGGTCAACTTCCAGGCCGGCGAACAGGAACAGTGAGGAGATGCCCAGCGTGGCCAGCAGCGCGATGACCGCGTCGTGCGCCTGGTCGCCCAGCCAGAGCATGCCGATGATGCCGAACAGCAGGCAGGTCAGCGGCGCCGGCAGGCTGAACCGCTGCAGCGCGCGCGGGATGACCAGCAGCGCGAAGATCAGCAGCAGGTAGACCAGTTCATGGCTCATCGGGGGGACTTCCGTGTGGATCGAACGCGCGCAGGATGCGGGTTCGATCCGGATCGGGCAAGCCGGACACGGCTGAAAGTGTCCTCTCCTTTCGGCAGAGCGCCCTTCAGCGGATCAGCCCATCTGCAATCCGCCCGACCTGCGCAAGTACCGCCGCGCGCTGTTCGAAGCTGATCGTGCCCGCCTGCAGATAGGCGGTCAGGACCCAGGGCGAACCGCCCTGCACCGGCCACAACACGGCGATGTCGTTGCGGGCGTCTTCGCCATTGCTGCCGGTCTTGTCGCCCACCCGCCAGCGCTTGCCCAGGCCCGCACGAAGGCAGGCATCGCCGGTTTCGTTGTCGA
Organism: Stenotrophomonas sp. RIT309; assembly: GCF_000632045.1. NCBI lineage: Bacteria > Pseudomonadati > Pseudomonadota > Gammaproteobacteria > Lysobacterales > Lysobacteraceae > Stenotrophomonas > Stenotrophomonas sp. RIT309. The sequence continues at coordinate 72,754 of NZ_JFYS01000004.1, forward strand.
TCAGCCAGTCGGCCAACTGCTGGCGTGAGGCAGGCCTGAGTGCATTGCCCAGCACCAGACGCTGCAGCGTCGATGCAATGGCCGCCGGCGTAGTGGTGTCGCGGGGATCATCGATGGCGAAGCTGTTCAGTTCCGGCTCCAGGCGATCGCTGCGGGTGATCGTGTCGCCGGTGGCGCGCAGGAACGCGGTCACCGCCGGCGGCCCGCCGATCGCTGCGAACAACAGGTTGGCGGCGGTGTTGTCGCTGGTGATCAACGTGGCCCGGCACAGGTCACGCACGGTCAGGTCCTTGCCGACGTGGCGGCGGGTGACCGGCGCGTGCTCCAGGAGGTCCTGGGTCCGCACCGGCAGGCGCCGGTCCAGCAGTGCCGCATCGCGCTCGGCCTGCTTGAGCACCGTGGCGGCCAGCACGCTCTTGAAGGTGCTGCACAGCGGGAAGCGTTCGTCCTGGCGATGGCCGAGGCGACGACTACCGGCACTGTCGAGCAGGGTTACGCCGAGTCGACCGCTGCACGCCTTTTCCAGTGCGGCGAAGTCGGCGGCGGCGGCGATGGCGGCATCGACCGGTGTGGCGGGCACGGTGGCGGGTGCGGCAGCCCGGGCCAGCAGCGGCAACGCAAGGGTGGAGGCGACTGCGGCACTACTGAACTGCAGGAATCGACGACGGGCAAGCATGCGGAATCCTCGTGGAAGCTGTCCCGATTATTGAAAGGGTGGGCAAAGGCGACCAGCGCGTTTTTTCAGCGTCAGCCATGAGAATAATTCATGCATGACGCATTAAACCCTTTATTTATCCAACACCCATGGCAAGGCGCTACCATCAGCCATCATCCTGCCTCACACGTCCCCATGCTGCACCCCACCCTTTCGCTGAATGCGTTGCGCGCCTTCGAAGCGGCTGCCCGGCACCAGAATTTCACCCGGGCCGCGCTGGAACTCTGCGTCAGCCAGGCGGCGCTGAGTCACCAGATACGCGGACTGGAGGACCGGCTGGGTATCCGCCTGTTCCACCGCCTGCCCCGCGGCGTGGCGTTGACCGAGGAAGGAGCAGCCCTGTACCCGGTGCTCAATGAATCCTTCGAGCGCATTTCAGCCAGCATCGCCCGCTACACCGGTGGCCCGGCGCGGGAAGTGCTGACGATCGGCGTGGTCGGCACCTTCGCCACCGGCTGGCTGCTGCCGCGGCTGGCCGCGTTCGATGCGGCCCACCCGGATATCGAACTGCGGCTGCAGACCCACAACAACCGCATCGACCTGGCCGGTGAAGGCCTGGACCTGGCGATCCGTTTCGGCGATGGCGACTGGCAGGGACAGGCCTGCACGGCGATCCTGGACGCGCCGTTCGCGCCGTTGTGCGCGCCGGCACTGGCGCGGCGGCTGAAGCATCCGCGCGACCTGGCGGCCTTGCCGCTGCTGCGTTCGTACCGCAGCGACGAATGGCCACGCTGGCTGCAGATGGCCGGGGCCAACGGCGTGGAAGCACGCGGACCGGTGTTCGATTCGTCCTTGACGCTGGCGGTAGCTGCGGCCGGTGGCGCAGGCGTTGCCCTGCTGCCGCTGCGCATGTTCGAAGCGGACCTGGCCGAGGGCCGGCTGCTGCAGCCGTTTGCCACCACGCTGGAGCTGGGTCGCTACTGGCTGACCCGTCTGCGCTCGCGTGCCGAACGGGAACCGGCCAAGCGGTTCCGCGAATGGCTGCAGACTCAGGGATGAAACACGCGCGCCGCGGGTAGCGCCGGGCCATGCCCGGCGCGCGCAGCGGTTGGAAGAAGCCGCCGGGCATGGCCCGGCGCTACCGATGGAATCAGGACTCCAGCAGTTCCATCCAGGCCGCTTCGGCCTTTTCCAGCTGTGCGGCGGCGGCTTCGCGGTCGCGGCCGAGCACGGCCATGCGCGTGGCATCGGCATAGTTGCTCGAGTCGGCAAGCTGCCGGTCCAGTTCGGCCAACACACCTTCCAGCTCGGCGACCTTGGCTTCGGCGCTGGCCAGCTTGTGCGGGTTGACCGGCTTCTTCTGCACCACCTGCGCGACCGGTGCGGTCGTGACCACCACCGGTTCCTCCACCTGCTCCATGCGTGCCTTGGTGCCCTGCGCCTGCGGGCGCGTGCGCAGCCAGGCGGCGTAGGCATCGAGGTCACCATCGAAGGGTTCGACCACGCCGTCGGCCACACGCCAGAAGGTGTCACAGACCAGGCCGATCAGGTGGCGGTCATGCGAAACCATCACGATCGCGCCATCGAAATCGGCCAGTGCTTCGGCCAGTGCTTCGCGCATTTCCAGGTCAAGGTGGTTGGTCGGTTCGTCCAGCAACAGCACGTTCGGCTGCTGCCAGGCGATCAATGCCAGCGCCAGGCGTGCACGCTCGCCACCGGAGAAACCATCCACCGGTTCAAAGGCACGGTCGCCCGGGAAATTCCACTTGCCGAGGAAATCGCGGAACGACTGGTTCGGTGCATCCGGGGCCAGGTCGCGGAAGTGCTCCATCGGCGACTGGCCTTCATGCAGCGACTCGACCGTGTGCTGGGCGAAGTAGCCGATGCGCAGGTCCGGGTGCGCGGCGCGCTCGCCGGCAATCGGTGCCAGTTCGCCCACCAGGGTCTTCACCAGGGTGGTCTTGCCGGCGCCGTTGGGGCCCAGCAGGCCGATGCGCTGGCCCGCTTCCAGGCCGAAGCCGACGTTGTGCAGGATCACCGAATCGCTGCCGTAGCCGGCCTCGACGTGGTTCAGGCGGATCAGCGAGAACGGCAGCTTGGCCGGCGGTGCGAACTCGATGCGGAATTCGCGCTCGGCGCGCACCGCCTCGGTGCCGGCCAGCTTGGCCAGGCGCTTCATCCGGCTCTGTGCCTGTGCGGCCTTGCTGGCCTGGGCCTTGAAGCGGTCGATGAAGCTCTGCAGGTGGGCGCGCTCGGCCTGTTCCTTCTCATGCGCGATCTGCTGCTGGCGCAGCTGTTCGGCACGCTGGCGCTCGAAGTCGGTGTAACCGCCCGGGTAAAGCTTGGCGCCACCACCGTGCAGGTGCAGGGTGTGGGTGGCCACGTTGTCGAGGAACTCGCGGTCATGCGAGATCAGCAGCAGGGTGCCGGGGTACTTCAGCAGCCACTGTTCCAGCCAGTACACCGCGTCCAGATCCAGGTGGTTGGTCGGTTCGTCGAGCAGCAGCAGGTCGCTGGGCATCATCAGCGCGCGGGCCAGGTTCAGGCGCACGCGCCAGCCGCCGGAGAACGAGGACACCGCGCGGTGGTGCGTTTCGGCCGGGAAGCCCAGGCCATGCAGCAGCTTGCCGGCACGCGCTTCGGCGTCGTAGGCGTTCAGCTCAGCCATGCGCGTATGCGCCTCGGCCACCGCTTCCCAGTCTTCGCGGGCGGTGGCGTCGGCTTCGGCAGCCAGCACCGCAGCCACTTCGATGTCACCGCCCAGCACGAAGCTCAGCGCCGGGTCCGGCAGGGACGGGGTTTCCTGGGCAACGCTGGCGATGCGGATCTTGCCCGGCAGGTCGACGTCACCCTTGTCGGCCTCCAGTTCGCCCTTCACCGCCGCGAACAGGCTGGACTTGCCAGCACCGTTGCGGCCGACCACGCCTACCCGGTAACCGGCATGCAGGGTCAGGTCGACATTGGACAACAGCAGCCGCTCGCCGCGGCGCAAGGCGAAATTGCGAAGCGAAATCATGGGGGGAGGCGTCCATATAACCGAATGGAATGTGCTGGTAAGCACTGTTCCTGCGACGCAATTCTAACGTTAACGAATACTTGACGCGCCCCGGGATGCGCGACGGCCGACGTTCCTCTCTCCCACGTCCTGTCCGCGCGCCTCCCGGGCCCCTCCCCCGTCACTGCCTGTCGCAGCTAAATGGTTGCTGCTGCAACGTTTTTTCTGATGACCGGCATTTGACAGGCACTGAATATCCCGTTAATTCCTGTATTGCGCACCGCAACAACCGTCGTCCGCCTCACCCCCGTGATGTCGATTCCGGTGCCATCCCGCCAACCGGAGCCCCCTCCCGATGACCCGCAAGACCAGCCTGATCGCCGCCGCCGTCGCTGTCGCACTCGGTGGTTCTCCGTTCGTTGCCGCCGCCCAGCAGGCCGGCACCGCCGCCAACACCCTGGATACGGTGATCGTCACCGGCACCCGCGTGGCCGACCGCACGGTCGCCGAATCGCAGTCGCCTATCGACATCATCACCCCCGAGATCCTGCAGTCCACCGGTACCGGTGAGCTGGCCACCGCGCTGTCGCGCGCGCTGCCGTCGCTGAATTTCCCGCGCCCCGCGCTGACCGACGGCACCAGCGGTGTGCGCCCGGCACAGCTGCGCGGCCTGTCGCCGGACCAGGTGCTGGTGCTGGTCAATGGCAAGCGCCGCCACACCTCGGCGATGATCAACGTCAACGGCAGCATCGGCCGCGGTTCGTCGGCGGTGGACATCAACGCGATTCCGATCGCCGCCATCGAGCGCGTCGAGGTGCTGCGTGACGGCGCCTCGGCACAGTACGGTTCGGATGCCATCGCCGGCGTCATCAACATCGTGCTGAAGGGCAGCGGCAGCGGTGGCAGCCTGGCCGTCGATTACGGCCAGTACTCGGCCGGCGACGGCAACAAGTACCAGCTGTCCGGCGATACCGGCGTGGAATTCGGCAACGGCCGTGGCCGCGTGCACGTGGCCGGCCAGATCAGCCAGCAGGACGAGAGCGACCGCGCCGGCCCCTATCGCGGCACCACGCCGAACACCGTCAACTACCCGTCCGTGGGCCAGACCACCTTCATCGTCGGCGACCCGCGCGTGGACGCCACTGCGGCGTCGGCCAATGCCAGCTTTGATTTCAGCGACCACGTGACCGGCTATGCGAGCGCGCTGCTCAGCAACCGCGACATCACCTCGTTCGCGTTCTACCGTTCGCGCAACCACAACGGACAGACCGCGCTGCTGGCGCAGACCTACCCCGACGGCTTCGTGCCGGAGATCAACCAGTACTCCAAGGACCGCTCGCTGGTGGCCGGGGTCAAAGGCAACACCGACAACGGCTGGACCTGGGACCTGAGCCTGAACCACGGCGAGAACACCCTGGATTTCCACACCCGCAACAGCATCAACTACAGCTTGGGCGCGACCAGCCCGCGTTCGTTCTACGACGGCACGCTGAAGTACCAGCAGGACATCTTCAACGCCGACCTGACCAAGTCGCTGGACTGGGGCCTGGCCTATCCGGTCACGCTGTCCTTCGGCGGTGAGTACCGTCGCGAGAAGTGGGACCAGAGCCCGGGCGAGCTGAATTCCTACACCGGCACCGGTGCGCAGGGCTTCGGCGGCTTCACCCCGACCAACGAAGTGCACACCGACCGCCACAACTACGCGGTCTATGCGGGCCTGGAAGCGGACCTGAGCGAGAAGTTCTCCGCCGGTGTCACTGGTCGTTACGAGGATTACTCGGACTTCGGCGACCGCTTCTCCGGCAAGCTGTCGGCGCGCTATGCCTTCACCGACAAGGTGGCGCTGCGTGCCACCGCCTCCAGCGGTTTCCGCGCACCGTCGCTGGCCCAGCAGGGCTACCAGGCGGTGACCAGCCAGTTCCTCAACGGCGTGTTCGTTGAACGCGGCACCTTCCCGACCACCAGCCCGGCCGCACAGGCACTGGGCGCGTCGCCGCTGAAGGCCGAGACCTCCACCTCCTACAGCCTGGGCCTGGTGCTGCAGCCGGTGGATCGCCTGTACATCACCGTCGACGCGTACCAGATCGACATCGACGACCGCATCGCGCTGTCGTCCAGCATCAGCACCAATGCCGCCAGCAGCGCGCTGCTGACCACGCTCGGCCTGCCGCAGGTGACTGCGTTCTCGTACTTCACCAACGGCCTGGACACCCGCACCCGCGGCGTCGACTTCGTGTCCAGCTACACCGTGCCGTTCAGCGCCAGCAGCCTGGAACTGACCGCGGCCTACAGCTACAACGACACCGAAGTGCAGCGCGTGGGTGGCACGCCGGCGGTGTTCGGCACGCTGGGCCTGACCCAGTCGCTGATCGGCCGCGATGAAATCGGCCGCATCGAGGACAGTTATCCGCGTGACAAGACGATCCTGAGTGGCACCTGGCGTTCGGATCACTGGGAACTGGGCCTGGCGGCGACCCGCTACGGCGAGTTCACGGTGCGCAACTCAGCCACCGCCGCGCGCGACCAGACCTACGGCGACAAGTGGGTGCTGGATGCCTCGGCCAGCTACAAGCCGAGTGCGAACTGGACGCTGACGGTGGGCGCCGACAACCTGCTGGACGAGTACCCGGACCGCACCGAGGACCTGCAGAACTCGACCTTCGGCATGCTGCCGTACAGCAACTACTCGCCGTTCGGCTTCAATGGCGCGTATGTGTACGGGCGGATCAAGTACAACTGGTAAGCGGTAACGGGCGCGCCGGGCCCTGCCCGGCGGGTTCATCCGGGGTCAGATCCCTTTTCCTGCAGGAAAAGGGATCTGACCCTATTTGCTCCAAAGGTTTGCCGCATTTGGCTCATTAGGTGAAAATCGGGGCATCCCCCTGATTTCTGCGAGAGCCGATGCACCATGACACCGACCTGATCAACATCGTTGCCGTTGGTCTCGGGCTCGCCTTCATCTTCGGCGCGCTGGCCAACAAGCTCCGCTTGTCTCCTCTGGTCGGTTACCTGGTTGCTGGCATCTGCGTCGGGCCGTTCACGCCGGGCTTCGTCGCCGACCAGGCACTGGCCAACCAGCTGGCCGAGCTGGGCGTGATGCTGCTGATGTTCGGCGTCGGTCTGCACTTCTCGCTGAAGGACCTGATGGCGGTCAAGGCCATCGCCATTCCCGGTGCCATCGGCCAGATCCTGGTCGCTACCCTGCTCGGCTGGGGCCTGGCGGCATTGATGGGCTGGCCAGTCATCCACGGCGTGGTGTTCGGTTTCGCGCTGGCCACGGCCAGTACCGTAGTGCTGCTGCGCGCGATGGAAGAGCGCCGCCTGCTGGAAACCCAGCGCGGCAAGATCGCGGTCGGTTGGCTGATCGTCGAGGACCTGGCCTGCGTGCTGGCACTGGTGATGATGCCGGTGATGGCCGGCGTGTTCGGGCCCGACGCGGCCAATGAACACCACACCCTCGGCAGCGTGCTGGCCAGCATCGGCTGGACGTTCGTGCAGCTGGGCCTGTTCGTGGCGGTGATGCTGGTGGTCGGCCGCCGGGTCATTCCGTGGATCCTGGAGCGCATTGCCGGTACCGGCTCGCGCGAACTGTTCACCCTGTCGGTGCTGGCGATCGCGCTGGGCGTGGCGTTCGGCTCGGCGATGCTGTTCGGTGTGTCCTTCGCGCTGGGCGCGTTCTTCGCCGGCATGCTGCTCAATGAATCGGAACTCAGCCACAAGGCGGCCAGCGATTCCCTGCCGCTGCGCGACGCGTTCGCGGTGCTGTTCTTCGTCTCGGTGGGCATGCTGTTCAATCCCGGCATCCTGATCGAGCACCCGTGGCAGGTGCTGGCCACCGCCGGCATCATCATGTTCGGCAAATCGGCGGCGGCGTTCTTCATCGTGCGCGCGTTCGGCCACCCCACCGGCACCGCGTTGACGATCTCGGCCAGCCTGGCGCAGATCGGCGAGTTCGCCTTCATCATTGCCGGCCTCGGCGTGACCCTGAAGATCCTGCCTCCGACCGGCCAGGCGCTGGTGCTGGCCGGCGCGCTGATCTCGATCATGCTCAACCCGCTGGTGTTCGGCCTGCTCGACCGCTGGCTGCTGAAGCACCAGGAAACCACGCCCACCGCGGTGGAGACCGAGCTGCCACCGGGGCCGTCGCTGGACCTGCACGACCATGCCATCGTCATCGGCTATGGCCGCGTCGGCAGCGCGCTGGCGCAGGTGCTGCGCGACCGTGGCGTGCCGGTGATGATCATCGACGACAACAAGGAACACGTGGCCGAGGCGCATGCCGCCGGCCTGCCCGGCATCCGCGGCAGCGCCGCCTCGGACAAGGTGCTGGCCGAAGCCCATCCCGAGCGCGCGAAGATCGCGGTGCTGGCGATCCCGCAGCCGCTGGAAGCCGGTGAGACCTTGGCCAAGCTGCGTGCGATCAACCCCAACCTGACCCTGCTGGCGCGCGCGCACAGCGATGCCGAAGTGAAGCATCTGCTTGAACACGGTGCCGACGGCACGGTAATGGCCGAGCGCGAGCTGGCCTACTCGCTGGCGGAGATGGTGATGGCCACCCCGCCGTACCGCAGTCTTGGGCAGCACAGCATCCCGGTGGTGTGAGGGTGCGGCCGGGCTGCGCCCGGCACCCGCTGTGGTGCCGGCCGCTGGCCGGCAACCTCAACAGCCACAGCCGAAGCAGAAGCGGGGTTCCTGTGGGAAGGCGGGGTGGGTCCGGTTGCGGGGGACGCCGTGAATCCATCCCTGGAGGCTTGGCCGCGGCATCCATGCCGCGGACACCCCCGCAACCAGACCCACCCCGCCTTCCACAGATTTCAGCGAGCTGCGGGTACGGCGTTCGGTGCCGCTGTTGGTAGGTGTCGACCTTGGTCGACACAGTAGATCCACGCCATGCGTGGATGGGTCTCCATCGGAATCGAGTATTTCGACAGTGCATCAAAATGCGTCCACGCACGGCGTGGATCTACCTGGGTTGGCTGCGCCCAAAAAAATCCCCGGCCGACCCGCATCGGCCGGGGATGATATCGCCACGCCCTTGGAGAGCGTCTCTACCGTAACGCTTTCCTGCAGTGGTGGTGATCGCCTCTGGCGATGACGACCAAGCCAGCAGGTATCAGCCTGCCAGCGGCAGGCAGACGTCGGCACGCAACTGGTGGGCAGGCACCTGTTCGGGATCATCCAGGAAGTGGAAGTACAGTGGCGCTTCGGCAAGCGCGTGCCCACTGTCCGGCCACCAGTCGCGCAGCAGTGCATCCCCCACGGCCTGCAGCTGCTCATAGGGGCCGACATGGTGGACGACCGCATGCGGACCGACGCCGAGGGCCTGCCGCCGCAGCGGCGACGAAAGTTGTGGCAGCGCGGTGGCAAATCCCATCCCGCAGTCGAAGCGGTGCGCCTGCGCGGGTACGTCCCGGTGGTCATCGATGGCGATGCCCACCAGGTGTAGCAGATCGTCGGCCAGCCCTTGCGCCTGCGCCCATTGGTACAGGCGGCCGAAGCTGGCATCGAGATCACCGAAGGCCCCCTTCGCGCGTAGCAGCACGACCTCGAACGGCTGCAGCGCGCACACTTCCACCTTCAGCGGGGCGGCGGTCACTGCGTCCACGTCGGCCGGTGGATGCGCCAAGAGCTGCTGCCACTGCTGCCGCAGCGCTGCATCGGCGCGCAGCGCGCGCGGGGTGGTATCCAGGCGCTGCCTGCAGCGCCGCGCAAGGGCCTGCGCACTCTCATATCCAGCGGCCAGCGCAGCGTCGGTGACGCTTGCATCGGGCTGCTGCAGCGCCTGCAGGGCGTTGAGCAGGCGCAGCCGGTCCAGCGTCTGTCCGGGGCTTTCCCCGGTCAGTGCCCGGTACAGGCGCTGGAAGTGATAGGGCGACTGATGGGCGACAGTCGCCAGTGACGCTACATCCGGCAGTGCCTGCTGCTCACGCAGGCAGCCCTGCAGATGGTCGATGACCCGTTCGATTCCCTGCGCCTGGCGCAGGCCTGCAAGCCGCTTCATGACCATCTCCGCTGAGGACCTGGCTGCGATCGTGCCTGATCCTTTAGCGGGGTGCGTGACCGATCCTGCGCGATTGCCCGCCCTCAGGCCTGGGCGAGAGCCTGTTCCAGGTCCGCGCGCAGATCACCGATGTGCTCGATGCCGATCGACAGGCGCACGGTGTCCTCGCTGACCCCGGCCCTGGCCAGTTCGGCCGCATCCAGTTGGCGATGGGTGGTCGACGCAGGATGGGTGGCCAGTGACTTGGCATCGCCCAGGTTCACCAGCCGGGTGAACAGTTTCAGGGCATCGAGGAAGCGGGCGCCGGCAACGCGCCCGCCCGGCAGTCCGAAGGTCAGCACACCGGAGCCATGGCCGCCCAGATAACGCTGCGCCGCCGCATGTTCGGGGTCGTCGGCCAGCCCGGCATAACGCACCCACGCCACCTTCGGATGCGCGCGCAGGTACTGCGCCACAGCCAGCGCATTGGTGTTGATCCGCTCCATGCGCAGCGCCAGGGTCTCGATGCCCTGCAGGATCAGGAAGGCGTTGAACGGTGACAACGCTGCGCCGGTATTGCGCAACGGCACTACCCGGGCACGGCCGATGTAGGCCGCCGCGCCGAGCGCTTCGGTATAGACCACGCCGTGATAGCTCGGATCGGGCTGGTTCAAGCGGGCGAAGCGTTGCGGCTGTGCCGTCCAGTCGAAGCGGCCGGAATCGACGATCGCCCCACCCAGGCTGGTGCCGTGGCCACCGAGGTACTTGGTGAGCGAGTGCACCACGATGTCGGCGCCATGTTCGAACGGGCGCAGCAGGAATGGCGTGGCCACCGTGTTGTCAACGATCAACGGCACGCCGGCCGCATGCGCGACCTCGGCGATGGCGGCGATGTCGGTGACGTTGCCGCGCGGGTTGCCGATCGATTCGACGAACACCGCCTTGGTGCGTTCATCGATCAGCGCGGCGAACGCGGACGGATCTGCCGGATCTGCGAAACGCGCCTGGATGCCGTACTGCGGCAGCGTGTGCGCCAGCAGGTTGAGGCTGCCGCCATACAGCGCACTGGCAGCGACGATGTTGTCGCCGGCCTCGGCAATGGTCTGGATCGCATAGGTGATCGCGGCCTGCCCGGAAGCCAGTGCCAACGCGCCGATGCCCCCTTCCAGCGCCGCAACGCGCTGCTCCAGCACGTCGGTGGTGGGGTTCATGATGCGCGTATAGATGTTGCCCGGCACCTTCAGGTCGAACAAGTCCGCCCCATGCTGGGTGTCATCGAATGCGTAGGCCACGGTCTGGTAGATCGGCACCGCCACCGCGCGGGTGGTCGGGTCGGGGCGGTAGCCGCCGTGCACGGCCAGGGTTTCCAGTTGCCACTGCGGATCGCTCATTGCGCCAGGCTCCATCCGGGGAAACGCCCACCATAGGCCAGCCATCGACCGCCATTGAGAGCCCCTGGCGATGACGCCAGTACCGGCGGTTATCAGGTTGCCCGGGATTCAGGCAGTCGTCATGGGCCATTGCTAGGCTTCGCCGCCGGGCCCTTCGCCCCGGACAAGGACGCCCTACCCATGCAGCCCTCCCTGTGGACTCCCGCCGCCGGCAACCCGACCCAGGTGCTGCTGGTCGAGGACGACCGCCGCCTGGCCGAGCTGGTCAGCGACTACCTGAGCGAACATGGATTTGCCGTGCAGCACGTGCCGCGTGGCGACCTGGCCAGCGCGGCCTGCCGCCAGCACGCGCCGGAACTGGTGGTGCTGGACCTGATGCTGCCTGGCCTCGGTGGCATCGACGTGTGCCGGCAGATCCGCAGTTTTTCCGACGTGCCGATCCTGATGCTGACGGCGTGCGAGGACGATATCGAACAGGTGCTGGGCCTGGAGTCCGGCGCCGATGACTATGTGCACAAGCCGATCGAGCCGCGCCTGCTGCTGGCGCGCCTGCGCGCGCTGCTGCGCCGTCGCCATGGCAGCGGTCCTGCCGGGATGCCGTGCAGGCTGATGCATGGCGAGTTGCTGATCGATCGCGTGCAGCGCGAGGTCCACCTGCATGGGCAGCCCGTAGAGCTGGGCACCACCGAATTCGAGATCCTCTGGCTGCTGGCCAGCCAGCCCGGGCAGATCCTCTCGCGCGACCAGATCCTGCAGGCGGCGCGCGGCATCGGTTTCGATGGCCTGGACCGCAGCGTGGATGTCTGCATCGGCAAGCTGCGCCGCAAGCTGGGCGATGACGCGCGCGAACCGCGCCGGATCAAGACCGTGTGGGGCCGCGGTTACCAGTTCAACCCCTCGGCCTGGTCGGCGTGAAGCGCCTGTTCCTGTGGTTGTGGTTCGTCACCGGCGGCTGCCTGCTGGTGTCGGTGTTCAGCCTCAACCACCTGTTGGACCGCATCTACACGCCCCTGCAGGAACGAGTCTTCGTCGAACAGGTGCGCGGACAGGTGTATGCGCTGCGTAGCGGACTGGCCGGCCTGGACCGCCAGCAGCAACAGCAGCGCCTGCTGCAGTGGCAGCCGCATTACGGCATTGCGCTGTCACTGCTGGATGCACCGCCCGTGCTCGATGACGACGAGCGCAGTGCCCTGCGCGGGGACGGCTTCATCGTCCGTGAGCGCTACCAGCAGGTGCTGCTGCCCATCGAGGGGACTGACGGACGCTGGCTGCAGCTGCGCCTTCCCGGCGAGGTGCAGATGACCCTGTACATGACCGCCGCCGCCTACCTGTGCATCCTGCTGCTGGTCGGCGCCTGCCTGTATGCCTGGGTACGCCTGCTGTGGCGCGACCTGGAAGCGCTGCGCGGTCATGCCGATCGCATCGGTGCCGGCGACCTGCAGGCACGTGCGCAGGTATCACCACGCTCGCAGATCCGGGTCATCGTCGAGCATTCCAACCGCATGGCCGCGCGCGTGGCCGAACTGGTGCAACGGCAGCGCGATCTTACCCATGCCATTTCCCACGAGCTGCGCACGCCGATCGCACGCCTGGCCTTCGGCCTGGATCTGATGCAGGACAGCAACGACCCGGCGCGGCGGGCACACCTTGCTGCCGGCCTGCATGGTGATCTGGCCGAGCTCAACCGGTTGGTCAGCGAACTGCTGGCCTATGAGCGTCTGGAGCATCCCAACGACGCCGAGCCCATGCAGCGGATCGAGGCGAACGACTGGCTGCAGGCCTGCATGGAAGACGCACGGCGCGATGCCGAGCGCGCGGGCCTGGTGCTGCAGGTCTGGCCCAGCGCGCTGCCACGCGTGGATGCCGAGCCACGCCTGCTGCAGCTGGCCCTGAGCAACCTGGTCGGCAACGCGATGCGCTATGCACGCACCCGTGTGGAGGTGTCACTGGTCAGCGTGGCCGGCAAGGCCTGCCTGCGCGTGGATGACGATGGCCCCGGCATTGCCGAAGGCGATCGCGAGAAGGTTTTGCGCCCGTTCACCCGTCTGGATGACAGCCGCAGCCGCGACACCGGCGGCTTTGGTCTTGGCCTGGCCATCGCCGGGCGCATCGCGGTTCGTCACCACGGCGAGCTGCGCGTGGGACGCGCGACCCTGGGCGGTGCACGCCTGGAAATGCACTGGCCACTGGCTGCCAGCTGAACGCCACGGGCCGCGCTTACAGTTGCTTACAACTCCCGCACAACTGCGGACGGATTGGTCGGTGGCATCCCGCCACGCTGTCGACCCAGCAGCACGCGCCGGATGCGCGCACTGCATTTCCTCCCACTGTAGAGAGTTGCCATGTCCCACCGTCGCCGTTTCCCCACCCTGCTCGGCCTGGCCCTGCTGCCCTTGTTCGCAACGTCCACAGCGCATGCCAAGGAGGATCAATGGACCTTCGAGCTTGCCGCCGGTGGCGGCGTTGCCCCGCGCTACAGCGGCAGCGAGGAATTCCAGGCCGCACCGACGCTGTCGTTCGACGTGACTTCGCCGGGAGGCTGGTTTCTGGGTACCAGCGGTGCGGGTTGGGGCACGGCGATCGGCGAACACACCCGCGTGCGTGCCTACGTCGGCGGCAGCGGCAGCCGACGCGAGAAGAACTCGATCCTCGGCGGCTCGGACTTCCTGCGTGGCATGGGCGATATCGATACCCGGCCCCTGGTCGGCCTGGCGGCTGGCTATACGCTGGGTGAGGCGGTGTTGAGTGGTTCCTGGCAGTACACGCTGAAAGACGACGACAAGGGCGACAACGGCCTTGCCACCCAGCAGATCCACCTGAACCTGGAGATGCCGCTGTTCGATCTGGCCGGTGGCGTGGTCAGCGGCAGCGTCTCCACCGACTACGGCAACCGCGGCTATATGCAGACCTGGTACGGCGTCAGCCCCGACCAGGCCGCTCGCACCGGGTTCGCCCAGCACAAGCCCAAGGCCGGCCTGGTCAGCGCCGGGCTGGGCATGAAATGGAGCCATCGCGCTGGTCGCAACGGCAACTGGTACATCGCCGTGGAAGGCACCCGCCTGCTCGGCGACGCCGCCGACAGCCCGATCGTGCAGAAGGCCAACCAGTTCGGGTTGATGACCGGGTATACGCACCGGTTCTGAGCATGGCCGGCGAGCGCCGGACACCGACGTTCGCGCTGGCAAAGAGACGGGGCGCTGCGATCATGCAGCGCCCCGTTGCACGCATCAGGCCTTGGCGAACACCAGATGGCCGCCGTCGTTGCCCACTTCGATGGTATCGCCGTTGACGAACGCACCGGACAGGATCTTCTGCGCCAGCGGGTTTTCCAGCTGTGCCTGGATCGCACGCTTCAGCGGACGCGCGCCGTAGACCGGATCGAAGCCGACGTTGCCGAGCAGATCGAACGCTGCATCGGACACCACCAGCTTCAGGCCACGCTCGGCCAGGCGCTTTTCCAGGCCTCGCATCTGGATGCGCGCGATCTGCTTGATCTGCTGCTTGTCCAGCGGATGGAACACCACGATGTCATCCAACCGGTTGATGAACTCCGGACGGAAGTGCGCCTGCACCACGCCCATCACCGCCGCCTTCATCTGCGTGTAGGCCTCCGGCGTGTCATCGCCGCTCATGTCCTGGATCTGGTGCGAACCCAGGTTGGAGGTCATCACGATGACGGTATTGCGGAAGTCCACCGTGCGGCCCTGGCCATCGGTCAGGCGACCGTCGTCCAGTACCTGCAGCAGGATGTTGAACACATCCGGATGCGCCTTTTCCACCTCGTCCAGCAGGATCAGCGAATACGGGCGACGGCGCACGGCCTCGGTGAGGTAACCGCCTTCCTCATAGCCCACGTAGCCGGGGGGCGCACCGATCAGGCGTGCGACGCTGTGCTTCTCCATGAACTCGCTCATGTCGATGCGGATCATCGCGTCGGCGCTGTCGAACAGGAACTCGGCCAGCGACTTGCACAGTTCGGTCTTGCCCACGCCGGTCGGGCCCAGGAACAGGAACGATCCACCCGGTCGATTCGGATCGGACAAGCCAGCGCGCGAACGACGCACCGCGTCGGACACCACCTTGATCGCCTCTTCCTGGCCGACCACGCGGTTGTGCAGCACCTCTTCCATGCGCAGCAGCTTGTCACGCTCGCCTTCGAGCATCTTGTTGACCGGGATGCCGGTCCAGCGCGAGACGACCTCGGCGATCTCCTCGTCGGTGACACGGTCCTGCACCAGCTTGAAGTCGTGGTTCTCCACTTCCTGGGCCGCAGCCAGCTGCTTTTCCAGCTGCGGCAGCACGCCATACTGGATCTCGCTCATGCGCGCGAAATCCTGCCGGCGCTGGGCCGACTCCAGTTCAACCTTGGCCTGCTCGACCTGTTCCTTGATCTTGGTCGTGCCCTGCAGCGCGGCCTTCTCCGATTTCCAGACTTCGTTGAGATCGGAGAACTCGCGCTCCAGCGCATCGATATCGTTTTCCAGATCGGCCAGGCGCTGCCGCGAAGCGTCGTCCTTTTCCTTCTTCAGCATCTCGCGCTGGATCTTGAGCTGGATCAGGCGACGTTCCAGCCGGTCCAGTTCCTCCGGCTTGGAATCGATCTCCATGCGCAGCCGTGAAGCGGCCTCGTCCATCAGGTCGATGGCCTTGTCCGGCAGTTGGCGGTCGGTGATGTAGCGGTTGGACAGGGTGGCCGCAGCGACGATGGCCGGGTCGGTGATCTCCACCCCGTGGTGCACCGCGTACTTTTCCTTCAGGCCGCGCAGGATCGCGATGGTGTCCTCCACCGTCGGCTCGCCCACGAAGACTTTCTGGAAGCGGCGCTCCAGCGCGGCATCCTTCTCGATGTACTTGCGGTACTCGTCCAGTGTGGTCGCACCGACGCAGTGCAGTTCACCGCGCGCGAGTGCCGGCTTGAGCATGTTGCCGGCATCCATCGCACCGTCGGCCTTGCCCGCGCCAACCATGGTGTGCAGCTCGTCGATGAACAGGATGATCTGCCCTTCACTCTTGGCCAGGTCGTTGAGCACGCCCTTCAGGCGTTCTTCGAATTCACCGCGGAACTTCGCGCCGGCGATCAGCGCGCCCATGTCCAGCGACAGCACGCGCTTGCCGCGCAGGCCTTCAGGCACTTCGTCATTGATGATGCGCTGGGCCAGGCCTTCGACGATCGCGGTCTTGCCCACACCGGGTTCGCCGATCAGCACCGGGTTGTTCTTGGTACGACGCTGCAGCACCTGGATGGTGCGGCGGATTTCTTCATCGCGACCGATCACCGGGTCAAGCTTGCCGCTCTCGGCGCGTGCGGTCAGGTCGATGGTGTACTTCTCCAGCGCCTGCCGCTGCTCTTCGGCGTTCTCCGACTGCACGTTCTCGCCACCACGCAGCTTGTCGATGGCGGTCTGCAGGCGCGCCTTGTCGGCACCGGCAGCGCGCATCGCCATGCCCAGCGTGCCGCCGTCTTCCAGCGCGGCCAGCACGAACCACTCGCTGGCGATGAAGGCATCACCGTTCTGCTGGGCCAGCTTGTCGGTGTGGTTGAGCAGGCGGTTGAGGTCATTGCCGATCGACAGGTTGCCGGCCTGGCCGGACACCTTCGGCAGCGCTTCAAGCGCCTCGTCCAGGCGTTCGCGCAGCACCGGCACGTTGACGCCGGCCTGGGCCAGCAACGGCCGGGTGCTGCCCCCTTGCTGGTCCAGCAGGGCACTGAACACGTGCACCGGTTCGATGATGCTGTTGTCGCGGCCTACCGCCAGCGACTGCGCGTCTGCCAGCGCCTGCTGGAAACGCGAGGTGAGCTTGTCCATCCGCATTGCGAAACCTCATCGGTCATCTTGGCCGGCCCGCGCCGGCGATGCTGGAAAGATGCGGTTGCCCCACCCCGTTTCAAGGGTGGCTGCGACTGCATTCGAAGGCCAGTCAGCCTATGGCCAGCATGCCGGAAGCGGTGTTGTCGGCGCGTTGATCCGGATCAGATATGCACGCTGGAGGCCTCAATGGGTGATCGCGGCCCGGATCGCCCGCAGCTGCTGCTTGACCGCCCGTGCCTGCGCCACGTCCATGCGCAGCAAGGCCTTCTGCCCGATCGAGCGCGACTGCAGGGTGGAATCGGCAAAGCGGTAGCGGCCCCGCTCATCGCGCTGCAGCAGTGGCGCCTGGGCCAGCTCCGGGGTGTCCAGCAGGTGGTCGATCACCGTTACCAGGCGATCATTGAAATACCCGTCAGGACGGCCCAGATCGACATACGCCTGCTGGATCAACGGATAGAAGCGCTTGTACGCGTGGGCCGCCGCCGCCGGGTCGAGCGCAGTGAAGGCCTGCACATAGGGCGCATAGCGCGCTGCATTGGCCGCGGCGATGCGTTCGCCGCCCTCGCCCGGCTCCACCTGCAGGCTGCCCGGTAGCGGCCGGAAGGCCAGCGCGGTAGGCGGCACACTGGCCTTGTCCAGGTTGTCGACCTGGGTGACCAGGCGCTGGATCAGGTGATCGCGCAGCAGCGCAGCCAACGCGCGCTCGCCCTTGAACAGTCCGCTCAATGTGCTCCAGGCGGCGGCATCGCTGTCGGCCAGTGATGGCAGTGCCGGGTCGGCGGCGGCGTCCGAATCCAGCGGATGCTTGATCGGAGAGGGCGCGGGTTCCTGGGGAGCAGCGGGCTTCGGTGCGGCGCCTGCCGAGGTCGGAGTGGATTGCACCGGCACCGCTACGCCATCTGCCAGATGCTGCAACTGGTCGCGGAACAACCACGTGCCCGCGCCGCCCACCACCACCACGCCCAGAACCCAGGGCCAGACCACTTTTCCACTCTGCATGATGCAGAACCTCGCCTTTCAGCTGCATGGACAAGGTGTGACTGCCCTGGTTCGGCGGGGTTCCCCAGCCATTCCGCTGCCGTTGTGGTTCACGCCTGCTTTGCGCGGTACGCGCGACCCTGCTGTTCTTGTTGGGTGGAGAAGCCTTCATGCAGTACGCGTTGTACTACTGGACCGGCATCCAGGGCCGTGGCGAGTTCGTGCGGCTGGCGCTGGAAGATGCCGGCGCCGATTACGTGGACATGGCGCGTGTGCACGGCGACGCCGTGATGCAGCCGTTCCTCGATGGCCACAGCGAAGGTGCGCAACCTTTCGCGCCACCGTTCCTGAAGGCGGGGCGACAGGTCATCGCGCAGGTCGCGGCCATTCTCGATTTCCTCGGCCCGACGCTGGATCTGGTTCCGCAGGCCGCCTCGCGGCGCATGCAGGCGCTGCAGTTGCAGCTGACCATCGCCGATCTGGTGGCCGAAGTGCACGACACCCACCATCCGATCGCCGCGTCGAAGTACTACGAAGACCAGAAGACCGAGGCCAGGGCGCGCGCGGCAGCGATGCGCGATGAGCGCCTGCCGAAATTCCTTGGCTACTTCGAGCAGGTGCTGAAGGCCAATGGCGGTCGCCACCCGCTGCGCGAACACTCCTACGTGGACCTGTCGCTGTTCCAGTTGCTGAGCGGGCTGGACTACATGTTCCCACGCCGCATGCAGGCGCTGTGGCCGACGTTGCCACTGCTGCGCGCGCTGAAGGACCGGGTGGAACAACGGCCCGGCATCGCCGCCTATCTCGCTTCGGAGCGGCGGCTTGCCTTCAACACCAACGGCATCTTCCGGCATTACCCGGAACTTGATGGCGAGAAGTAGCGCCGGGCCATGCCCGGCGGCAGCGCAACCCAACGCCGGGCATGGCCCGGCGCTACCGGTCAATGGGCGTTTTCAGCCAGCGGCTTCACCGCCTGCTTCTGCAGCGACAGCAGCCCCAGCAGGATGGCCAGCGCCACATAGGCGCCGGCGAACTGCCAGCTGATGACGCGGGCCAGGCCCTGCAGATCCCACGGCAGGTAGATGCCGCCGCGCGGATCCACCGAATGGATCAGGCCGAACAGGGTGAGCACCGCCGCCACCAGCAGGAAGCCGCAGGCGCGGCGCAGGCGTCCATCGACCATCGCCGCGACGGTGGCGATCCACAGCATCGAGGTGATGATGAAGCCGTTGCCCAGCGCGAAGATCACCGCCAGCTCCGGCAGGCCGTGGCCATCGACGTGGGTCAGCAGCGCGCCCATCTGCTCGGCCGGAATCCAGCCCGGCGCCTTGATCGCCAGCAGGTAGGCCGCCGACGGCAGGAAGCCCAGCACCATCGCCCCGGCATGCTGGCGCGGCGTCGCCTGGAACGCCTGGGTGGTGATGTCGATCGACACGTACACGATGATCGGCGCCAATACCGCCAGCGGCAGCCACTGCACCAGCCCGGAAATGATGCCGAGCATGCCGCCGATGCCGACGAACAGGCCGGTCAGCAGCGTGTAGCCGCTGCGCGCGCCCATGTGCTTGTAGGCCGGCTGGCCGATGTACGGGGTGGTCTGCGCAACGCCACCGCAGACGCCGGCGACGAGCGTGGCCACCGCCTCCACCAGCAGGATGTCGCGGGTGCGGTAGTCATCGCCGGCCGCGCGCGCGCTCTCGGATACGTTGATGCCACCGACCACCATCAGCAAGCCGAACGGCAACAGCAGCGGCAGGTAGGTCATCGCGGTCGGCAGGCCCTCGATGAAGCCCAGCGTCGGCAGCGGCAGCACCACCTGCGGCGGCACCCAGGCCGGAATCTGGAAGCCGGGCACACCCAGGCCGGCCAGGCCGAGCCCGTAATACAGCACGGTGCCGAACACGAAGGCCAGCAGCACACCGGGGCCGCGCAGCGGCAGCTTGCCCTTGGCGATCAGTACGTACAGCAGCAGGCCCAGCGTGGTGAAGCCCACCAGCGGCGAGCGCAGGGTCTCCAGCAACGGCAGCAGGCCCATCAGCACCAGTGCGATGCCCGCGATGGAACCCAGCAGCGCAGCGCGCGGCAGCGCGCGGGTCACCGCTTCACCGAAGAAGGACAGGATCAGCTTGAGCACGCCCATGATGACCAGCGAGGCCATGCCCAGCTGCCAGGTGGCGATGGCGGCGGCATGCGGGTCCAGGCCCTGCTGCTTGAAGGCCAGGAAGGCCGGGCCCAGCACCAGCAGCGCCATGCCGATGCTGGTCGGTGCATCCAGGCCCAGCGGCATGGCGGTGACGTCGTCGCGCCCGGTACGCGCGGCCAGGCGCCGTGCCATCAGGGTGTACAGCAGGTTGCCGACCAGCACGCCCAGGGCGGTGCCGGGGAACATGCGGCCGAAGACCACGTCGGCGGGGAACTGGAACATCCCGACCAGGGCCATGGCGATGAAACCGAGGATGGAGAGGTTGTCGACGACCAGGCCGAAGAAGCCATTGAAGTCGCCAGCGACGAACCAGCGGCGAGGCGCGGTGGAAGCGGGAGCGGACATGGAAGGGGCGGTGGGGGTGGGGACCGCCGATGGTAGGCCCAGCGGGGCCGGCGCGCCAATTCCCGAGTGGAATGATGGGTTCCAGCCAACGGCGGAGCCCCTCGTGGTTGGTCGCTGAAAGCAGCCTATCGGAGGGGGTCGTGCGGGGTGGGCTGCGCAGGACACGCCGTAAACCCGTCCATGGGGGCTCGATGGCGCCATCCATGGCGCCAACGGTCCTGCGCAGCCCACCCCGGCCGGCCACGGACAGTTTCCTGCGGGCGCCAGCCACGGAAGAGAATCAAAAGATCAAAAGCAGAAGCCGGTCGCTGCGCTCTCAAGCGCCGGATCTCAGGCATCTGCGTGGTTGCCGGCCAGCGGCCGGCACTACCGGGAAGCATCCACGCATGGCGTGGATCTACTGTGCTGACCAAGGTCCCACTAGCAACAGGCCATGCCATTCCAACAGATCGCGGAAATCTGTCGAAGGCGGGGTGGGTCCGGTTGCGGGGGCGTCCGCGGCATGGATGCCGCGGCCAAGCCCCCAAGGGTGAGGGCGCTTTGCTTGCGAAGCACTGCTTCGCAAGCGCCCGAACGCACAGCCGCCAGCGGCTGGGCCGGTCTGGGGGTTTACGGCGTCCCCCGCAGCCGGACCCACCCCGCCATCCCACCGATACCCGCTTTTGACGTTGACGTTGATTCGGCGGGTGCAGGGCGCAGCCCTGCATCAGACCCCAACCCTCACTTTTTCAGGAAGTTGTCCACCAGCAGATGCTTCACGTCGTCGATGCGACCACTCAGCACTGCCTTGGCCGCATACAACGCCGTGCCCGCCACCTGCTTGGCCTCGATCTGCGGCGGCATCACCAGCTCCGCGCGACTGGTGTGTACATCCAGCAGCGCCGGCCCACGCTGGGCCAGGAAATCCTGCACCGCTTCTTCCAGGTCCTCGCTGCGGGTCACCGTGCGGCCATGGAAGCCGATCACCTCGGCCAACCGCCCGAAATCCGGATTCTTCAGGTCGGTGTAGTTGTCCAGCAGCCCTTCCACCTTCTGCTCCAGCTCGACGAAATTCAGCGAGCCGTTGTTGAACACCACCACCTTGATCGGAAGGTTCTCCTGCACCGCGGTCAGCAGGTCGCCCAGCAACATCGCCAACCCACCATCGCCGGACAACGAAATCACCTGCCGCCCCGGGAAGGCCTTCTGCAGACCCAGCGCCTGCGGCATCGCGTTGGCCATCGTGCCGTGCAGCAGGCTGGTCAGCGTGCGGCGCCGGCCATTCACCCGGATGTGCCGCAGCACCCACACCATCGGCGAGCCACCATCTGCGGTGAACAGCGCATCGTCGGTAGCGTACTTCGACAGCAGCGCGGTCAGGTGCTGCGGATGGATCAGTTCGCCTTCGCCGGGTTGTTCCTCCTGCTCGCGCTTCTTCAGCGCCTTGTCGCGGTGCTCGATGCATTCGTCCAGGAAACTGCTGTCTTCGCGCGGGGGCAGCATCGGCAGCAGCGCGTCCAGCGTCGGTGCGATATCACCGACCACGCCCAGGTTCACCGGATGGCGGCGACCGAGGTGGCTGCCGTCGCGGTCGACCTGGATGATCGTGGCCTTGTCCGGATAGAACTGGCCCCAGGCGAAATCCGCGCCGAGCAGCAGCAGCGTGTCGCACTCCATCAACGTGTGGAACCCGGATTCGATGCCGAAGACTCCGGTCATGCCCATGTTGTACGGGTTGTCCGGTTCGACGAAGTCCTTCGCACGCGATGTGTGCGCCACCGGTGCCTGCAGGCGCCGCGCCAGTTCCAGCAGCTGCGCATGTGCCCCCTGGCAACCGGCGCCGGCATAGATGCCGATACGCTTGCCCTGCCCCAGCAGTTCGGCGATGTGCTGCAGCTCGGCCTCGGAGGGGCGCAGCACCGGCTGGGTGTAATGCACCGAGAACGGCACATCGTGCTTCACTTCCGCTTCGCTGATGTCGGCCGGCAGGATCACCACCGCCACACCGCGGCGGCTGATCGCCGCCTGGCAGGCCAGCGCCACCACGCGCCGTGCCTGGGCCGGGCTGTGCACCTGCTCGCAGAACACGGTGCAGCTGCCGTACACCGCCTTGAAATCCACTTCCTGCGGGAACTCCATGCCCAGTTCGCTGGTGACCACCTGGCTGGCGATCAGCACCATCGGCGCGCGGTTGCGGTTGCTCTCGAAGATGCCGTTGATGAAGTGCAGACCGCCAGGACCGCACGAACCCGCGCAGGCGGTCAGCTGGCCACTGATCAATGAATCGGCACCGGCCGCGAACGCCGCGACCTCTTCATGGCGGACATGCACCCACTCGATCTCACTGCGATGCAGTGCGTCGGTGACATGGTTCAGGGTGTCGCCGACGATGCCATAACAACGGCGGACGCCCGCCTGCTGCAGGGTATCGACGACGATCTCGGCAACGCGCTTGCTCATGGGACTACAGCCTTGCAAGGGGGAACCCCGAGGCTAGTCCCGATGAAGTGATGCTCCCGTGGGCAAGAGGCCGATCGCCTTGTCGTGCAAACTCCGGGCAGGGCTGCCGTCAATCGTTGACGTTGATCCACCCCGTCACCGCGCCGCGCTTCGGGTTGCGATAACGCAGCTTCACCCAACCATCCTGCTCATCCAGCATCTCCACGCGATCACCCTGCACCAGGTAGCGCTGCGTGCTAGACGCACCGGGATGATCGAACAGGAACAGGCGCGCAGGCAGCACGCTCGCCATCAGCCCCACCAGCGGCGCACCGCTTGCTGGTGCGCCGAGCCCCTCGCCGATGGCGCTTTCCAGCACCTTGCCGGAGGGATCGTAGGTACGCCACACCGCCAGTGGCCCTTGGTTCTCGGTCTCTTCCCAGTGCAGCGCCCGGTTCAGCGTATCGCCCAGCATCAACACGCTCTCACCGCGGTACAGATAGAGCTGCGGTCCGTTGAAGCGATACACGTCGGTGTACCACATCGGCCCGCTGCGGCAGCTGGCGGTCAGCGTGCGCGTGGCGGCGTCGGCGGTAAGGCCCATCAGGTCACCGCACTGGTCGTGTCCATGGGTCACCGCCTTCAGTGCGCGGAACTCACCGCCGCCCACGTCGAAGCGATAGACCGCAACGGCCTCATTGACCATGCCCACCGCCGCGCGCGCAACCAGCTCGGGACGCCCGTCGAAATCGAGATCCTCTGCGCCCAGGCGCGAATGTCCCTCGGCGTCCGGCGCGCCAAGCAGGCGCTGCCGCTTCCCTGCCGGCTGCAGGAGTACGGCTAGCATGCCGTCCTCCTGTACCTCTACCGCCGCCTGCACGCCCGCTGCCGGCGAAAACCGCAGCGGGCCCCGGTCCTCGTCCTGCGCCTGTGCCGCCGGCGCCAACAGACCGGCCAGCATCACCGCCATCAGCACATCCCTGGGTGTCATCGTCATTCCCTGCAGCGCCACGGTGGCGCGTCCAGGTCAGAACGATACGTCAACTGCCTGCCGCGACCACAGTACCGACTGGTGCCTGGTCTGCTGCTTCCACGCCAGACGGATCGCTTCGATGTCGGCGCGGCGCTGCGGGCTGTCCTCGTGCAGCACCACCAGCACCTTGGTGCGCAGGCGGTTCGGGGAGGCATCGCCACGGAACAGCCACTGGCCGTAGGCATCGAACACGGTCAGGCCGTCCGGGAAGCGCGGCGTCACTTCCTTGTCCAGGAACGCGCGCCACTGCGCATCGCTGATGGTGTCGGCCTGCGGGCGGTCACCGGCGCCCTGCTCTTCGCCCACGCCGAAATAAAGCTCGCTGCGCACCCAGCCGTGGCCGCTGGACGGACGCGCGGCGTCGCCCTGCAGGTCGGCGGTGGTGGCATAGGCGCTGGGCGCCTTGGAGGACAGGCTGGCGCAGCCACTGGTGGCCAGCAGCACGGCGAAGACAAGGCCAAGGTGTTTCATCGGGAACAGCACTCCGGGAAGGGGAAAAAGCACGACGAAGGGGCACGGAGGGTACACCTGCGCCTCGGTTGCGGCTGCAACCAATGCCCTCATGCCGGCAGGGCATGAAGAGATGCAATGGGAGCCGGGACTTGCATCGCACCGCCTCCTCACGCCAAGATAATATATCGCTTCATCCGGATGGATGTAAGTGAAACTATCTCCCCCCCCCTTCCCCACGTCGTTGCTGCTGGAGTCCGCATGTTCCCCCGCCTGTCCGCGTCGCCGCTCGGCCTCGCCATCGCGCTCGCCCTGTCCCCCGCCCTGGCTTCGGCCCAGGACGCCGCCACCAACCTGGACACGGTGATCGTCACCGGCACCCGCGCCGCCGACCGCACCGTGCTTGAATCCACCTCGCCGGTGGACGTGCTGACCGCCGAGGACATCCGCAAGGCCGGCGTGGTCAACGGCGAGCTGGGCAGCGCCCTGCAGGCCCTGCTGCCCTCGTTCAACTTCCCCCGCCAGTCCAACTCCGGCGGCGCCGACCACGTGCGCGCCGCGCAGTTGCGCGGGCTGTCGCCGGACCAGGTGCTGGTGCTGGTCAACGGCAAGCGCCGCCACCACACCGCGCTGGTCAACACCGACAGCAAGATCGGCAAGGGCACCACCCCGGTCGACTTCAACGCAATCCCGGTCAGCGCCATCAAGCGCATCGAAGTACTGCGCGATGGCGCCGGTGCGCTGTACGGCTCTGACGCCGTGGCCGGCGTGATCAACGTGATCCTCGACAACGGCGGCGACGGCGGCGAGATCGAAGCCAGCTACGGCGCCAACCACACCGACCTCAAGCCGATCGGCCGCACCCTCACCGACGGCCAGACGGGCAACCTCAGTGCCAAGGTCGGCACCTCGCTGGGCGAAGACGGCGGCTTCCTGCGCGTCGGCCTGGAATACAAGAAGCGCAACGGCACCAACCGCGCCGGCTTCGACCAGATTCCGCCGTGGGACCAGACCGAGGCCAATCTTGCACTGCAGGGCAAGCGCAACTACGTGCTCGGCGATGGCGCCAGCAAGGACATCAATCTGTGGCTGAACACTGAGATTCCGGTGGGCAAGACCGCGACGTTCTATGCGTTCGGTACCTTCAACCAGCGTGATACCGAAGGCGCGAACTACTTCCGCTATCCCGATGGCGATGCCAACTGGAAGGAGGTCTACCCCAATGGCTACCGGCCGATCTCCGAAGGCGAGAACCGCGATGTGCAGGCGGTGGCCGGTATCCGTGGGCAGTGGGGTGAATGGAGTTATGACGGCAGCCTGGATTACGGCCAGAACGACTTCACCTATCGTCTGCGCGATTCGCTGAATGCCTCGCTGGGCCCGACCAGCCCGACCCGCTTCAAGACCGCGGACTACGAGTACGCGCAGACCGTGGGCAACTTCGACCTGAGCCGCGTGTTCTCGCAGAGCGACAGCATCAGCCACACCCTGGGCCTGGGCGCCGAAGCCCGCCACGAGCGCTACCAGACCCGTCCAGGCGACCCGGCCAGCTACGCCGCCGGCCCGTACACCGATCGTCCGACCGGCTCGCAGGCAGGCGGTGGCCTGACTCCGCAGGACGCGGCGACCTTGTCGCGCGATGTGGCCAGCGTCTACGCCAGCCTGTCCAGCCAGTTCGGCGAAAAATTCTCCACCGACCTGGCCGCGCGCTACGAGCACAGCGATGACTTCGGCGGCGAACTGACCGGCAAGCTCGGACTGCGCTACGAGTTCACCCCGGCATTCGCCCTGCGCGGCGCGATCTCCAACAATTTCCGCGCACCGTCGCTGGCGCAGATCGGCTACGAATCCACCTCCACCGGTTACAACGCCGGCGGCCAGCTGGTGCAGGGCCGCCTGCTCTCGGTCAACAACCCCATCGCCCGTGGCCTGGGTGCGCAGGACCTGAAGCCGGAGAAGTCGCTGAACACCTCGCTCGGCTTCACCAGCCGCATCGGCGAGCACTTCGACCTGTCGCTGGACTTCTTCCAGATCGACATCGACGACCGCATCGCACTGTCCGAGAGCATCACCGGCGATGCGCTGACCGATTACGTGGCCACCAACTACGGCGTCGGCGGCCTGCAGAGCGCCAGCTTCTTCGTCAACGCCGCCGACACGCGCACCCGCGGCGCCGAGCTGGTGAGCAACTGGCGGCAGTCGCTGGGCGATGGCCAGCTGCTGTTGACCGGCACCTACGCCTACACCAAGACCACGCTGAAGAACGTGCTGGCCACACCGGCGCAGCTGCAGGCGCTGGACCCGGACTACGTGCTGTTCGGCATCGAAGAGACCAATACGCTGACCGACGCCACCCCGCGCACCCGTGGCAGTTTCTCAGCCGCTTGGAGCAACGACCACTGGTCGCTGAGCAGCCGGGTGAACCGCTACGGCAGCGCGACCCGCGTATTCAACTTCGGTGATGGCTACATTCCCCGCCAGACCTACCAGGCCGAGTGGCAGCTGGATGCGGAAGTGGAATACCGCATCACCCCGCAGTGGAGCGTGGCCATCGGTGGGCAGAACCTGACCGACAACTACCCGGATCGCTCCAACGAGGACATCCACTACTTCGGCAACCTGCCCTACGACGTGCTGTCGCCGATCGGCAGCAACGGTGCGTACTACTACGGTCGCGTGCGCTACACGTTCTGATTGCTGCGAACAACGTGCCGACCAACGGTCGGCACCCACCGGGACGCGATGGCTCGCTGCGGGTGGGTGCGCCGGCACCCATCGGGTGGGTGCGGACCGTTGGTCCGCACCAGCCGTAGCCTGACCTCGACCCCGCGTACACGCCGCCGCTGGCATGGTGGTCGCCATGGCTGAACCGCTCCCCCTGCGTCCGCCACCTCCATTGCTGGACGACGCCTGCGCGTTGTTCCTCGATGTGGATGGCACCTTGATCGAATTCGCTGCACGCCCCGACGCCGTGCAGCTTCTCCCCGATGTGCGTGAAGCCATCGGCCGCATCAGCGATCGCCTGGAAGGTGCGGTGGCACTGGTCAGTGGTCGCCCGCTTGAACAGCTGGACCAGTTGTTCGCGCCGCTCAAGCTTCCCGCTGCGGGCCTGCATGGCCACGAACTGCGTGCGCAGGACGGGCACGTGATACGCGATGAGCATGGTGACGACACCGCCGACTGGCTGCATGCGCTTCATCAACAAGCCATGCGTTTCGCCCATGGCCACCCCGGCGTGCTGGTCGAGAACAAGGGCGTAGGCCTGGCCCTGCACTGGCGTGGCGCGCCGCATGCAGCCAACGATGTGCGCGCCTTCGCCGAGCGCCATGTTCGCGGCCGTGCCAGCTATCGCCTGCAGCCGGGCGACCATGTCGTCGAATTCGTCCCGGTGGCTACCAACAAAGGCCGAGCCGTACGTCGGCTGATGCAGTACCTGCCGTTCCGTGGTCGTCTGCCGGTGTTCCTCGGCGATGACCTGACCGATGAATTCGGCTTCGATGCGGCCAATGGCCTGCATGGCTGGAGCGTGCTGATCGGCGAACGTGAACCCAGCGCGGCGGTGTTCGCGCTGCCCGACATACGCAGCGTGCACGCCTGGCTGCGTGAGAATGCGTATTGACCCCGGCCCCCACGGCCGCAACCGAGATGTACCGCGTGATGACCCAACCCGATCTTGATCTGGGCGTGGTCGGCAACGGCAGCTTCGGCGCCCTGGTCGACAAACACGCCCGTGTTGTATGGAGTTGCCTGCCGACCTTCGACGGCGACCCGACCTTCTGTGCCCTGCTCAGCCCCAACCAGCAGACCGGCGGCGACTTCGCCATCGAGCTGGAGGACTTCGCCGGCAGCGAACAGGAATACCTCACCAATACCGCGATCCTGCGCACCGTGCTGCGCGATGCGCATGGCGGCGCGCTGGAAATCCTCGATTTCGCCCCGCGCTGGCGCCAGAACGACCGTTTCTACCGGCCGGTCAGCCTCATTCGCCAGGTGCGACCGTTGTCCGGCAGCCCGCGCATCGTGATCCGCGCACGACCTCTGGCCGACTGGGGCGCGCGCGTGCCCGAGTCCACCTGGGGCAGCAACCACGTGCGCTGGATCCTGCCCGAGCATGTGCTGCGCCTGACCACCGACGTTCCTGTGCGCTTCGTGCGTGATGGCCTGCCGTTCGTGCTCAACCATCCCATCCACCTGATTCTGGGCGTGGATGAATCGCTCAACCGCTCCATCAGCGGCTACGTGCAGGAAGCCTTCCAGCGCACCCGCGACTACTGGCGCGAATGGGTGCGGTACCTGTCCATCCCGCTGGAATGGCAGGACGCGGTGATCCGCAGTGCGATCACCCTCAAACTCTGCCAGTACGAGGACAGCGGCGCGATCATCGCGGCGATGACCACCTCGATTCCGGAAGCGCCCGGCAGCGTGCGCAACTGGGACTACCGCTACTGCTGGCTGCGCGATGCCGCCTTCGTGGTGCGCGCGTTGAACCGTCTGGGCGCCACCCGCACGATGGAGCAGTTCCTCGGCTACATCTTCAACCTGGCCACCACCGACGGCACCCTGCAGCCGCTGTACGGCATCGGCTTCGAAGCCAAGCTGGACGAGGACGAAGTGCCCAGCCTGTCCGGCTACCGCGGCATGGGCCCGGTGCGGCGCGGCAACCTGGCCTGGGTGCAGCGCCAGCACGATGTATACGGCAGCGTGGTGCTGGCCTCCACCCAGCTGTTCTTCGACCGTCGCCTGCAGGATCCGGGTGACAGCCACACCTTTGCCCGGCTCGAACCGCTGGGTGAACAGGCGTTCGCACTGCACGACGTGCCCGATGCCGGCCTGTGGGAATTCCGCGGCCGCACCGAAGTGCATACCTACACCAGCGCGATGTGCTGGGCGGCGTGTGATCGCCTGTGCAAGATCGCCGTGCGCCTGAAGCGTGATGACCGTGCACAGTACTGGCGCGAGCGTGCCGATACCATCCACGCACGCATCATGGAAAAAGCCTGGAGCGAGGAGCTCGGCCACTTCACCGATACCTTCGATGGCCATCGCCTTGATGCCTCGTTGCTGCTGCTGGCCGACATCGGCTTCATCGACGCCAACGACGCACGCTTCGTCGCCACCGTCGAGGCCATCGGCCGCGACCTCAAGCACGGCAACGCGCTGTACCGTTACATCGCGCCGGATGATTTCGGCGAACCGGAAACCAGCTTTACCATCTGCACGTTCTGGTACATCGATGCGCTCGCTGCAATCGGCCGCATGGATGAGGCGCGCGACATGTTCGAATCACTGTTGCAGCAACGCAACCATCTGGGCCTGTTGTCGGAGGACCTTGCCTTCGACGGTGGTGAAGCCTGGGGCAACTTCCCGCAGACCTACTCGCATGTCGGCCTGATCACTGCGGCGATGCGCCTGTCGCGGTCCTGGCAGGAGGCTTCATGAGCCGTCTTGTCATCGTATCCAACCGCGTGGCTGTGCCCGGCGAGAACCGTGCCGGTGGCCTCGCCGTGGGCCTGCTGGCGGCGCTGAAGGAACGCGGCGGATTGTGGTTCGGCTGGAGTGGCAAGAGCGTGCGCGAGGCCAGTGGCGCGCTGCACGAGCAGCGCGATGGTGACATCCAGTACGTCACCATGGACCTGGCCAAGCGCGATGTGGACGGTTACTACAACGGCTTCGCCAATCGCACGCTGTGGCCACTGCTGCACTTCCGCCTGGACCTGGTCGACTACGACCGCGGCACCCGCGAGACCTACCACAGGGTCAATGCACTGTTCGCCGACAAGCTGGCGCCGCTGCTGCGCGAAGACGACATCGTCTGGATCCACGACTATCACCTGATTCCGCTCGGCGCGATGCTGCGCGAGCGCGGCATCGGCTGCCGCATCGGCTTCTTCCTGCACATCCCGATGCCCTCGGCCGACCTGCTGCAGGCCATGCCCGACCATCTGCGGCTGTTCTCGGCGCTGTATGCCTATGACCTGGTCGGCTTCCAGACCCAGCGCGATGCCGATCGCTTCCAGACCTACCTGCGTCTGTTCGGCGGTGGCCGGGTACTGGAAAACGGCAAGCTCGAAGCGCCCGGTGGACGTCACTTCCGAGCCGCAGCGTTCCCCATCGGCATCGACACCGAGCTGATCGCCCGCCAGGCCAGCACCGCAGCCAGCAAGGCGGCCGTGAAGAACCTGCGCAGCAGCCTGCGCGACCGCCAGCTCGCCATCGGCGTGGATCGCCTGGACTATTCCAAAGGCCTGCCCGAACGGTTCCTCGGCTTCGAACGCTACCTGCAGCGCCATCCCGACCAGCGCGGCTCGCTCACCTACCTGCAGATCGCACCGGTCTCGCGCGGCGATGTCACCGAATACCGGCAACTGCGCAGCCAGCTGGAGCAGATCGCCGGCCACATCAATGGTGGCCATGCCGAGCCGGATTGGACACCGCTGCGCTACGTCAACCAGAACTTCACCCACGCCACGCTGACCGGCTTCTATCGTGCCGCCGCTGTCGGCCTGGTGACCCCGCTGCGCGATGGCATGAACCTGGTCGCCAAGGAATACGTTGCCTCGCAGGACCCGGAAGATCCCGGCGTGCTGGTGCTGTCCCTGCTGGCCGGCGCCGCCGATGAAATGAAGCAGGCGCTGCTGGTCAACCCGCACGATCTGGACGGCGTGGCCGATGCCATCGCCACTGCGGCGACGATGTCGCTGCACCGGCGCAAGGAACGTTGGCACGCGATGATGGAACACCTGCGCACCTACGACATCAACCACTGGCGCCGCAGCTACCTCGAAGCCTTGGAAGGTTGACCGCCCACGGGCATGGCCCGGCGCTACATTGATCCGGGCACGGGGTAGCGCCGGGCCACGCCCGGCGGCGCTTAATCGAGGAACCGCGCGGCTTGTTCCGGGGTGGGCAGGTAGCAAGTGTCATGGCGCCCGAACCAGCGATAGCGGTTGCGTGCCAATACGCGGTAGGCCCCGTCGCGCCAGCGGCGTGGCAGCACGCGCAGTACGGCCGCCAGGCGCCAGCCACCACCCAGTGCCGCCAGCACGCGCAGGATCGCATCGGTATCGGTCCACGCGCCCTGCCCGTCCAACAGCAGGAACGAGGTCGGGTCGTGCGCGTCCAGGCCATGCGCGCGCAACATCGCGCTGCCCTGCGCGCCCTGCATCGCCGCGAAGCGAAAGCGTTCCTGCCGGTCGAACCGCAGCAGGAAACGCACCCAGCGGCTGCACAACGCGCAGACGCCATCGAAGACGATCACGCCGCCAGGTTCTGCCCCCGCAGCGCGATCCCCGCGCATCAGTCCATCCACACCAGCGTCGCCATCCGGCCAGTGCGGCGGTCGCGACGGTGCGAGTACAGATCCGCATCGGCCATGGTCGAGACCGTGCCGCCGTGGATGTTGCCCAGCTCCATGCCCGCGGCCTGCAGGCGCTGTCGCGCCAGCGCGAACAGATCCACTTTCCAGTGACCGGGGCGGGTCGCCACGAAGGCCGCCGCAGCGGCCGCGTCGTGGCCGACGAAGGCGTGGTACACCTCTTCGCCGATCTCGTAGTCGGCCGGTCCCGCTGCCGGGCCCAGCCACGCGCGCAGCTGCGCCGGTGGCGTCTGCATGGCGGCCACGGTGGCCTCCAGCATGCCGTCGGCCAGGCCACGCCAACCGGCATGGGCGGCGCCCACCTCGCTGCCATCGACAGCGGCGAACACCACCGGCAGGCAGTCCGCGGTGAGGATCGCCAGCACAACGCCGGGCACCGAGGTCACCGCGGCATCGGCCACCGGTTCGCTGGCGCCCTCCACCGGCGGCGCGCCGAAACGCAGCACGGTGCTGCTGTGCACTTGGCGCAGCCAATGCGGCGCCGATGGCAGTGCCAAGCCCTGCTGCAGCAGCTGCCGGTTGTGCTCGACGTTGGCCGGGGTGTCACCGTCGGCCGCATGCCGGTTGCCCAGGTTGAACTGGGCGAACGGCGCTGGCGAGATACCCGCGCCATGCCGGCGCGTGGTCAGTGCATGCACGCCCGGGGGCGCCGGCCAATCAGCCTGCAGCAGCGGCAGCGCGGTAGTCATTACCAGCGGTCCCGCTCACGCTCGGCGAAGGCCGCGCTGTCTTCGCGCAGCACCTTCATCAGGTGCAGCATGTCGGCCGGCGCCGGCGCCGTGTTGCGCACCGGCTCACCACTGATCGGATGCACGAACTCCAGGGTCTCTGCATGCAGGGCCTGGCGCTTGAAGCCGCGCAGCGCGGCCACCAGCTCGTCGCTGGCCCCCTTGGGCAGCTTCAGCGCACCGCCGTACAGCTGATCGCCCACGATCGGATGACGCAGGTGCGCCATGTGCACGCGGATCTGGTGGGTACGCCCGGTTTCCAGGCGGCATTCCAGCGCGGTATGCGCACGGAAGCGCTCGCGCAGGCGGTAATGGGTCACCGCTTCCTTGCCATCCTCGCGCACGCCCATCTTCAGGCGGTCGCGCGGGTGGCGATCGATTGGCGCATCTGCGGTACCACCGGCCACCAGCGCGCCCATCACCACGGCCAGGTACTGGCGGTGCACGTCACGGGCGGCCAGCTGCTCGACCAGTGCGGTCTGCGCTTCCAGCGTGCGGGCCACGACCATCACGCCGCTGGTGTCCTTGTCCAGGCGATGCACGATGCCCGCGCGCGGCAGCACCGCCACCGACGGGTCGCGGTACAGCAGCGCATTGACCAGAGTACCGCTGTGGTTGCCGGCACCGGGGTGCACGACCAGGCCGACCGGCTTGTTGATCACCAGCAGGTGCTCGTCCTCGAACAGCACGTCCAGCGGGATGTCTTCCGGCTCGGCGCTGGTCTGGGTTTCCAGCACCACCTGCAGGGTGACCACCTCGCCGCCGCGCAGCGCGTCGCGCGGGCGTGCCTGCGCGCCGTCCAGCAGGACGTCGCCGGCCTTGATCCACTCGGTCAGGCGGGAGCGGGAGTATTCGGGGAACAGCTCGGCCACGACCGCGTCGAAACGGCGGCCGGCGGAGGTGTCGGGGACAATGGCCTGGCGGGCCGATTCGGAGGGTTGTTCAGACATGGCAGGGGGCATCTTCGAAATTTTGGGGTCCCGGCGAGCCGGTTTCAGTCGCTGGACAGGACACTAGGCTATCATCGACCCTTCGTATTCCAGCCGCGTCCCGCATTGACCCCATGATCCGACGCTCCGTCCTGCTCTCCGCGCCCGTCCGCCTGACCGCCCTCCTGCTGGTGCTGGTCATCGTCGCCACTGGCTGCAACCGCGGCACCAAGGGCGATCGCCCTGATGAAGGCACCCCGGTCGAACAGCTCTACGAAAAGAGCCACAAGCTGATGCAAGGCGGCAACTGGAGCGGCGCTGAAGCCAGCTTCCGTCGCCTGGTGGCACAGTATCCCTACGGCCCGTACACCGAGCAGGCGATGATCGAATCGGCCTATGCCCAGTACAAGGCCGGCAAGCACGATGACGCGGTGTCCAGCATCGACCGCTTCATCCGTACCTACCCGACGCACCGGAACATCGCGTACCTGTACTACCTGCGCGGCCTGGCCAACTCCAACCGCAATACGGTTTTCCTGCGTCGCGTATGGTCGCTGGACGCAAGCCGCCGCGATCTGTCCACGCCGCATCAGGCGTATTCAGACTTCAACATCGTGGTCGACCGCTACCCCAACAGCCGCTACGCCGCCGATGCGCGCCAGCGGATGCTGGTGCTGCGTGACGTATTCGCCCAGCATGAGCTCGACAATGCCCTGTACTACGTGCGTCGCGGCGCTTGGGTCTCGGCTGCCGGTCGCGCCAACTACCTGCTGGAAAACTACCCGCAGAGCGCATTCCAGAACGATGCCGTGGCGGTGCTGGCCGAGTCCTACACCCACCTGGGCAACAAGACCCTGGCCGACGACGCCCGCCGCGTCCTGCAGTTGAACCAGCCGGATCACCCGTGGCTGGAAGGCAAGTGGCCGAAGTACCCGTGGATGATCCGCAAGCTGAACCCGTTTGCCGGCGAGAAGTCCGCCGCCACCGGCCAGCGCAACGCGCGACTGGAAAAGAAGTAAGAAGAAGGCCCCGCACGGGGCCTTTTTTTTTTGCCTGGCGTCACCGCTAGGAATGCTACGAACCGGCGATCATTGCGACTTCCATCGCAGTCGGCGCGCAGGACAGCTCCCAGAATGCGGCGCAAAGGCCATCCCGGCCTGCATGGAGCGCCACATGTCCTCATCGTCCCTGCGGTTCCGACCCCGCCCGACCCTGCTGGTCACTGCCCTGCTCGCGCTGGCCGCCAGTCCCCTTGTCGCGCTGGCGGCGGAGCCGGGTGACCTGCTCTCGGCCGCGCCCTACCGCGCCAGCTGGGTGCCCTCCAAGGCCGCGCAGGCCTACAAGCTGGCCTACCGCACCCCCGATCATCACGGACGCCTGGCCGAGGCGACCGGGCTGGTCTACCTGCCCGCCGGGCCTGCGCCGGCAGGTGGCTGGCCGGTCGTATCCTGGGCCCACGGCACCCAGGGCATCGCCGACCACTGCGCGCCTTCGGTATCCGGCCCCTATCAGCCCGAGCGCGATGGCCGCTTCCTCGACCAGTTCCTGGCACAGGGCTATGCCGTTCTCGCCGCCGATTACCAAGGCCTGGGCGGCCCGGGTGACCACGCCTACCTGCACGTGCGCACCTCCGCGCGCAACGCCATCGATCTCATCAAGGCCAGCCGCCATTTCCTCGGCAATGCCACGCTGTCACCGCGTTGGGTATCGGTGGGCCATTCGCAGGGCGGCGCTGCCGCGCTCACTGCCGGCCATCTGGCACCGTCCTATGGACCCTCGCTGCAGTACCGCGGCAGCTTCACCACCGGCACACCCACGGCCGTCGAACTGACCGCGCTGGTGATGAAGCCGGACAGCCGCACGCCGAATCCGGGCGCGCTCAATGCCTATCACGCCTACCTGCTCGATGGCCTGCTGCAGGTGGAGCCGCGTATCGCACGCGTACTCAGCGATGAAGGCCATGCACGGGTCGCGCTGGCGCGCCAGCAGTGCCTGGGCCAGCTGGCGGCCACCCTGGAAGGTGCGAACACGGGAGAAATGTTCCGCGCACCGTTGACCTCGGTGCCGGGCATCTGGGCGCTGCTGCATGACTATCTGGGCGTGCCACGGCGGGGCTTCAGCCAGCCGTTGATGCTGGGCCACGGCAGCGAGGATCGCGACGTGCCCTATCTCACCACCCTGCTGTATGCCGTCGGCCTGGCCCTGCGCGGCGAACCGGTGGCATTCCGCCGATACCCGGTCGACCATCGCGGCACGCTGGACGCAGCGGCGGCCGATGGCCTGGCATTCGTGCGTGCGCGGCTGGGGCACAGCCAATTTGACGAGGCCGCCGAAACCGCCGGCCTGGAGCAGCTGCTCAACGAGGCCCGGTAGATCCACGCCGTGCATCGATGGGCGGTACACCGGTTGCCGGCCAGCGGCCGGCACTACCGCTGGATCCATCGAACATCGGTAGCGCCGGGCCATGCCCGGCGACTGGTC
The DNA here is from genome assembly GCF_000632045.1 of Stenotrophomonas sp. RIT309. Lineage (NCBI taxonomy): Bacteria > Pseudomonadati > Pseudomonadota > Gammaproteobacteria > Lysobacterales > Lysobacteraceae > Stenotrophomonas > Stenotrophomonas sp. RIT309. The sequence continues at coordinate 108,525 of NZ_JFYS01000004.1, forward strand.
CTCAGCTCTTGTAGCCGTTGCTGATCGGGTAGCGGCGCTCACGCCCGAACGCGCGGCGCGAGACCTTCGGGCCCGGCGCGGCCTGGTGGCGCTTCCACTCGCTGATCCGCACCAGCCGCAGCACACGATCCACCACCGCCGCGTCATAGCCTGCAGCGACGATCTCCGTGCGCGACTGCTCCTGGTCGATGTAGCGGTACAGGATGCCGTCCAGCACGTCGTAGGCCGGCAGCGAATCCTGGTCGGTCTGGTTTTCACGCAGTTCGGCCGAGGGCGGGCGGCTGATCACCGCCGGCGGGATCACCGGCGCACCGCCAACGGTGTTGCGCCACTTGGACAGGCCGAACACCTCGGTCTTGTACAGGTCCTTCAGCGGCGCGTACCCCCCGCACATGTCGCCATAGATGGTGGCGTAGCCGACCGCGTACTCGCTCTTGTTGCCGGTGGTCAGCAGCAGGCCGCCGAACTTGTTGGCCAGTGCCATCAGGATCACGCCACGGCTGCGCGACTGCAGATTCTCCTCGGTCACATCCGCCGTGGTGCCCTCGAACATCGGCGCCAGCGCCTGCATCAGGCCCTGGAACGCCGGCTCGATGGAAACGGCTTCCAGCTTCACGCCCAGCGCCTGGCACTGCTCAGCGGCCAGGTCGTTGGACATGCCGGCGGTATAGCGCGACGGCAGGCGCACCGCCGTCACGTTCTCCGCGCCCAGTGCATCGACCGCCATGGCCAGCACGATCGCCGAGTCGATGCCACCGGACAGACCCAGCCACACCTTCTTGAAACCGTTCTTTCTGCAGTAGTCCTGGATGCCGCGGGTAACCGCGCGCCAAGCCAGCGCATCCATGCTCTCGTCGCCGTCGTCCATCCATACCTGCGGCAGGAAGCGGCGGGTAGCACCGTCGTAGTCCACCACCAGCCACTGGTCGACGAAGGCCGCTGCGGCCGGGTGCACTGTGCCATCGCCATCGGCCACCACCGATGCACCATCGAACACCAGCGCGTCCTGGCCGCCCACCACGTTGAGGTAGGCGATCGCCGCGCCGCTTTCGCGGGTACGTGCAGCCAGCACGGCGTCACGCTGGGCATGCTTGCCACGCTCGTACGGCGAGGCATTGGGCACCACCACCAGCTGCGCGCCGGCACGCACCGTATCAGCCAGCGGCTCGGCGAACCACAGGTCCTCGCAGATCAGCAGGCCGACCGGGATGCCGTCGACCTCGAACACGCAGCTGCCACCGTCCGGGTCGACATCGAAGTAGCGGCGCTCGTCGAACACCGCGTAATTGGGCAGTTCGCGCTTGCGGTACGTCTGCTCCACCAGGCCATCGCGCAGCACGCTGGCCGCGTTGTAGACCACCGCACCGGCGGCCTGTGGCCAGCCCACTACAGCGGTGATGCCACGGCACGCAGCAGCAATGCGGGTCATCGCCTGCTCGCACTCGTACAGGAAGCCCGGGCGCAGCAGCAGGTCCTCCGGCGGATAGCCGCTGACTGCCAGCTCGGGGAACATCACCAGCCCGGCGCCGTACTCATCGCGCGCCTGGCCGATCATCTCGATGATGCGCTCGGTGTTGCCGGCGACATCGCCAACCGGGAAGTCGAACTGCGCCATCGCGATGCGGATCGAAGCCATGAGGGTCCAGCCTGTGGTTGCAATGCGCACATTGTAGCGCCGCGACATGCGCTCGCCGGGCATGGCCCGGCGCTACCGCGTGGACCATTCTGGTAGCGCCGGGCCATGCCCAGCGGATGCCCAGACGCAGAAAGGCCGCCCTGAGGCGGCCTTTCTGTTTCAAGCAGCCGACCAACGGCCGGCTCTACAGAATCGTCTGCCGAAGGCAGTCGATCTTATTTCACCAGCTTGGCGATGGCAGCGCCCAGGTCGCCCGGCGAACGCACGGTGACGACGCCAGCAGCTTCCATGGCAGCAAACTTGCCTTCGGCAGTGCCCTTGCCGCCCGATGCGATCGCACCGGCGTGGCCCATGCGCTTGCCGGCCGGAGCCGAAGCACCCGCGATGAAACCGACGACCGGCTTCTTCACGTGGTTCTTGATGTACTCGGCACCGGCTTCTTCAGCGTCGCCGCCGATTTCGCCGACCATGATGATGCCTTCGGTCTGCGGGTCTTCGTTGAACAGCTTCAGGCAGTCGACGAAGTTCAGGCCGTTGATCGGGTCACCACCGATGCCGATGCAGGTGGACTGGCCCAGGCCGACTTCGGTGGTCTGCTTGACCGCTTCATAGGTCAGGGTGCCCGAACGCGACACGATGCCGATCTTGCCCGGCTTGTGGATGTGGCCCGGCATGATGCCGATCTTGCACTCGCCCGGGGTGATGACGCCCGGGCAGTTCGGCCCGATCAGCACGGTGTCCGGATGCGAACGGGTCAGCACGTTCTTGACGCGCAGCATGTCCAGCACCGGGATGCCTTCGGTGATGCAGACGATGACCTTGATGCCGGCAGCAGCGGCTTCCAGGATCGCGTCAGCCGCGTACGGCGGCGGCACGTAGATGACCGAAGCGTTGGCGCCGGTGCTCTGCACGGCGTCGGCAACGGTGTTGAAGACCGGCAGGTCGATATGGGTGGTGCCACCCTTGCCCGGGGTCACGCCGCCAACAACCTGGGTGCCGTACTCGATCATCTGAGTGGCGTGGAAGGTGCCCTGCTGGCCGGTGAAGCCCTGCACGATCACCTTGGTGTTCTTATTGATCAAAACTGACATTGGATTTCCTTCGGTGTCGGATCAGGCGGCGTTCTTGACAGCTTCGACGACCTTCTTGGCACCGTCGTTGATGTTGTCGGCCGGGATGATGGCCATGCCGCTGTCACGCAGCAACTGCTTGCCTTCTTCCACGTTGGTGCCTTCCAGACGCACCACGACCGGAACCTTGACGCCCACTTCCTTCACGGCGGCAATGATGCCTTCGGCAATCATGTCGCAGCGGACGATGCCGCCGAAGATGTTGACGAAGATGCCTTCGACCTTGTCCGAGGACAGGATCAGCTTGAACGCTTCGATGACGCGCTGCTTGTTGGCGCCGCCGCCCACGTCCAGGAAGTTCGCCGGCTCGCCGCCGTTGAGCTTGATGACGTCCATGGTGGCCATGGCCAGGCCTGCGCCGTTGACCATGCAGCCGATGTTGCCGTCCATGGTGACGTAGTTGATGTCCAGCTCCGAAGCGATCACTTCGGTCGGATCTTCCTGGGTCTTGTCGCGCATGGCGACCAGGGCCTTCTGGCGGAACGCGGCGTTGTCGTCGCTGTCGAACTTGCCGTCCAGCGCGTACAGGTTGCCGTCGTCCAGGATGGCCAGCGGGTTGATTTCAACCAGCGCCAGGTCCTTTTCGTTGAACAGGCGGTACAGGTTCACCATGATGTTGGCGAACTGGCCGGCCTGCTTGGCGGTCAGGCCCAGCTTGAAGCCGAAATCACGACCGTGGTAACCCTGCACGCCTTCGACGAAGTCGACGTTCAGCGAGTGGATCAGCTCCGGGGTTTCAGCGGCGACCTGCTCGATCTCCACGCCGCCTTCCGAAGAAGCGATGTAGGTGATGGTCTTGGTGCCACGGTCAACCAGCACCGACAGGTACAGTTCCTTGACGATCTCGCCAGCGGTGGTCACCAGCACCAGGTTGACCGGCAGTTCAACGCCAGCGGTCTGGTAGGTGGCCATCTTGGTGCCGAGCATCTTGGCCGCAGCGGCCTTCACGTCGTCGGTGGTCTTGCAGAACTTGACGCCGCCAGCCTTGCCGCGGCCGCCAGCGTGGATCTGCGCCTTGACCATCCAGGGGCCCTGGCCCAGGGAGTTGGCAGCGGCAACAGCTTCGTCCGGGGTCGCAGCGACCTTGCCGGCCGGGACCGGGATGCCGTACTCGGCAAGCAGTTGTTTTGACTGGTATTCGTGGAAATTCATGCGTCACCGTGGGAATAGGAACGACCGCACGCAATTCCTCAGGGCCCCGGCGGGGCGCCGGCATGGACCGCGGCGGGCCCACTATTGTGGCCGAGCCGGCGCCGGGGCGCAAAGAAGTATGGACAAAAGGCCGGAACCGGCCAGATTTCCATGGTCATTCAGGCAGTTGCGGCACGGGCTGGATCACGCCGCAAACGCCCGCCCGGGCCGACTGCGCAGCCCAGCCCGGTACAGGCGCCCTATACTGGCCCCGTAAATTCGACCCACGGTGCCGGCAACCGGGCAGCGAGCAGATCCGACGATCGGGGGACGTCGGGCAGGTTCGGCCCACCGCCGTCATGACCCAGTTCCAGGCAGCCAGAAGGGGAGTTCCGGCGTGTCACCCAGTGCTTCATTGATCGACCGCATCGAATCGATACCGCGGCGCGAGCTGTATTTCTTCGCCCTGTACCGGGTGCTGATCGCCTCGGTCATCGCCGCCCTGCTGTACAGCCCGTTGTCGGCCATGGTCGGCGAAGCCCACCACCCGCGCCTGGCCTATTCGGTCGGCGCCAGCTATCTGCTGCTGTCGCTGCTGCTGCTGGTAATCGGCCGCAACGAACGCTGGCTGCGACCCATCGTGGTCGGCGGCGTGCTGTTGGACATCGTCGCCGCCAGCCTGCTGGCGCATGCCCTGCCCGGCGCCAGCGCCGGCATCTCGATGTCGCTGCTGTTCAACATCGCCGCCGCCGCCACCCTGCTGCCGCTCAGCTGGGGCCTGCTGCTGGCGCTGGCCGCGAGCGTCGCCACCGCTGCCGAATACCTGTGGAAGGTGCTTGAAGGCGGCGACCCCACCCGCACCCTGGCCGAACTGGCGATGTTCACCACCAGCTACCTGGCCCTGGCCTTCATCAGCTACCAGGTCGGCAACCGTGCACGCCGCAACCAGCAGCTGGCCAACCAGCGCGGCGATGAAGTGGCCAACCTGTTCCAGATCAACGAACTGATCATCCGCCGCATGCGCACCGGCGTGGTGGTGGTGGACGCCGACAACCGCATCACCCTGGCCAACGAAGCCGCCTCGATCCTGCTGGGCGACCGCGATGGCAACAGTGATTCGGGCCGCCTCGACCTGGCCAGTGTCGCCCCCGAACTTGCCCGGCGCCTGCAACGCTGGCGCAACGGCTGGGCACAGGATGAAATGCCGCTGCAGCTCAACCCCGACCAGCCGGAAGTGCAGCCACGCTTCGCCCGCCTGCTGGCCGGCAGCGACCTGGTGCTGGTGTTCCTGGACGACTCCAGCGTGGTCTCGCGCCGCGCCGAATCGCTCACCCTGTCGGCGATGGGGCGCTTCTCGGCCAGCCTCGCGCACGAGATCCGCAACCCGCTGGCGGCCATCAACTACGCCGTGCAGCTGCTGGAGGAAGGCACCGGCTTCAACGAAAGCGACCGCCGCCTGCTGCAGATCATCCACCAGCAGTGCCAGCGCACCAACGGCATCGTTGAAAGCGTGCTGGGCCTGGCCCGGCGCGAACGCGCCAACCCGGAAAATGTCGACCTGGCCGCCTTCGTGCGCCGCTTCGTGCTGGAGTACAAGCAGGGCCAGACGCTGGAAACCGACAGCATCGAACCGATCATCAACGACACCTCTGTGCCGGCCCAGGTCGACCCGCGCCACCTGTACCAGGTGCTGACCGTGCTGGTGCACAACGCCCTCAAGTACGGCCGCATCGGCGAGCAGCCCGCGCGCGTGCGGCTGCGCGTGGCCCAGCACGAGCGAAGTGCGGTGATCGACGTGATGGACCGTGGCCCCGGCATCCCCGAGACCGTCGCCGCGCAGCTGTTCCGCCCCTTCTTCACCACCTCCGAGCACGGCACCGGCCTGGGCCTTTATATCGCCCGCGAGCTGTGCAGGGCCAACCAGGCGCGGCTGGATTACATCCCCGTCCCCGCCGGCGGCTCCTGCTTCCGCCTGGTACTGCCCGGCCCGCACACCCTGCTTCCGCACTGATTCGGTGCGTCAAACATTTGTCGCCTTCCACACCCTCGGCTATCTTTCCCACCCATGAACGAAACCCGCAGCGCCCTCGTCGTCGACGATGAACGCGATATCCGCGAACTGCTGGTGTTGACCCTCGGCCGCATGGGCCTGCGCATCAGCACCGCCGCCAACCTCGCCGAAGCCCGCGAACTGCTGGCCAGCAATCCCTATGACCTGTGCATAACCGACATGCGCCTGCCCGATGGCAATGGCATCGAACTGGTCAGCGAGATCGCCCAGCACTATCCGCGCACGCCAGTGGCGATGATCACCGCCTTCGGCAGCATGGACCTGGCCGTGGAAGCGCTGAAAGCCGGTGCCTTCGATTTCGTCAGCAAGCCGGTGGACATCACCGTGCTCCGCGGCCTGGTCAAGCATGCGCTGGAACTCAACAACAGCGAACGCCCGGTTGCCGGCCCCGCCGCCGAACAGGCCGCACGTCTGCTCGGCGAATCGCCGGCGATGGACGTGCTGCGCGCCACCATCGGCAAGGTTGCGCGCAGCCAGGCACCGGTCTACATCCTGGGCGAATCCGGGGTGGGCAAGGAACTGGTTGCACGCACCATCCATGCTCAGGGTGCACGCGCCGCTGGGCCGTTCGTGCCGGTCAACTGTGGCGCCATTCCCACCGAGTTGATGGAGAGCGAGTTCTTCGGCCACCGCAAGGGCAGCTTCACTGGCGCCCATGCCGACAAGCCGGGACTGTTCCAGGCCGCACACGGCGGCACCCTGTTCCTGGATGAAGTGGCCGAGCTGCCGCTGCAGATGCAGGTGAAGCTGCTGCGTGCGATCCAGGAAAAATCGGTGCGCGCGGTGGGCGCCCCCAGCGAAGAGCCGGTGGACGTGCGCATCCTCTCGGCCACCCACAAGGATCTGGCCGAGCTGGTCGAAGACGGGCGCTTCCGCCACGACCTCTACTACCGCATCAACGTCATCGAACTGCGCGTGCCGCCGCTGCGCGAGCGTCGCCAGGACCTGCCCGCACTGGCGGCGTCGATCCTGGCGCGGCTGGCCCGCAGCCACGGCCGCGCCACCCCGCTGCTGGCGCCGTCGGCGCTGGACGCGTTGGCCCAGTACGGCTTCCCCGGCAACGTGCGCGAGCTGGAGAACATCCTGGAACGCGCGCTGGCACTGGCCGAGGAAGACCGTATCGGCGCCGACGACCTGCGCCTGCCGCAGCATGCGCCTCGCTCACCCGGCAGCGCTGCGCACGCTGAAGCCGTGGTCGATCTGCACCCGGGCAGTGCCGCCCTGCCCTCGTACATCGAGCAGCTCGAGCGCAGTGCGATCCAGCGCGCGCTGGAAGAAAACCGCTGGAACAAGACCCGCACTGCCGCGCAGCTGGGCATCACCTTCCGTGCGCTGCGCTACAAGCTGAAGAAGCTGGGGATGGAATAGGTAGTGCCGGCCGCTGGCCGGCAACCTCGTGCACCGCCCATCCACGCATGGCGTGGATCAACCGGCCGTTCTGCGTCGGAATGGTAATGCCGGGCGCTGCACCGCCCATCCACGCATGGCGTGGATCTACTGGTTGGCCATCCACGCACGGCGTGGATCAACCGGCCGTTCTGCGTCGGAATGGTAATGCCGGCCGCTGGCCGGCAACCCCGTGCATCACCCATCCACGCATGGCGTGGATCTACTGGTTGCCCATCCACGCATGGTGTGGATCAACCGCCCGTTCTGCGTCGGAATGGTAGTGCCGGCCGCTGGCCGGCAACCCCGTGCACCGCCCATCCACGCATGGCGTGGACCTACTGGTTGCCCCATCCACGCACGGCGTGGATCAACCGCCCGTTCTGCGTCAAAATGGTAGTGCCGGCCGCTGGCCGGCAACCTCATGTACCGCGTCATCCACGCATGGCGTGGATCTACTGGTTACCCCATCCACGCCTGGCGTGGATCTACGGCATCAATCCTTGGTGACGCGATTGATCTCGGCCAGGCTGGTCACGCCCGCGGCCGCCTTCTTCAACGCCGACTGCCGCAGGTCATTCACGCCGATCGCCTGCGCGGCCTCGGCAATCTGCAGCGCGTTGCCGCCCGCCAGCACGATGGTCGCGATCTCGTCGGTCATCGGCATCACCTGGTAGAGGCCGGTACGGCCCTTGTAGCCCTCGGTGCATTCGTCGCAGCCCACTGCCTCATACAGTTCGATGCCTGCATCCAGCTGCGCCTGGGTGAAGCCCTCGGCCAGCAACGCATGCTCCGGCAGATTGGCCGGGCGCTTGCAGTTCGAACACAGGCGACGCGCCAGGCGCTGGGCGATCACCAGCGTCACCGAGCTGGTGATGTTGTACGGCGCGATACCCATGTTCATCAGGCGCGCGATGGTCTGCGGCGCATCGTTGGTATGCAGCGTGGACAGCACCATGTGACCGGTCTGCGCAGCCTTGATCGCAATTTCCGCTGTTTCCAGATCGCGGATTTCGCCGACCATGATGATGTCCGGATCCTGTCGCAGGAACGAGCGCAGCGCTGCAGCAAAGGTCATGCCGCGCTTGTTGTTCTGCTGCACCTGGTTGACGCCGGGCAGGCGGATTTCCACCGGATCTTCCGCGGTGGAGATGTTGCGGGTCTCGTCATTGAGGATGCCCAGCGCGGTATACAGCGACACCGTCTTGCCCGAACCGGTCGGACCGGTCACCAGCACCATGCCGTACGGCTTGTGGATCGCCTCCAGGAACAGCTTCTGCTGGTCCGGCTCGTAACCCAGCTTGTCGATGCCCAGCTTGGCCGCGCTGCCATCGAGGATACGCAGCACCACCTTCTCACCGAACAGCGTAGGCAGCGTGCTGACGCGGAAGTCGATCTGCCGGGTCTTGGACAGGTTGAGCTTGATGCGCCCGTCCTGCGGCACACGCTTTTCGGCGATATCCAGCTGCGCCATCACCTTCAGGCGCGCGGCGATGCGCTGGTTGAGCTTGTTCGGCGCGCGCGCGACCATCTTCAGCAGGCCGTCGATGCGCAGACGCACGCGGTAGTCGTCTTCGTAGGGCTCGAAGTGGATGTCCGACGCGCCCTTGCGGATCGCGTCGACCAACACTTTATTCACGAACTTGACCACCGGGGTGTCGTCGCCCTTGGCGTCGATACCGCTGTCGGTGCTGGTCATGTCGTCGTCGCCACCGCCAACATCGAGGTTGGACATGCCATCGTCATCACCACCCAATGCATCACCGATGGTGTCGTGGCTTGCATGCCACTGCTCCAACGTGCGGCGAATCTGATCCTCATCCACCAAGATCGGCTCCACCACCAGATTGGTGTGGAACTTGATCTCGTCCAGAGAATGGGTGGGGTTGCTGGTGCCGACGAACAGCTTGCCGCCGCGTTTGAACAGCGGCAGCACGTTGTGCTTGCGCAGCAGCTCCTCGCTGACCAGACTCATCGCGTTCTGGCTGCTGTCGAACGTGGAAACGTCAAACAGCGGCATGCCGAACTCGAGCGAATTGGCGGCAGCCAGTTGGGCAGCGCCGACAACCTTGTTCTGGGCGAACCAGGTCGGTAGTGGCTGGCGCGCAGCGGTGGCCTTGGCCATGGCATCACGGGCAGCGGCTTCGTCCAGCGCGCCATCCTGGACCAGGCGGCGGGCCAGCCCAGTGATGCCGACGAGGTTGGCAGTGATAACGGCGTTCATCTCAGCTACTCCAACTATTATTTGCTTCCAGACCGCAAGCTTACGCTCTCAGTCGGATCGGTTCCCATACCTGGGGCCGGACTCGCCGCTGGGGCTTCCTGCATCGAAAGGCGCGCGAGCAGCTGCAGGATCGGGTCACTTGAAGCGATAGGTGGCAGGTGCGGGGTATACGTCGAGTGAAGGATCTTCGCCAGTTCCGGCTGCTGCGTCGCCAGGGCCGCATAATGCAGGCTTCCCAGTACGTAATGGCTTGCGATTTCACTACTCAATACACCACGCGCGCCCGGGCCGCCCAGCATCCGCTGCCCGATTGCCAGGACCGCTTCCTGGTCATCCTGCGAGGCTGCCGCAACCAGGGCGAAAGCATCCACTACTGCAGAATCCTTTGGGGCACATTTGACCCACGTCGGCTTCTGCCACAAGTCCACCTGATCCCCAGCCGCCATGAACGGCACGGTTTCAATCGCAAGCGAATAGATCATGTCGGCAGAACCCACCGGATCCTTATCCAACGAGCAAGCCTCTGCACGCGACCGAAGCACCTCTGCCTTCAGGGCATCGCTAGGCGTCACGTTAACCGTCAAGTTTCCCTTGCCATCAACGATAGATCGGCGAAGCTCACGCGCAGCCCGATTCTTGGAGACAACACGTAATGGCAGCCCACTTCCGCCAGTCGCTTCATCATTGATCGGCCGTCTGGAATGACCGGCAAGAAGCTTCGTAATCGGCCACGGAGCAACGCTGATTCCACCGAAGTCGGCAACTTGGTCGTTGCGGAATCTGGCTTCAGGCGCCTTCAGTTGCAGGAGCGGGAAGTAGTCGGAGTTGGCGCGTGCGGGGTATTGCTGAGTGAAGGCAATCAAACCACGACGGTCCATCACGAAGCTGTCCTGAAGGTCGTGCAATGTCTTCACTCCAACTCGAGCCAGGTCTGCCTGCAGGAGTTCGCTATTGAATGCATCGGCACCCAATGCCGGAATCCTGCCTTTCGGCGAAGCCACCAGGATCAGATCACTTTCATTGGCCAGATAGGCCCTTACGTCCGAAAAATTTGCCAGCATTCCAGTGATCACCGAGCTCACGAGCTGCGGGTTGATCTCGTACAGCTGTAGCCACTGAACGAACAAGCCGCCGGAATTCAGTTGTCCCGGGACGAATGAATAGAATTCCCTGCTGAAAAGGGACGCCGTACCCCCCATCCACGGGTTGGACGGTTCTGACACGATAAGATCGTATTTCGTCGGCGACGCGGAGAAATATGCCTTCGCATCATCAATGACGATGTTGGAACGAGGGTCTTCGTAGGCGCGCGCCACCTTGCTCCCGAAGTGACGGGCAGCCTCCACCATCGCCGGTTCGATTTCCACTGTATCCACACGGCCAACATTGCGACTGCCCAGCAACGAGTGGGTTGTCATGCCTGAGCCGAATCCAATGACACCAACATGTGGATACTCTGCCTTGAGCGAGAGAGGCAATGCAGCCAACAGGACCATGGTGGACTCGTCAATCGCAGGCGGCGCCGACGGATTGATCGTCAAGCCCGCGTCGACCTTTCCGTTAGTGGAAATCGAACGTGAGATCGCACCATCACCACGAGCGGGCTCCTCGTATACCGCTACCGTGGCCGTCTTGCCGTCCTTGGAGAAGATCACCTTGGTGCCTTCTGCCAGCATGGACCGACCATGCCTGTATACGGAAGAATTCAACATAAGCGGATCGAAGTGCACAAACATGAGGGCGCACGAAATGCCCGCCGCGGACAAGCCTGCCGCCCAAGCGATCTCCTTGCGCGCGCCAAACCCGGAAATCGAATAGCGCTTCAACAGCAGCATGCCCAACAGCAGATCAATCGCGGCCGCAACAGCCAGCGCCAGCTTGAGGCCCAAGCCAGGCAGCAGAAGGTGAGCCGCGAGAAGAATACCCACGATCGCGCCCAATGTATTGAAGGCGTACACCTGCCCGATTGCGCGCTCACCATGTCCCTGCCGCAGCAGCGCGAGGGTCAGCAATGGCAGCGTCATGCCGGCGAAGAACGCTGCGGGGAACATCACCAGTAGCGAGATGATTCCGCTGGCAACATTGTAGAGACCGTAGCCTTCACTGCCACGGACGATGACGCGCATGAGCCAGCCGACCCACTCGAACGAGTGGGCGTAGACGAACATGGACGCCAGTGCGGCCAGGCCCATCCACACCTGGACCCAGCCTGCAGTGCGCAGGGGAGAATCGAGGCTGTCCGCACGGGATCGCAGCCACAATCCGCCCATAGCGATGCCCGCGATGAACGCAGCCAGCATCAGTTCAAATGCATGGATGGTCGTGCCCAGGGCCAGCGAAAGCATGCGGACCCAGGTGATTTCGTACACGAATGACGACGCACCGGTCAGGGCGGCAACCAGCAGGACGAACATTGACAGGCGACGCCTTCTGCTGCCCTGCGCTCCATGCGAGGTCGCAACAATTGCCGGCGATTCCGATTTCGTCAGCGGATAGATGAAGATCGCAATGAGGACATTGAGCAATCCAGCCGTCATCATCGCGCCCGGCAGCCCTACGCCGGGCAGGAGCAGATAAGTGGCCACCAGCGCACCCGCAGCAGCACCGATGCTGTTGGAGAAGTACAGACCGGAGAGCACCTCCCCCTGTGCCCCCTCCTTGATGCGGATGAAGCCCGCGCTCATCAGCGGGAATGTAGCCCCCAGCAGTATGCATTGCGGCAGCACTAGAGCAGTTGCCAGGCTCCAGCGCACAAGCTGGACACCTTCAACGCCTATCCCCGGGAAGACGCTCGTGTACGCCCAGCGGGTCAACGCACCGTAGGCTGGATCAAAGGCAAGCCCGAACAGACCGATGATCAGCTCAATAGCCGCATATGCCAGCAAGGGGCGGGCAAGCAGCTCACTGCGCCGGCTGACAAGCCAGGCGCCGCATGCCATGCCGCCCATGAAAAGCAACAGGACGAGAGATTGCGCGTAGGAGGAATGTCCGAGGAACAGTCCCAGGTAGTGGGTCCAGATTGACTGGTATACGAGGCCTGAAAAGCCCGAAAGGACGAACAGCCACAACAACAGCACGCCACTAGGCGACGACGAAGATCTCAAGCCGTTCTCCCCGAATATCGTTGAATATAGGGCGCCCATATCCCCACAGGCACCCTGGTGACATCGTAACAGTTGCGTGCACTACCAGCGGCAGACCTTTAAGTGGCCCTAGCCAGACCCCGCCCCCATACACGGTGCGTGTCAGCCCTGCCGATGTATCGATGCCCCTTGAAGGCAACGAAATGGATCAACATCGAGGGAGTAAGGCTGCTTGACGGCGGCACCATCCAAGGACCATGCACCTTCAGCATTGCTGCGCAGTAGCTCCTTGCCCACGCACACTCCGGCCCGGGGTCGCCCACCGCTTCCAGTCCGATAGGCACACTGTGGGCTCCCCCTGAGGTGATCGCTCTCCCAAGCAGCCCCCCCCGGCCTGATCGGCGCACATGACGGCAATCAGCGACCGCATGAACTGTAACCGCCAGCAGCCCATTCAGGCACCATGGCGGAGTAAGATTGGACAGGGGAAAACGGGGACACGCATTGAATCAGCTCAGTATCATCCTGCCAGCAAAAAACGAAGCCGAAGGTCTTCTTCGCACGCTTCCGGCACTCCGCCAACTGTACGCTCACGCCGAGATCATCGTCGTGGATGACGGCTCCACTGACGCCACGGCAACCATAGCCCACGAGCAAGGCGCGCGGGTGCTTTCCAGCCCCTATTCCATGGGCAACGGCGCCTCGATCAAGCGAGGCGCGCGCATGGCCACCGGGGACATTTTGGTGTTCATGGATGCCGACGGGCAGCATAGCCCGAGCCACGTCGCCGTCCTGCTGGAAAAGCTGGAAGAGGGCTATGACATGGTCGTCGGTGCCCGCGACAGCAGCGGCCAGGCCAACGTGCACCGTGGCTTGGCCAACCGGTTCTACAACTGGCTAGCGAGCCACATGACGGGTTTTGAGGTCATGGATCTCACCTCCGGCTTCCGGGCCGTACGGGCAGGGCGTTTCCGCGAATTCCTGCACCTGCTGCCGAATGGGTTCAGCTACCCGACCACCAGCACGATGGCCTTCTTCCGCAGCGCCTACCCGGTAGCTTACGTCCCCATCCCCGTGGGCAAGCGAGTGGGCAATGGCAGCCACATCCGCCCCATCAAGGACGGCATCCGCTTTCTGCTGATCATCTTCAAGATCGCCACGCTCTATTCACCGCTCAAGCTGTTCGCACCCGTCGCAGCGGCGTTCTTCCTGCTGGGGCTGGGCTACTACGGCTATACCTTTACGACCATGCACCGCTTCACCAACATGAGCACTTTACTGTTCAGTGCGTCAGTGATCATCTTCCTGATCGGCCTGATCTCGGAACAGATCACCGGCCTGACTTACCTCGCGTCGCGCAAGGACTCCCAACCGTGACAGCAGGGGGCGGGGCCACTGCAGCCCTTCCAAAACTCCTGGTCGTGGCGTCCACCTATCCGCGCTGGCGAGGCGACCCGGAACCTGGATTCGTCCACGCCTTGAGCCGGGACCTGACCGCCCACTTCCAGGTCACAGTGTTATGCCCGCATGCCCCCGGTGCAGCCCACCGGGAGCATCTGGACGACGTACAAGTCATCCGCTACCGCTACGCACCCGAAGCGCTGGAACAGTTGGTCAACGGCGGAGGTATCGTTTCCAACCTGCGGCGGCGCCCGTGGACGCTGGCGCTGGTACCCAGCTTCCTGTTTGGCCAGTGGTGGGCCGTGCGACGCGAACTGCAGCGGCATCGCCACCACGCCCTCCACGTCCACTGGATCGTGCCACAGGGCTTGACCAGCGCCCTGCTTCCGAAACGGCTGCGGCCGCCGATGCTGGTCACTTCCCATGGCGGCGACCTGTTCTCGCTGCATGGCCGAATGTTCCAAGCGTTGAAGCGCTTCGCGCTTGCCCGCGCACAGGCAGCCAGCGTGGTCAGCGAAGCAATGGTCGCGCCGATGCAAGCGCTGGCGCCGCACCTACCCCTGTTGGTCTCCCCAATGGGCGTGGATCTGCAGCATCACTTCACGCACTCCACGGCTGCACGCGCAAGCAATGAACTGCTTTTCGTCGGCCGCCTGGTCGAGAAGAAGGGCCTAGTCTATTTGCTGGACGCGCTGCCCACAGTTCTCGCCCACCACCCTTGCACAACACTTACCGTCATTGGGGATGGCCCGGAACGCGAGGCACGGCAATCCCAGGTGGAAGCCCTAGGACTGCAGGACCATGTGCACTTCCTTGGCGCCCTGTCGCAGAACGCTCTGCCGGCGCATTATCAGCGCGCAAGTGCTCTGGTCGCCCCTTTCGTGCAGGCCCGCAATGGCGACCAAGAAGGGCTGGGGCTGGTCTCCGTCGAGGCTCTCGGCTGCGGCTGCCCGGTGGTAACCACTGACGTCCCTGCGGTACGCGATGCGTTCCCGACCGCCCCCCCGCGCTATCTGGCCCCGCAGCGCGATGCTGAGGCCCTTGCGAGCGTGCTGGTGCAGTTGTTGGATGCGCCGGAAGAGGCCGAAGCTTGGGCCCGATCTCAGCGCCCTGCCCTGCTGGCGCGATTCGATCACGCCGAAGTCGCCGCCAGGTATGCCCGGCAATTGCAGACCATCATGGAGGCAGCGAGTGCCCCTTGAATTGCCGCGTCTTGGCAAGCTGGCCAGAACCTCGATCTTGGTGATGTTCTGGCAGAGCGTCCGCATGGTCTGCCTGGCCGCTTGGATCCTCGTCGGTGCGCGCGTGCTGGGCGCGGACAACTATGGCCTTTTCTCCGGCACGGTCGGAACCGCGTCGGCCCTAGCTGGTCTGGTGGGGCTGGGCGGCGGCATGCTGATGTACCAGTACGCTGCTGCAGACCGCGCACGCTTTGCCCGTTACTGGAAACAGTGCCTGCTGCTCTGCCTGATGAGCGCGCCACCCCTTTCCCTCGTCTTCTGCCTGCTCAGTGCCGGGCTACTGTCATGGCCTGCGCTCTGCCTGGTCGCGCTTTCGGAAATCGTCGCGTTTCCCTTCGTGACCAATGCCGCGTTCGCCTTCTCCGCAAATGATCGGATGGGATGGTCAGCCGCGCTGCCTGCGCTGAATGCAATGCTACGGCTGGCCGCGATCTGCATCTTCAGTGCCCTGCCATCGTCCGCAGCCCTGACCGGTTATCTTCTGCTGCATCTGGCATCGGCCGCCTGCAGCGCATTATTCGCATTGCTGGCGGTGCGCCACCTACTGAAGCCAGGACCGGCGCAGCTGCAGATCAACCGTAGCGACCTGATCCATGGCACCGGCCATGCCGCCGCATGGAGCTCATCCGTGGGGGTAACCACCCTGGACAAATCCTTCGTGCTGCACACCGGCGGCAGCATGATTGCTGGCCAGTATTCGGCCGCCTACCGCATCGCCATGGTCCTGGCGATGCCACTAGATGCCATGGTGATGTCCGCCATGCCGCGTCTGTTCCGCGCCCAGCAGGACAATGTCCGTTACCGCCGTCTGGTCACCTCGATGGTACTGGCAGCGCTTGGTTACGGCGCCATCGCCAGCCTGGCTCTGGCCTATTGCGCCCACCTGCTGCCGCATCTGCTCGGCGGCGAGTTCACTGCCGCCATACCGGCCCTGCAATGGATGGGGCTGTTCGTCGCCGGCTACAGCCTGCGGCAGATCGGCTGCAACACGCTTGTAGGTCGAGGCTGGAAGATGCGCAGGTTCCTCATCGAAGCCCTCGGACTGATGCTGATGGCGGTGCTTTCGGCTCTATGGATACCGGCACATGGACTGCAGGGCGCAGTATGGATGATCATCACCGCCGAAGCCGTGATGGCCTCCCTTGCATGGCTGACCGTCCCCTTCAGCCCCGCGCCTGCATACGCACACGCGCAGCACTGAACAGGTCAAGGTACGCGCGGCAGGCGGCGTCGATGGAAAAAGCACTGCTGTGTGCCCGCAGTACCTCCGCAGGAACCTCACAGCGCCCGTCGACAACATTGCGCAGTGCCTGGGTCAGTGCAAACACATCCCCTACCGGCACCAGTTGCCCGTACTTTCCTGCACCGAGCACCTCGGCCGGGCCATGCGGACAGTCGGTGGACACCACCTGGACGCCGCAGTGCATGGCCTCAACCAAAACGTTGCCAAAGCCTTCGTAATCCGAACACAGCACCAGCGCCCTGCCTCGCGCTATCCACGGCAGTACGTCCGCTACACGCCCGGGCATCGCGACGTCCTTCTGCAAGGTGCTGGCCGCCACCCAAGCTGAAAGATGACGCCCCTCCTCGCCCTGCCCCAGTACCAGCAGGCGTGCCCGATGAGTCTGTCGCAACCGCGTGAACGCCTCCCACAACAGGTCCAGGCGCTTTTCCGCTGACAGACGCCCGGCATAGATCAACACCGGAACGCCATCATCGGGGAACGGCCACAGCTGCTTGGGCAAGGCTTGAGCGCGGCGAGATGCGCGCGTGATCGGATTGTGGATGACCTGCACCCTGGAAGCAGGAACGCCAAGCTCCCCTTCCATATCCCTGGCCAAGGCGGCGGAAACCGCGATCATTCCCTGTGCGGCTGGCATTACGATGCGCATCAGCCAGCGGATGATCTCCCGCTTGCAACGCGCGTAGCCACGCGCCGCCTTCCGCGGAGCGGACAGTGAAAGATGCTGGGCAATCACCACGGCTGTTGTGGGATACAGCAGTCGGCGCCAGAAAACGACCCAGATGGCCACATCATTGGCAGTGGTGACGACGACGAGGGGACGCTGCTTGCGAATCAGCCACGGCAGCCGCAGCAGCAGCTGCCAGGCACCGGCAGGTGCGATGAAGTCAACCTCGCCAGCATCTCCCGGCCCACCCAGATCGCGGCCCGCAATGATGCGCGCCGCCTCCCCTTGCTTCTTGAAGCCACGCAGCAGATTCAGCTGCACTCGCTCCAAGCCACCAGGCTCCCAGCGGCTGGCCAACAACCAGATCATGCCGCTTCGACCGCTCTGAGCGGCCCAGCGATACAGATGACATCCTGGTAGTCACGCAGGTCTGCAATTTCGATCCTGACCAATCGACCTTGGGCTTCCAGCCGGTGGAAGCGATATCCCAACGGCTGCAGAAACGTGAGGATGTCCCGGCTCTGATAACCCGCTGCCACGCAGGCCTGTTCCTGTACCTCAACGGCAATGACCGGGAGAAACCGACGCACGATGTTCAACCCACCCTGCAGGCACGGGAGCTCACCGCCTTCGATATCGATCTTCAGCAAATCCAGACGGGTCAGCCCGACGCGATGGGCGACGTCCTCCAGCGTAGTAATGTCGGCCACACCGACACAGCGATCCACGCTGGCATTTCCATACAGGCTGCCAAGGCCCTGGTTGAACTCCACTCCGTCGGTCTGCCCACAGGATGCGTATATCGGCAACTGACCGGCCTGGGCCGCGAGTCCTTGCCGGTGAACCTGTACTGTTTCCTGCAGACCATTGATCTGTACGTTGCGCTGCAACTGATCAGCGATCCCGGCGATGGGCTCGATGGCTATCACGCAGCCGCTTGGCCCCACGCGATTCGCGCAGACCAGGCTTATCTCGCCGATGTTGGCTCCGACATCGATCACGGTCATGCCAGGTTCGAGAATTCGATCCAGGAGTGAGACCAGGTGGATGTTGTAGTAGCCCATCCAGAACATGCGCCTTTGCATGTGCTCGGCAAGATCCAGTGACACGGTAAACCGGCCGTCGAAGTCATCAATGATCTGCCGCCCGCGCAAATGCCGGAACAGCCTGCGCAACGCACTCTGGGCCACGCCGGGCCGCTCGCCAACGCGCAGGCTGTTGCCCATCTGCCGAAGCACCGTCATCAGCCCCATCGCTTTTCCCCAAGGTGACTTTCCACCTGCAACTGCCCATCATGAGGTACTGCCCGCAAGAATAGCCCTACAGGTCCGTCCATGCATGTCCTCATGCTCTGCAAACGGCAGTACACCGGAAGGGATCTGCTTGATGACCAATACGGAAGGCTGTACGAACTGCCGGAGGGTCTAGCCCGCCATGGTTTCGCGGTCAGCGGCGTCACCCTGAGCTATCGCCCCCGGGCAGAACGGGAGCATCGATCCCCAGCGGGTGTGCATTGGAAATCGCTCAACGTCAGGCCCAAGGGTCTTCTTGCCCTGCCTGCTTCCATTCGGGACATCCACCGACGCAGACCCGTGGATGTCGTGCTGGCAGGCTCGGACGCCCCCTGCTGTATTCTCGGCAGTAAGATCGCAGAACGTCTCGGCGTGCCCTATGTGCTTGATCTGTACGACAACTACGAGAGCTTCGGACTGAGCCGTATCCCCGGCGTCACCACCGCCTTCAGGAACGCATGCGCATCGGCAGACGGGATCAGCGCCGTCACTCAGACGCTGGCCGACTACCTCCGCACCATCGTCAACCCATGGTTGCCCATTGAGGTGATTGGAAATGCGGTGCGAACCGATATCTTTCGCGCGCTCGACAAACAGGAATGCCGCAAGGCGATGGGCCTGCCAGCGCACGCGCGCTTGATCGGTTGTGCTGGTGCCATTGATGAAAGCCGGGGCATCGCCGACCTGTTCCAGGCATTCCAACAGCTGGCGGAACACGATCCCGACCTCCACCTGGTGGTTGCCGGGCCCGGGGACGGAACAGCCGCGCGCTTCGCGCACCCCCGCCTGCTGGATCTGGGTGTACTGGACTGGAAGCGCGTACCGATCCTTCTCAATGCGCTGGACGTAGCCATCACCTGCAATCGGGACTCGGCCTTCGGTCGGTACTGCTACCCGCTCAAGCTCGCCGAGAGCCTGGCGTGCCGGACGCCGGTGGTCGCCGCCGCTATAGGAGACGCCGGCGCACTGGTGGACAATGCGCCCGCCTGTCTCTATACGCCCGGAGATACCCGTGGCCTGGCTGGGGCCATCAGCGATCAATTGTTCAGCCCAAGGTACCCCGACTCAGTAGAAATATACGACTGGAGTCATCGGGCAACGGCACTGGCGGACCTACTCATCCGAGCAGTGGCGACGGCAGGCACCGCTCACTGAGGAGGCTTCGCGGGAGAAGCCACCGGCGGAGCAGTTTCGATTCCCAGCTGCTTCGCGGTCTGTCTGGCCACTGCGGCCTGCTGAAGGTGGCCTTGGCGTTCCATCGTAGAGATCATCTTCTGCACATAGTCAGGCGAACCCAAGCTTTGCTCTACTGCCTTGGCGAACGCCCAATCGGCCATTGCTGGATTACCAGCACGGGTCAGGGCGTAGTCACCGAACTGAGCGTAGCTGCTGGGCGGCAACGTGGTGCGATCAAACAATACACCAAAGGCTTCCATCAGTCGGCCATCATCCAATTCAAAACCTTCGTAACGACTGTTCATGAGCGAAAACAGTGCGCCTCTTACTTCTGGGGCAATAGGCTGTCGTCGCAACTTGCCAATCAGGCGCTGCCACCAGGCATCCGGGACCGGACGCCTCGCCTGGGTGGCCGCGAGGATCAATCCCTGGTCGCTGATGACCGAGCTCCCCGGCAGAGCGGCAGAGCGCTCGAACTGGCTGATGGCCAAGTCTACAAACGGAGAATCCGGATATCCGTCAGACATCTCCAGATAGATCGCACCCAGGTCGTTGGCCGCACGCGCCGAGCGCGGATTCTCCACCGCAAGGTCAGAAGCAAGCAGCAGAGGATCGCCCCATATGCTGGAACGGATCAACGATGCGCCTGACAGCAGTACGACAATCGCAGCCACGACCGCCCGGCGAACGAGAGGCGATCCAACACGGATGTTGACCATGATCGCCGCCACAGCCCAGAGGATACCCAACAGCGCAAGATAGTTGCGATGCTCGAAAATCAACTCAAGACCGATGACATTGCTGGTCAACAGATGGGAAACAAAGAACCAGAGCACCCCCAGACAGAGCAGTGGCGCCCTGCGTCTCAAAACAGAAACTCCCAGCACAAGCGTCAACAACACCAGGCCGGAGAGCAGGGTCGAAGCCGGATGCAACCAATCATGCGAGGGCTGGAAGTCGTCGTAATAGAAAGTCAGCGAGGTCGGTAGCGGCAGGAGTACTTGGGTCAGGTACATGCACAGGACGCGCAGCTGACTCAGCAGGCGCTCATAGGTTCCGAAATCGCGCCCGGGGTAATTGTCAACCCAGTAGGTCGGGACCACGACGAAGAGGAACCCCACTATCGCCACGATCAAGGCAACAGCGCAGAGCGACTTCCAAAAACGGATCACGTGCGGCGAGCGCGCCCTGAAATGCAGTACTCCCCACTCCAACAACACGCCATAGGCAGCGACCAGAACGCCCGATTCCTTGGCGAGCACCCCCAGCAAAGCGAGCGGCAGACATGCAACGAACCAAGGCCATGCGCGGCGCTCCTGCATCTGCTGAGTACGTGCCTGCAGGTAGCACAGCAGCGTACCGAGCATGAAGGTCGCCGCAAGCGTCTCCATCCGCTGCACGACATACAGCACGCTCGAGATCTGCAGGGGGTGAATGGCCCATATGAATGCCACGACAAAACTGATGCGCAGCGCCACAGTCGGCGTTGCGGTCTCCAGGAGGATCAGTATCCGGCGGGTCAGCAGCAGCACGAGCACAACGTTGACCAGGTGCACTAGCACGCCGATCAGTTTGTAACCCCAAGGGTCCAGCCCTCCCAAAGCGTGATTCAGCGCGAAGCCAGCCATCGACAGCGGCCGGGCGCCCAACAGACCGCCGGGCTCGAACGAGGTTGTCGCCTGCAGGATCGCCTGCCATGTCAACGAATCTGCATGGATAGCCCTGTTTTCAACGATGGTGCCGAAATCGTCAAAGAGGAAGGGGCCACGCATGCCGGGCCAGTAGATGCCGGCAACCAGCAGCAGGACAACCGCCAACCACAGGTAAGACGATGCGAACAGGCGCTTCGCGCGTGTGTCATTCGGAGGCAGCGCCATCAGTTGCAGTCGCGAGGCCGGGCGTAGGAGGGTATATCCGCATCGACCTTGCACTGCCAGACGCCTGACGAATTGCGTGCAATCTGCACCGTCTTGCCATTGATGATCGGATTGCCCTTGAGGCGGCAGCGGATGCTGCCGGTCTCCGACGAATCCATGCTCATGGTGCAGCGTGCGGTGCTGGACTGAAGGCCGATATCAGACAACTGAAAAGTGGTGATGTTATTGGCAAGTATCTGTGATTCGAACATGGTACGGCCGCCGGCCACCTCGGCCAGCCCCGCAGTTACCTGCGATTTCGCCACGAACATCTGGTACGCAGGCACGGCAATGGCCGCCAGAACCGCAATGATCGCAACCACGATCATCAGCTCAATCAACGTAAAACCACGCTCCCCAAGCATGGCGCCTCCCCTTGGATACTCTTGATTTTCCATGATGAAAAACGAAGAAGGGGGCGAATTCGCCCCCTTCTTCAAACACCTGCGAGCCCGCTATCAGCAGCCGGCCGGCTTGTAATCAGCCAGCTTGGCCGATGCGGTGCAGTTCCAGGCACCGGAAGCGTTGCGGGTGAGGGTGACGGTCTCGCCGACGACCTTCGGGTTACCCTTCAGGGTGCAGACGATCTTCTGGCCAGAAGCATCGCTCCAAGCGCCGCTCGGGGCAATGCCGCAACGCGGGGTGTTGGAGTTCAGACCAAGGTCAGCAGCCACCGGGCTACCAGTTTTGGTGCCCGACTGGATGCCTTCTTCGAAGGCAGTCACGCCGCCGCGGATGTCGGCCAGGCCGGCAGTGACCTGCGACTTGGCGACGTAGTTCTGGTAAGCCGGCAGCGCAATGGCGGCCAGGATCGCGATGATCGCGACGACGATCATCAGTTCGATAAGGGTGAAGCCCTTCTGGTTCTTCATAGTCGTACATCCCCAAGATTAGTGGTGGTTGAGTCAGTGCACAGGATCGGTCCGACCTTCGGCCGGCTGAGCGGGTCCTGCACCTGCGGGTGGATCAACGCAGGTTGCGTGCCAACCCCGGCACGCCTCCCCCTGGATTTCCCCGCGCCCATGATGGCAGCAATTTCGTGGATGGGAACCCCCCGTATGCGAATCTGCGATGGACGCGGCAATGTGACGCAGTGCGTCACCTTTGGTCGGCGGCCGGCACGAAATTGCATTCCGGCCCGCTCGGCAACTGCCCAGACGGCAATGAACCCGCTACCATCGGCAACTGGATGCCCGTCTGGGGATGGCGGGCCGGGGAGCCAACATGTCTGTCAGTCGCAGTGCGATCAAGAAAGAACCGGTGGCGCGCGCCACCATGGAGCTGCAGCCGTTTGTCTGGGAGGGGACCGACAAGCGGGGCGTGAAGATGAAGGGCGAGCAGTTGGCCAAGAATGCCAACCTGCTTAGGGCCGAACTACGCCGCCAAGGCATCAATCCGGGAACGGTGAAAACGAAGCCGAAGCCATTGTTCGGCGCCGCTGGTAGTGCGATCAAGCCCAAGGACATCGCCTTCTTCAGCCGTCAGATGGCGACAATGATGAAATCCGGTGTGCCCATTGTTGGCGCCTTGGACATCATCGCGAGCGGGCATAAGAACCCGCGCATGAAAAAAATGGTTGACTCCGTGCGTACCGACATCGAGGGCGGATCCTCCTTGTATGAGGCGGTCAGCAAGCATCCGGTGCAGTTCGACGAGCTCTACCGCAACTTGGTGCGGGCGGGCGAAGGGGCGGGTGTACTTGAAACGGTGCTGGACACCGTTGCTACTTACAAAGAGAACATCGAAGCCCTGAAAGGCAAGATTCGCAAGGCACTCTTCTATCCCGTCATGGTGATGGCAGTAGCGCTCTTGGTCAGCAGCATTCTGCTCGTTTGGGTGGTCCCGCAATTCGAAGATGTATTTAAGGGCTTCGGCGCCGAACTGCCTGCCTTCACTCAGATGATTGTCAACCTATCCAGATTTATGGTGTCTTGGTGGTGGTTGATACTGATCGCTTTAGTTGGAGGCATTGTTGGGCTGATCGCCGCCTACAAGCGCTCACCAAAGATGCAGCACGGAATGGATCGCCTGATCCTGAAGGTGCCAGTGATCGGCCAGATCATGCACAACAGCGCCATTGCGCGCTTCGCCCGCACCACGGCAGTGACCTTCAAGGCCGGTGTACCGCTAGTGGAGGCGCTCGGCATCGTGGCTGGCGCTACCGGCAACACTGTGTACGAAGAGGCGGTGCTGCGGATGCGCGATGACGTGTCTGTCGGCTATCCGGTCAACGTATCCATGAAGCAGACCAACCTGTTCCCGCACATGGTCATCCAGATGACCGGTATCGGCGAAGAGGCTGGCGCCCTGGACGCCATGCTGTTCAAAGTGGCTGAATACTATGAACAGGAGGTCAACAATGCTGTTGACGCCCTGAGCAGTCTGCTGGAACCGATGATCATGGTATTCATTGGTACCATCGTCGGCGGCATGGTCATCGGCATGTACCTGCCGATTTTCAAGCTCGCTTCCGTCGTCGGATAAAACATACATGGCATTTCTTGACCAGCATCCCGGCCTCGGCTATCCCGCCGCGGCCGGCCTGGGACTGCTTCTGGGCAGCTTCCTGAACGTCGTCATCCTGCGCCTGCCCAAGCGGCTGGAATGGCAGTGGAAGCGCGATGCGCGCGAGGTTCTGGAGGAGCCGGACTTCTACGAACCGCCCCCGCCGGGCATCGTGGTGGAGCCCTCGCACTGCCCGCACTGCAAGCACAAGCTGGCCTGGTACGAGAACATCCCGCTGTTCAGCTGGATGATCCAGGGCGGCAAGTGCCGCCACTGCAAGGCGCCCATCTCCATCCAGTACCCGCTGGTGGAGGCCCTGACCGCGGTGATGGTGCTGGCCTGTGTGTGGCAGTTCGGCTTCGGCTGGCAGGGCTTCGGTGCGATCGTGCTGACCTGCTTCCTGATCGCCCTGTCCGGCATCGACCTGCGCACCCAGCTGCTACCGGATCAATTGACCCTGCCGCTGATGTGGCTGGGGTTGATCGGCAGCATCGACAACCTGTACATGCCCGCCAAACCGGCCCTGCTCGGCGCCCTGCTGGGCTACCTGTCGCTGTGGTCGGTGTGGTGGCTGTTCAAGCAGCTGACCGGTAAGGAAGGCATGGGCCACGGCGACTTCAAGCTGCTGGCCGCGCTGGGCGCGTGGTGCGGCATGAAGGGCATCCTGCCGATCATCCTGATGTCGTCGGTGCTGGGCGCCCTCATCGGCTCGATCTGGCTGTACAGCCGTGGCCGTGACCGGGCGACGCCGATCCCATTCGGCCCCTACCTGGCCTTGGCCGGCTGGTTGTTCTTCATGTGGGGCGAGCCCCTGCTGAACCAGTATCTGGTGATGAGCGGGCTGCGCTGAGGGGAGTCCCCATGAGCCAGTATGTGGTGGGCCTGACCGGCGGCATCGCCTCGGGCAAGAGTGAGGTGACCCGGCGCTTCGAGGCGCTGGGAATTGTCGTGGCCGACGCCGACCTGGCCGCGCGTGCGGTGGTGGCGGTGGGCAGCCCTGCCCTCGCCCTGATTGCCGAGCGCTTCGGTGCGGACATGCTGCTCGCCGACGGAGGTCTGGACCGAGCGCGCCTGCGTGCCCACATCTTTGCCGACCCGGCCGAGCGGACGGCGCTGGAAGCAATCACGCACCCGGCCATCCGCCGGCTGATGCAGCAGCAGTGCGAGCAGGCCGCCAGCCCCTATGCGCTGGCGGCGATCCCGCTGCTGACCGAAGTGGGCGGTCGCCAGGCCTATCCGTGGCTGGACCGGGTGCTGCTGGTGGATGCCCCGGAAGCCGTGCAGCACGCCCGGCTGATGCAGCGCGACGGCATCGACGCCGCGCTGGCTGACCAGATGATCGCCTCCCAAGCCACCCGCGCGCAGCGCCTGGCGCTGGCTGATGACGTGGTCGTCAATGATGGCCATCCGGATGACCTGCAGGCGCAGGTCGAGCAGTTGCACGCGCGGTACCTGGTGTTGGCGGCAGGGTAATCCTGCAGGTCTATCGGCACCGCGCGAACGCGCATCCACGCATGGCGTGGATCTACTCCAGCTGCTGGCGGGCGTAGCGGGCCAGTTCGCGGGCGGCCAGCAACAGACCTTCCACTACATCCGGCGGCAGTTGCTGGCCTGCGCTGCCCTGCACGCGTGCCGCTTCGGCGGCGTGCAGCATCTGGATCAGCGCATTGAGACCGGCCAGGGTACGGCTGAGGCTGGCCAGGGTTACGGCCTGCGACGGACTGAGACCGGTGCCCTTCCGGGTCTGGCCATCGGCGTTGTCGCGGCCATCCATGCGTGCCATCAGCGCGGGCAGCAGGTCGCTGGGTTCGGCCAGTACGTCTTCGATGCGTTCGGCGATGTCGGCCGGCAACTGATCGGCGGATTCGCCAACCAGGCGGCGCAGGTTCGGATAGGTAGTGCGTGCAGACATGGCAATGCTCCTCGCAGACGGCAAGGCCACCCGCGAATGCGGGGTGGCGGACGGTGCGGGTTGGCGTACCGGAGACCCAACTACTCAACAGCAAGGAAAAAGACTCCAGCGGATTCTGGTGAATCCCCACGCACCGCCCGCCGAAGCAAGAGCATGCGGTGCATTTTCCATGATGGCCTGAGCGCATCAGGAGCTGTTGAATTGTCGGGTTTATTCGGGACGCCAATCCCGGCCGGGGCGATGACCCCGACCGTGCCATCTCGCCAGCTGCATGCATTGCGGTCATGAGGCGAAAACGCCATGCGGGCCAGCCGTCTGCGGAACCGTGCGGTGTGACACGCGCAGGGCGCGGAATGCATCACGCAGGTGTCGTGCTGGACCAGAAATGCCGCGCCTTCGCGGAAGCTGCATTGGCGTTGCATGCGACATTTCGCGCCGAGTGGGAGATTTTGGCGACGGATGGATTTGTGCCGACCAAGGTCGGCACCCACCAGATCAGCATCGGCGACCGGAGGATTCGTGCCGACCAAGGTCGGCCCCCAGCAAAGCAGCAGCCAGAATGGGTTACAGCGGCTTCGGCGAGAACGTCAGCGTTGCGATCACGCCACGGGCGCCGCCCGGGCGCACGCTCACCTGCCAGCCGTACAGATCGCACAGGCGGCTGACGATCGACAGGCCAATGCCACCGCCCTGCGAGTGGCCGGCATGGGTACCGCGGTAGCCGCGCTGGAACAGCTTGGCGGCATCTTCCTCGCTCAGGCCCGGCCCGCTGTCGGTCACCGACACGGCGTTGGCGCCCACATGCACGCGCACCTCGCCATCCTGCGAATACTTCACCGCATTGCCGATCAGGTTGCCCAGCGCCACCGACAGCGCCGCTTCGGGGGCATCGATGACCAGATCGCGTTCGCCATCCAGGTGCAGCTCCAGCGGCTTGCCACCCAACTGGGCGCGGTGCGCGTCCAGCAGCTGTTCGGCCACCCGGGCTACATTGCTGCTGCCCTGCCCGCGTTCGTTGCGCGACAGCAGCAGCAGCGCGCCGATCAGATCGCTGCACTGCTGCTCGGCACGCTGGATGCGCTGCAGGCGCTGCAGCACCTTTTCGTCCAGGCCGGGGCGGGTCAGCAGAAGCTCGGTGGCGCCACGGATCACCGCCAACGGCGTGCGCAGCTCGTGGCTGACATCGGCATTGAACTCACGGTCGCGCTGCACCACTTCGGTCAGCCGCGAGGAATAGTCATCCAACGCCTGTGCCAACTGGCCCACTTCGTCATCCGGGAAGCGCGGCGCCAACGGCTCGGGCTCACTGGTACCGCCACGGTACGCACGCAGGCGCGCGGCCAGATCCGAGACCGGCTTCATCACCTTGGAGGCCGACCACCAGCCCAGCACCAGCGACAGCAGGCTGAATACCAGCACCGACAGGAACAGCGCGCGGTTGAGCTGCTGCCCACCGCGGACGCTGTCGGTCATGTCGTAGGCCAGGAACGCCCACGCATCGGGAGTCTTGCGCACGGCCAGCTTGTAGGAATAGCGCTCGCCGCGCTCGTCCACACCGCCCATGTTGTACAGGCCGTCCTTGAACTCGTACCAGTCCGGCTCCTCCTCGCGCAGGGCTTCGAACTTGTCCGGCTTGATCAGGCGCGCGCGCATCTGCTGCACCGGCAGGTCGGGGTTGCGGTCCGGGCTTTCGTAATAACGCCGCACGTACTCGCTGATGTTGCGGTTCATCACGTCTTCCACCAGCTGGTTTTCCACCCGCATGCGGGCCCAGTTGGTGGCGAACGCGAACAGTGTCGTCAGGCAGAAGCCCAACAACACGAACGAGACGATGATGCGGCTGCGCAGGCGCCGCCGATAAGGCGTGCGCCGGCGCTCCCCCTTGCTTGCCACAGAATCAGGCTTCCGGCGTAGCGATGCGGTATCCGATGCCATGGCGGGTCTGGATCATCGGCACTTCAAAGGGCTTGTCCACCACGGCGCGCAGGCCGTGGATGTGCACGCGCAGCGAATCAGAGTCCGGCAGCTCTTCGCCCCAGACACGGGTTTCCAGCTCCTGCCGGGTGACCACGGCCGGGGCCGCTTCCATCAGCGCCTGCAGGATCTTCAATGCGGTCGGGTTGAGCTGCAGCAGCTTGCCCTGGCGGCGCACTTCCAGCGTGTCGAGGTTGTATTCCAGGTCACCGGTTTCCAGCACGCGGGTCTGCACGCCCTTGCCGCGACGCGACAGGGCGTTCAGACGCACTTCCACTTCCTGCAGCGCGAACGGCTTGATCAGGTAGTCGTCAGCACCGGAATCGAAGCCGGCGAGCTTGTTGTCCAGCGAATCGCGCGCGGTCAACATCAGCACCGGGGTCTGCTTGCGCGCTTCGTTGCGAAGCTTGCGGCAGACCTCGATACCGTCCATGCCCGGCAGGTTGAGGTCCAGGACAATCGCGTCGAACTCGTGCACGACAGCCAGATGCAACCCGGTCACTCCGTCGGCAGCGAAGTCCACGGTGTGGCCCCGGTCCTCCAGGTAGTCGCCCAGATTGGCCGCAATGTCGCTGTTGTCTTCGATTACCAGGATTCTCACTGTCACCTCTAATTGACGAATTTACCGACGCGCTGGGCCTGGCCCATGTCGCGCTGTGCCTTGTCCTTCTGCCGAGCACGCTCGGCGACGGTCATGCATTGCGTGGACGACATGTTGGAACCAATGGTCTTCTCACGTCGGCATATTAGACGACTATCTTCACGCGCCTGTGTCAAAACGGTGTTCACGACCTGCTGATCGTTGAAGACCTCAGTTCGTACCGATTCAGGCATCGCGTCCTTGGTCGGGTACTGCTCGGCGGCGGCACGGATGCGAACCAGGGTCTCGCGGACCTTGCCGCGCTCTTCCTGACGCAGCTCGGAATAGGTTTCGCCATCGTTGAGCTCGATCTCGATGCGCTCTACCTGCTGCAGCAGCGGCTTGCCCGGCAGGAATACCTCTTCGGCACTCTTGGCCCCTGCCGAGGCAGCGACCAGAGCCAACGCCGAAACCAGAACCGCTGATATCACTGGATGCTTCATGACAAACGAATCCCTGTCTGAGGTGAACGCCGACTGTATGCGGATGCCCGCTCTGCCAGCAAGTGCTGGCCGGCAGGGTGCAGGCGGCCTTAAAGCTTGGAGTCCGGGTTCAAGTTGCTGTAGGTGCGCTGGTCGTTGAGCAGGGCCTTGCCCTTCTCTTCGATGCGGCGCCGTTCGGCCACGGTCATGCAACGGCTCTTGGGCATGTTGCTGCCCGTGGTGCGCTGGTACGAGCAGATCTGGCGGCTGTCGTCGTGGGCGCGCGTCAGGATGCCGTTGACCCGCTCCTGATCGTTGAAGACGTCGTTCTGCACCTGCGGTGGCAGCTCCTGGACGGTCTGCCGGTCGCCCATCCGCTGGGTGATCCGCGCCAGTGCCTGCTGGACCTGACTGCGGTCCTCGGCGGAGATTTCGTTGTAGTCGCCCTGCTGCAGGGCTTTTTCGACCTGGCGGACCTGCTCGGCCACCGGGGTCTGGCGGTCCATCTGCACAGCCGCCTTTTCCGGCTTGGCCAGTGCAACGCCAGGCAGGCACAGCAACAGCACGATCATCGTGGTGCGGTACATCGCCAACCTCCCGATCCTTCGGAACGAAGGCCCAACTCTACGAGTGTCCCCACGTGCCCACAAGGGCCCCTTGGCAGGGGGACACAGGGCATAAAAAAGACCCAGGCGGTGCACCCGCCTGGGCCTGAAGTTGTATCCCGATACCGATCCTGCTGAGAGGCAGAGCTGCGGTTCGTTGAAGGCTACGCCCGCGGCGATTAAAGCAGTGTTAAACCCGCCAACCCTGCCTGAATTTAATTTCAAGCCACTGAAATATCAGGATTTTTTGATCTTCTCGACGTGTTCGATGATGCGTGCAGCCACATCCACCCCGCAGGCGGCCTCGATCCCTTCCAGACCCGGGGTTGAGTTCACCTCCAGCACCAGCGGGCCGCGCTCGGAGCGGATCAGGTCCACCCCGCAGACGCCCAGCCCCAGCGCCTTGGCCGAACGCACCGCCACCTGCTGCTCGGCCCGGCTGGCCTTGGACGCCACCGCCGTGCCGCCGGCATGCAGGTTCGAGCGGAAATCCCCCTCCGGCGCCTGGCGCTGCATCGACGCCACCACCTGGTCGCCGACCACGAAGCAACGCAGGTCGGCGCCCTTGGCCTCGCCGATGAACTCCTGCATCAGGAAGTTGGCATACAGGCCACGCAGGGCTTCAACGATGCCGCGCGAGGCGCTGGCCTTCTCGGTGAGGATCACGCCACGGCCCTGGGTGCCTTCATTGAGCTTTACCACATGCGGCGGCGGGCCGAGCATGGACAACAGGTCGACGGTGTCATCCGGGTTGTCACCAAAGACGGTGACCGGCATGTCGATGCCCTTGGCCGCCAGCAGCTGGTGCGCCCGCAGCTTGTCGCGCGAGCGCAGGATCGCGTCGGACGGATTGGGCGTGCGTGCGCCCATCAGTTCGAACTGGCGCAGCACGGCGGTGCCATAGCGGGTGACCGAAGCGCCGATGCGTGGGATGACCGCGTCCACGCCGGTCATCGGCCGGCCCTTGTAGTGCATGGAAAAGCCGTCCGCGGCGATGCGCATGTAGCAGCGCAGGGGGTCCAGGATGCGCACGGTATGGCCGCGCGCGCGCGCGGCCTCGACCAGCCGACGGGTGGAGTACAGCCGGGTGTTGCGGGACAGGATGGCGAGCTTCATCGCAGTGGGATCGGTCGGCAGGCGCGAAGCATAGCGTGGCAGCGTTGCGACCGGATGATGTTGCCTGGCGGCACCACCGCGTGCCGGGCTTCCCCTTCATTCCGCCGCTGGATAGCCGCGTGCGGCCTCGCCCAGAGCGGCGATGCACGCCATCTGGACAGTCGACCCGCCGAAGGCATCCTTGTAAATCTCCACGATGCGCTGCGCGGCCTCCGGCCCACCTGCCCTGCCCAGGGCGCGCACCGCTTCAACCTGTTTGGCCGAGCCAATTCCCGCGGAAAGGAATATCTGATGCAGTTCGTTGACCAGGTCGTTCCTGCGTTGCATGCCGGCGTGCTCCTTGAAATGAGGGCAACACGCTAGCGGAGGGCAAGTCGGGGGGACATACGGATTGTTGGAATCTGCCTTGCACGCTCGGACGCGAAGTCCGCACTCTCAAGCAGGCACCGGCAAACGCTGCGCCAGATACTTTCAGCCCCCCGACAATCCCTGCGTCCCGCCAAATCGATTCTCTTCCTCGCTACCGGGCAGCAGCATGACCGGAAACAGAACGAACACCCCCAAAGGAACGAAGGCAATGACAACAAACCATCCCGACTCATCAATGTCGTGCAACCTGCGCACGGTCAGTGCGAGCATGGGCGGGAGGAAAGATACCAGCGCGACCGTTGCCAGGCCCTGCCCCACGCTATTGAGACGCAAGCCCAGTTCCCAATTGTAGAACCGTGTGCCGATCAGCCAGTAGCCAGCTTCCATCAAGCTGTAGCTCAGCGCGGCCAAGAAAGCGGCAAGCAGGAAGAACGACCAGAACTCTGTCCGGTTGGATCGTCCCGAAAAATCAAAGCATCGCCTGATGGGCACAAGTGCAGCGATCATTCACGCTCCGGACAACGAACGATTGATACCAATTGTTGACGGATTTCTAGCATGTCCGATCCCAGCAAGAACTGAACCTGTCCGTGTGACTGGATCGAGCAGACCGCAAGGTCGCAGAGGAGGCTTTCCAGCGCTAAGGACGGTCGCGCGGCGCTGAGCCAAGGAAAACTCACCTGGCAGCATGCCCGCGATCACTGTGCGGCAAAGCGGATCGAAGTGCCCGAGCCGAGGCGCTGTCGCGCTGGCTGGGTAGCGCGGAGCGGCTGACACGCCGCAAACCGCTGGAAGACATGGAGCGGGCGAAGGGAATCGAACCCTCGTCAGTAGCTTGGGAAGCTACAGCTCTACCATTGAGCTACGCCCGCGTTGCCCGACAAGTCTATGCGGGGCACGTGTTCAAACGCAACGGGCAGGCCCTTGCAGCTTGCCCGTGACGGTGACGGTGACGGCAGGCCCGCAGGCCTGCCGTCGTGTGCATCAGAAGCTGCCGCTGAAGCTGGCAAACAACGTCGCGTCCTGCGCACGCTTCTGCAGGGTGGTGGCGCTCAGGCCGATGTTGCTCTGCAGGCCGAACAGCTCCATGCGCGCGCCCAGGATGGCGGTCGCATAGTTCTTGTCGAAGTCCATGCCTGGCACGCGGTACATGCCCACGTCCGGCAGGCTCTGCACCCAGGCGCTGGCCTGCTTGGTGTCTTCGAACTCGTGGTCGTAGGTCACCTGCACGTACGGCTTGACCGCACCGCCGTCAAAGCGGGCCTGCCAACCGATACGGCCTACAGTGGAGTCGACATCCTGCTTGCCGTAACCCAGTGCAGTAGCCAGGGTGCCGGCGTTGGCGCTTTCGGTGTAACCGTCGATCTTGACCTGCTGCCAGATCACCGAGGCGATCGGGCCGTGGCGGAAGCCGCCTTCGGTGCCGAACTCGTAACCGGCGTTCAGGGCGGCGGTCAGGTTGCTGCCGTCCGGCGAGCCACCGTGTTCGCGGGTGGCCGGGCCGAGCTGGACCTTGCGGTTCACGTCATAGGACAGCCAGGTGTAGCTGACCTGGCCATTGACCCACATGCGGTCGCCGTACCAGCCGGCGAACAGACCGGCGGTGGTGTCCTTCTGGGTGAAATCGCCACGGCTGTTGCCGAAGTCGGCATTCAGGCGGCCAAAGCCGGCGAAGCCGCCGAAGACCATGCCGTCACGTGCCCAGTCGACACCGAACAGGCCGGCCGGGGCCAGGCCGTCGTACAGATCGGCGTGGTCGTAGCGCTGCATGTCACCGCGCACGCCGCCCCACCAGGACATCCCGTCGGCCGGACGGCCGGCCTGGTGCAGGCTGACCTGGTCGGCGCGCGAACGGCCGATGGTCTGCGCCGAGTGGCTCAGCACCTGCTGCAGGCGCGGGCCTTCCAGGATCGAGATGGCGTACTGGCCCAGCATCTGGTGCGCGGCCGAGGTCGGATGCACGTCATCGGCGAAGAGATAGCTGCTGGCCGCGTCCGGACGGGCATAGGCCAGCGGGCTGCAGGTCAGTGACGAAGCCACCAGGCAGGCGCGGCCGGTGACGTTGCTGAAACCATACATGCCCGGATTGGCGATGATTTCATGCAGCAGGGTGTAGGTATCGAGAGGGATGAAGTCGATACCGGCCTGCTTCAGGCCACCGTACAGCGCAGTGTTGTACGCGGTAGACAGGGCCGTACCCTGCGCTTGACCCGCCGCACCGCGGTCGATGAACCCGGGGGTGATACCGACGTCGGGCAGGTTCGGCACCAGCACATACTGCGCGCCGGCCTGCTTGAGGCTGGCCACGATGCCGATCTGGTCGGTCACCGCTGCGCCAATCACGGCCGGGGCCTGGGCCGGAGCGGTGATCGAGAACAGGTCGTTGGCGCCCCCCCACACGGTGTACAGCGCATTCGGGTCCGCCTTGCCACCGTTGGCGGCGAGATACCTGGCCATCTGCGTCTTCAGCGACGGCACCGGCACGTTGCCGAAGGCCGGCTGGGTCAGGTCGGTACCCACGCGGGCACCGCCGACAGCGTAGTTGTCACCGGTCTGGCCGTTGCCGTTGGGGGACGCATTGGTGCCGTAGTAATCGGCGACGAACTGCGCCCACTCCCAACCGGGGTTGGTGGTGAACTGGCCGGCGACCGGACGCGCCTCCGCCGGCAGCAGGGGACGGTAGTAGCCGCTGTCGGTGAGGCTGTCACCGAAGAACACGGTACGGGTGAACGGGGATTCGCCTGCCATGGCCGGCAGCGCGGCCAGCGCGATCGCGGCCGCCATGAGGGAGCGGATCGGGCGTTTGCTGAGCAGCATGTAAAAACTCCTGTGGGGATATCGTTTGAGGATCCGACGCACGTACGCCGGCGCACGGTGAATGGTTTCACTGCGCCGCCAATTGCTCACGCTGCGCCGCCGCATGGATTGTCGCTCGAGCCAGGCCCGGCGGGCTTTGCCGGTGCGGGCGTAGCGCAGAACTTGCAACGGTTCCGATGCGAACCGGCAATCAGCGACAATGGCCCCATGAACATCCAGCTCAATGGCGAACCCCGCACCCTGCCCGCTTCAGCGACCCTCCTGGACCTGCTCGCGGCCGAGCAGCTGTTGCAACGCCGGGTGGCGGTTGAGGTGAACGGCGAGATCGTCAGCCGCAGCCGTCATGCCGAGCATGTGCTGGCCGAGGGCGATGTGGTGGAGATCGTGCATGCCCTGGGCGGCGGCTGAGGCGTCCCGCGCTTCGCGTTCGCCGGGCATGGCCCGGCGCTACCCTGCGCATCCGTTCCGGTAGCGCCGGGCCATGCCCGGCGGCGTCGAAGTGACGACCCCATCTTCGGGCGGATAAGCGATAATCGCGTCATGAACGCTCATGTCTCCCCCGATTCGCTGGTGATCGCCGGCAAGACCTACAGCTCGCGGCTGCTTACCGGCACCGGCAAGTTCAAGGATCTGGAAGAAACCCGCCTGGCCACCGAGGCCGCGGGCGCCCGGATCGTCACCGTGGCCATCCGCCGCACCAACATCGGCCAGAACCCGGGCGAACCGAACCTGCTCGACGTGCTGCCGCCGGACCGTTACACCATCCTGCCCAACACCGCCGGCTGCTACACCGCCGAGGATGCCGTGCGCACCTGCCGCCTGGCCCGCGAACTGCTGGACGGCCACAACCTGACCAAGCTGGAAGTACTGGGCGACCAGAAGTCGCTGTACCCGGACGTGGTGCAGACCCTCAAGGCCGCCGAGCAGCTGGTCAAGGACGGTTTCGAGGTGATGGTCTATACCTCCGACGACCCGATCCTGGCCAAGCGCCTGGAAGAGATCGGCTGCGCTGCGGTGATGCCGCTGGCCGCGCCGATCGGCTCGGGCCTGGGCATCCAGAACAAGTACAACCTGCTGCAGATCATCGAAGACGCCAAGGTGCCGATCATCGTCGACGCCGGCGTGGGCACCGCGTCGGATGCGGCGATCGCGATGGAGCTGGGCTGCGACGGCGTGCTGATGAACACCGCCATCGCCGGCGCGCGCAACCCGGTGTTGATGGCCAGCGCCATGCGCAAGGCCGTGGAAGCCGGCCGCGAGGCGTTCCTGGCCGGCCGCATTCCGCGCAAGCGCTATGCCAGTGCGTCCTCGCCGATCGATGGGCTGATCGGCTGATGACCAATCCATTCGACAGCGCCGGTTCGAAGGCACCGCCCAAGCCGTTCACGGTCAACGAAGGCCGCCGTGAAGTGCGCAGCTTCGTGCTGCGCCAGGGCCGTTTCACCCCGGCCCAGCAGCGCGCGTTCGACGAGCGCTGGCCGCGTTTCGGCCTGGATTTCAGCGGTGAAGCGCGTGATCTGGACGCCACCTTCGGCCGCGATGCACACAAGGTGCTGGAAATCGGCTTCGGCAACGGCGCCGCGCTGCGCTTCGCCGCACAGCAGGACCCCAGCCGCGACTACATCGGCCTGGAAGTGCACGCGCCCGGCGTGGGCCGCCTGCTGAACGCGCTGGCCGACGACAACGCCGACCACGTGCGCCTGTACCACCACGACGCAGTGGAAGTGCTGGAAAAGGAAATCGCCGATGGCGCGCTGGACGAAGTGCGCATCTACTTCCCCGACCCGTGGCACAAGAAGCGCCACAACAAGCGTCGCCTGATCCAGCCGGGTTTTGCCGAGCTGCTGGTGCGCAAGCTGCGCCCCGGTGGCCGCCTGCACTGTGCCACCGACTGGGAGGATTACGCCGAGCAGATGTGGGACGTGCTCGATGCCACCCCCGGCCTGGTCAACCGTGCCGGTCCGCGTGGCAGCGTGCCGCGCCCGGACTGGCGCCCGCAGACCCACTTCGAGACCCGCGGCCAGAAGCTCGGCCATGGCGTCTGGGACCTGTTGTACGACCGCACCTGATGAACGCCTGAGGACGCCGCGCCCCACATGGATACCGCGCTGACGCTGACCACTGACATGAAGCTCGTGCTCGGGCTGGTCGGCTTCACAATGGCGATGTTCCTGTTCGAGCGCATCCGCGCCGACGTGGTCGCGCTGGTGGTGCTGGTGGTGCTGGGCGTGACCGGCCTGATCGCGCCGGAGGAGATCTTCGGCGGCTTCTCCGGCAACGCGGTGATGAGCATCATCGCCACCACCATCCTCGGCGCGGGCCTGGACCGCACCGGTGCGTTGAACCGGCTCGCGGCCTGGCTGCTGCGGCGCGGCCATGGCGTGGAGCAGCGGCTGCTGATGATGACCACGGCCATCGCCGGCCTGAACTCGTCCTTCATGCAGAACCCGTCGGTGATGGCGTTGTACCTGCCGGTTGCCTCGCGCCTGGCCGCGCGCACCGGGCTGACCATGCAACGCCTGCTGCTGCCGATCTCGGCGGCGATCGTGATGGGTGGCGCGCTGACCATGGTCGGCAACTCGCCGCTGATCCTGCTGAACGATCTGCTGGCCTCGGCCAACAACAACCTGCCCTCCGGCCTGGCCACCATCGAGCCGCTGCGCATGTTCGCGCCGCTGCCGATCGGCATCGCCCTGCTGATCGCCTCACTGCTGTATTTCCGCTACTACGGCGACCGCAAGCTGGTGGAAGAGGAAAGCCTGGTCAACGACGGCACCACGCCGGCCCGCACCGAGAGCTACTTCGCCAAGACCTACGGCATCGAAGGCGACGTGTTCGAGCTGGTGGTCACCGCCGAGAGCCCGCTGGTCGGCATGACCCTGGGCGAGGCCGAGAACCTGCATGACGCGCCGCTGCTGCTGGCACTGAAGACCGGCAATGACACCCGCTTGGCACCGCCGGCGGAAATGCGCATCTGGGTGGGCAGCGTGCTCGGCGCGATGGGACCGCGCCAGCAGATCCACGATTTCGCGCAGAACCAGTTCCTGCGCATGTCCTCGCGCCTGAAGCACCTTGGCGATCTGTTCAATCCCAGCCGCGCCGGCATTTCCGAGGCGGTGGTGCCGCCGACCTCCGGCGTCATCGGCAAGACCGCAGGCGAGCTGCGCCTGCGCAAGGAACGCGGCATCAGCCTGCTGGCGATCAACCGCGACAAGCAGGTGATCCGCGAGGATGTACGCGATGTGCAGCTGCGCGCCGGCGACATGCTGGTCTTCCACAGCATCTGGACCGACCTCGCGCAGGCCGCCAAGAGCCGCGACTTCGTGGTGGTCACCGATTACCCCACCGGCGAGCAGCGCCCGCACAAGTTCAAGATCGCCATGGCGATCTTCGCCCTGACCATCCTGATCGCGCTGACCAGCAAACTGCCGGTGGCGCTGACCCTGATGACCGGCGTGGCCGGGATGCTGTTGACCGGCGTGCTGCGCATGGACGAGGCCTATGCCTCGATCAACTGGAAGACGGTGTTCATGATGGCCGGGCTGATTCCGCTTGGCTGGGCGATGGATTCCAGCGGCGCAGCGGCATGGGTGGCCGGCCATACCATCGACAAGCTGCCCACCGGCATTCCGATCTGGGTGCTGGAACTGGCGCTGGCGCTTCTGACCACGGTGTTCTCGCTGGTGATCAGCCATGTGGGCGCGACCATCGTGATGGTGCCGATCGCGGTGAACCTGGCGCTGGCGGCCGGCGGCAATCCCACGGCGTTCGCGCTGATCGTGGCGCTGTCGGCGTCCAACAACCTGATGACGGCGTCGAACCCGGTGATTTCGATGATCACCGGCCCGGCCAACTACACCCCGCGCGAGATGTGGCGGGTCGGCGGCCCGCTGTCGCTGATCTACACCTGCGTGGTGGTGGTGATGATCAACCTGATGTTCTGAAGGTTGGGTTTGTTGGCAGGGCTGCGCCCTGCACCCGCAGAGGCAACGACAACGGCAACGGTCTGCATTCCTTGGGATGGCGGGGTGGGTCCGGTTGCGGGGGACGCCGTAAACCCCCAGACCGGCCCAGCCGCTGGCGGCTGTGCGTTCGGGCGCTTGCGAAGCAGTGCTTCGCAAGCAAAGCGCCCTCACCCTTGGGGGCTTGGCCGCGGCATCCATGCCGCGGACACCCCCGCAACCGGACCCACCCCGCCTTCGACAGATTTCCGCGCGCTGTCGGAACGGCATTCTGTGCTGCTGTGGGTGGGTGTCGACCTTGGTCGACACGGTAGATCCACGCCATGCGTGGATGGATTCCTGGATGTTTCGCTGATGTGGTGGGGTCTGAACTTGGTGGGGTCTGAACTTGGTAGGTGCGGACCGTTGGTCCGCACACCGATGCCTCAGGCCAGGTAGACCTGTCCATCCCGCACATCCACCGGCACTGCGCGCAGGCGGTCGCCCTTGCAGGGGCCGGCGATGCAGTCGCCACTGTCCAGCGCGAACGAGGCGCCATGGGCGGCGCAGACCAGATGGCCTTCGCGGCTCTTCAGGAACTGGCCGGGCGCCCAATCCAGGCGGCGGCCCGCGTGCGGGCAGATGTTCAGGAACGCGCGCACCTGTTCACCGTCGCGGTACAGCAGCAGCGACTCGGCATCGCCATCGATCACCGCTTCAACCTCGGCAAACGCACCATCGGCAATGGCATCCAGGGTGATCAGGGCAACAGCGGCAGTCATGGCGAAGGCTCGGACGGAATCGCGCATTGTCGCACGCCTGGTCATGTGACTAGCTGCGACATGAACACAAGTCATTGATCCGTAATAAGCCAAGGCTATATTTAACGAGTTTTTCACTCAATGACAGTGGCACCTGCCGATACTCATGGCTCGCTGATTTCCAGCCTATCGAGCCACCATGTTCAATCGCGATTTCGCCTTCAACCAGTTCCGCACCCTGTTTGCCCCGCGCAAGCCGCGCCATCCGCTGGTGCGCGTTGCCGTGGGCCTGCTCGGCCTGGCGATTCTGGCCGCGATGGTGTTCATCGGCGTATTCGTCGGTGCAGCCATGATCCTGGTGGGCCTGGCGTGGAAGCTGCTAGCTTCGCGCAAGCCCGGCCCGAGCCGCCCGGTCGACCCGAACGTGGTCGAGGGCGAGTACCACGTGGTGCGCAAGTCGGCGCTGCCGTCCTCGCGCTGATCGACGCTGCCCGCTGACGGCGGGCCTTGCTGCGTTCTAGACTGCGGGCACTCCCTTCCTGGATGCCCGCATGTCCGATGTCTCCGATGTGATCCCTGCTGCAGCCACGCCGCGTGTACCGGTGGTGGGTGGCGGCAGCTTTCCCGTGCACCGCATCTACTGCGTCGGCCGCAACTTCGCCGACCACGCGCGTGAGATGGGTGCTGCCGTGCCCGCAGCAGATGATCGCGGCCGCCCGATGTTCTTCACCAAGCCGGCCGACGCCATCGTGGTCGGCCACGACGATGTGATCCCCTACCCGCCAGCCACCAGCAACCTGCATCACGAGGTGGAACTGGTGGTGGCGATCGGCCGTGACGCGCCCACCGGCGTGCTGGCCGTGGCCGACGCCGAGGCCCTGGTCTATGGCTATGCCGTGGGCCTGGACCTGACCCGCCGCGACCTGCAGGCGGCCGCCAAGGAGAAGGGCCACCCGTGGGATTCGGCCAAGGGTTTCGATGCCTCTGCACCGATCAGCGAGATCGTGCACGCCGGTGAAGTCGGCGATCTGGCCGCGCTCAATCTGTCGCTGGAGATCAATGGCGAAGTCCGTCAGCAGTCCCTGCTCGACCAGATGATCTGGAACGTGCCGGAGATCCTGCACGAGCTGTCCAAGCTGTGGCAGCTGCGCGCCGGCGATCTGGTGTTCATGGGCACGCCGTCCGGCGTGGCCGCGCTGAAGCCCGGCGACCGTTTCAGTGCACGCCTTGAGAACGTGGCCGAACGCCACGGCGTGATCGCCGGCTGACATCACCTGCGCTACCCTTCGCGCTGTCCCCCTCGCCCTCAGGAGAAAAACAACAATGGGAATGCTCACCGAGTTCAAGGAATTCGCGATGCGCGGCAACGTCATCGACCTCGCCGTCGGCGTGGTGATTGGCGCTGCCTTCGGCAAGATCGTCACCGCGCTGGTGGAGAAGATCATCATGCCGCCGCTGGGCATGCTGATCGGCAAGGTCGATTTCTCCAAGCTTGCGTGGACACTGTCGCCGGCCAGCATCGGGCCTGATGGCAAGGAAATCCCGGCCGTGGTGATCGGCTACGGTGATTTCATCAACACGCTGATCCAGTTCGTGATCGTGGCGTTCGCCATCTTCCTGGTGATCAAGGTGATCAACCGCCTGTCGCGCAAGAAGGAAGCGGCACCGGCAGCGCCGGCCGAGGAAGTGGTGCTGCTGCGCGAAATCCGCGACAGCCTGAAAAAATAAGGTTGGTGGCGCCGGGCCATGCCCGGCGGAACGCCATCTTGCCGCTGCACTCGCCGGGCGTGCCCGGCGCTACCGCAGAGGCATGCGAAAGCCCCGCTCCGGCGGGGCTTTCGCTTTGCTGCATCTGGCGGAAAACAGCATCCGCGCCGGCCATGACCTCCCGCCCATGCGCGGCGCTGAACGACTGTTAAGCTCCAAGGCTTACACCCTTCCCGGAGCTGTCCATGCGTCGCCGCGTCCTTGCCATCGCATCCTCCCTCGCCCTGCTGGCCGCGCCGGCCTTCGCGGCGCCGAGTGCCACCACCCTGCCGCCGGCTTCGCTGGCCACCGCCGCGCAGCTGCGCGACCAGGCGCTGGCCGATGACACCGGCTGGAAGGTGGTCGAATCGTTGACCACCGAGATCGGTCCTCGCATCGCCGGCAGTGAGGCCGACGCCCGTGCCGTGGCCTGGGCCGAAGCCAAGTTCAAGGCACTGGGTTTTGACAAGGTGTGGAAGGAACCGGTGACCTTCCCGAAATGGGAGCGCCGCAGCGAGCACGCCGCCGTGACCGGCAGGAACCCGCAACCGCTGCAGATCACCGCGCTTGGCGGCAGCCCGGGCGGTACGGTCGAAGCCGAGGTAGTGCGGTTTGCCGATCTGGCCGCGCTGCAGGCCGCACCGGCGGGTTCGCTGAAGGGCAAGATCGCCTTCGTCGATTACCAGATGCTGCCGTTCCGCGATGGCCGCGACTATGGCCGTGGCGGCGCGATCCGCAGCAAGGGCCCGTCCGAGGCCATCCGCAAGGGCGCGATCGGTTTCCTGATGCGCTCGGCCGGTACCGATTCGCACCGCGTGCCGCACACCGGCATCACCCGCTTCGATGACGGCCTGACCCCGGTGCCGTCGGCGGCGCTGTCGGTGCCCGACGCCGACCAGCTGGCGCGCCTGCTTGCCCGTGGCGCAACCACGGTGAAGGTCGCACTGGACTGCGGTTGGGATGGCACGGCGACCTCGTACAACGTGATCGGTGAGATCACCGGCCGCACGCTGCCGAAGGAAGTGGTGGTGATCGGTGGACACCTGGACTCGTGGGACCTGGGCACCGGCGCGGTCGATGACGGCGCAGGCGTGGGCATCACCATGGCCGCCGGTCATCTGATCGGCCAGCTGAAGCAGGCGCCGAAGCGCTCCATCCGCGTGGTCGCCTTCGCCAACGAAGAACAGGGCCTGTATGGCGGCAAGGCCTACGCCGAGGCGCATGCCAAGGACGTAGCCCTGCACCAGCTGGCCGCCGAGAGCGATTTCGGTGCTGGCCGCATCTACGCCTTCAACACCGGTTCGCCGAACCCGGAAGGCTCGCGCGAGGCAACCAGGCAGATTGCCGAGGTGATGAAGCCGCTGGGCATCGAGTACGCCGCCGACAAGGGGGGCCCGGGGCCGGATGTCGGTCCGCTGGCCGCCAAGGGTGGCGCATGGGCGTGGCTGGCGCAGGATGGCTCGGATTACTTCCACCTGCACCACACCGCCGACGACACCCTCGACAAGATCGACCCGAAGGCGCTGGCGCAGAACGTGGCGGCCTATACCGTGTTTGCCTACCTGGCGGCCGAGGCCGATGGCAACTTCGGTAGCGAAGCCAAGGCAACCACGCCGCCCAACGAGTGAGTCCACTTCCACGCTGTGCGTGGAGTGACTCATGAGCGGGTAGCGCCGGGCCATGCCCGGCGCTACCGGCCTGGGTGCTTACTGCGCCCACACGCTGGTGTTGCGAACCCCCAGCAGTTTCGGATTGAACAACGGGTCACGCCCGTGACGCCGGTGATCTTCGTAGTCGCGCAACGCGGCCAGCGCGGGCCTCTGCAGCAGCAGGATGGCGATGATGTTCAGCCAGCTCATCATGCCTACGCCGATGTCGCCCAGCGCCCACGCCACTGTCGCACTGTTCATCGCGGAGTAGCCCGTAGCGGCCAGGAACAGCAGCTGGAAGGTGCCCATCACCCACCCTCGGGGACGATCGCGGCAGAGGTAACTGACGTTGGTTTCGGCCATGTAGTACAGGGCCAGGATGGTGGTGAACGCGAATGGCAGGATCGCCAGCGCGACGAACGACTTGCCGAAGCCGGGCAAGGCCGACTCCACCGCGTGCTGTACGAAGCGTGGCCCTGCTTCCACGCCGGGAAGGTTGCCCAGCAGCAGGCGCGCCTCGTCCGGTACACCGTTCACCGCCGGGTCGTAGACGTTGTAGAGCCCGGTGGAGAGAATCAGGAAGGCCGTCGCGCTGCACACGACCATGGTGTCGATGTACACCGAGAACGACTGCACCAGCCCCTGCTTCACCGGGTGCGACACTTCTGCTGCAGCGGCAGGATGCGCGCCACTGCCCATGCCAGCTTCATTGGACAACACGCCACGACGTACCCCCCATTGGATCGCGGTCCCGATCATCGCGCCGAATGCAGCGTCAACACCGAAGGCGCTGCGCAGCACCAGGGCGATGACCTCAGGCACGCGCTCGACGTTGAGTACCATCACCACCGCAGTGACCAGCAGATAGGCCACGGCCATCACCGGCACCACCCATTCGGCGACGCGCGCGATGCGACGCACGCCGCCGAGCAGGATTGCCGCCAACACCACCAGCAGCACACCGGTGGTGACCATCACCGGAACATCCCACGCTTCGTTCACCGCACTGGTGATGGCGTTGGACTGCGTGCCCGCCAGCATTGCCCCCGCCAGCACCGTGACCAGCGCGAACAGCACGGCGTACCAGCGCTGGCCCAGCCCCTTCTCGATGTAGTACGCCGGGCCACCGCGATACTGCCCCTTGGCGTCGCGATCCTTGTAGATCTGCGCCAGGGTGGACTCGATGAACGCGCTGGAGGCACCGAGGAAGGCGACGATCCACATCCAGAAGATCGCGCCCGGACCGCCGAAGGCAATGGCCATGGCGACACCGGCGATGTTGCCCACGCCCACCCGGCTGGACAGCGACAGTGACAACGCCTGGAACGGCGAGACACCGGCATCGGAGCGCTCGTGACGGAACATCAGGCGCAGCATGTCCGGCAGCGCGCGCAACTGCACGAAGCGGGTACGTACGCTGAAGTACAGGCCCGTTGCCAGGCACAGCACCACCAGGTACGGGCTCCAGACAACGGCAAGCACGGCATTGACGATCGATTCGACATTCATCGCAGGGCCCCCATCAGAAGAACATGCCCAGGGCGACCTGGGGACTGATGATGCGGCCGGTATTGCGGCCGGCAACGGTGAATTCGACGCCGGCGATCAGCCCCAGCGACGGGCTGAAGTGGTACTCGACAGCGGGCGCGAAGGTCAGGTTGCGACTGGCCGGGCGGTGTTCGTTGATGGGCCGGACGCCACCTGCAGCATCGGGCGCGAAACCGGTCAGGCGCTGGCCGGTCTCGCGGCTGGCGGCAACTTCCATCACGCCGACCCAGCGTTCGTTGAAGCTGTATTCGGCGCCCACGGAAAGACCCAGTACCGAGCCCCGCGCGATATGGCCCTGGAAGCCGTACTCGGTGCCGTACACGCTGGTGCCGGAGATGGCCGTTCGCGATGGCGCCGGCCCCGCGCTGAACTGCGCCCGCCAGCGCAGCGGCCGATCGTTGCCCAGCCACAGCACCTGCTGCACGGCCAACGCGGCGACGGTGCGCTGCACGCCATCACCCTGCGCATCCAGCGGATTGCCGGTGATGCGGTCGTGGCTGCCGGTGCTGAAGCGCTGTACCAGGGCAATCGACACCGCCGGCGTGGTGCCATCGGCGCTGGGGGCCTGCAACAGGTATTGCAGGCGTGCGGTGGTATCACCGGCGCGGAAGCCTCGGCTGCGTGCGTTGCCGGATTCGGCGCGTGATGCACTCAGGTTGACCTGGCCGGTCACCCGTTCGCTGAAGCCGTATGCGATGGGCACCACCATCGCCCACGCGCCGCTGCGTTCGCTGCTGCGCTGGCGGTCGCCGTTGTGGTCGAAGGACGAGGAACTGTCGACCCGCACCAGATAGGGTTCGACGTACCAGTGACCCGCCGGCATGCCGGCAGGATTGGGCGTGATCAGCGGGCCGGTGAAGTTGACGCCGTCGAGCGTGCGCTCGT
Organism: Stenotrophomonas sp. RIT309; assembly: GCF_000632045.1. Taxonomy (NCBI): domain Bacteria; kingdom Pseudomonadati; phylum Pseudomonadota; class Gammaproteobacteria; order Lysobacterales; family Lysobacteraceae; genus Stenotrophomonas; species Stenotrophomonas sp. RIT309. Next base: position 153,012 of record NZ_JFYS01000004.1, read on the forward strand.
TGGCCTGCGCGGAAACGACGGCAAGCGCACTGAGTGCCAGTACCAGGCAGACACGCACCGCACTGCGAGGAGGATGATGCATGGGAACCGCTCCTGTACGACGTTGGATGGACTTCCACCCTGCGTCGCCGGGAACGGCACACCAATAAGGAAACTTTCAATTCGTCATGCATGCTTTGCGCATGGCACTGCCAGGAAAACCGCCAGACGTTGCCCGGCTGCCGGGAAGTCCCGTTCGACCTGGAACTGCGCTGTGCGGGCACCGGTTTGCGGTGCCCGCAGACACGCCCATCAGCCGCGCTGGCTGACCCACTGCGCCAGCAACACGGCCGTGGCGGAAGCGACATTCAGGCTTTCAACCGCGCCACTGCCGGGAATCGACAGCTGCTGGTCACACTGGCTGGCCAGGCCGCGATCCATGCCTTCGCTTTCCGCGCCCATCACGTAGACCAGGCGGGCCGGCAACGACGCGCGGAACACGTCATCGCCACCCTCGACCAGGGTCGCGGCGAGGCCGAAACCGGCCGCGCGCAGCTGCGCCATCGCTTCTGCATCCTCAGGCAACTGCACCAGCGGCACCGACTCTGCGCCGCCCTCGGCCACGCGTGCGGCCGCGCCGGACAACGCCAGCGTACTCCTGGCCGGCAGCAGCAGCGCCTTGGCGCCGAAGTGCGCGGCAGAGCGCAGGATCGCACCGAAGTTGTGCGGATTACCGACGCCATCCAGCCACAGTGCCAGCGCCGGGCCTTCGCCCAGTTCGGCCAGCCACTGCGCCAGCGGCAACACCGGCGCGCGCAGCACGTCGGCCACCAGGCCTTCATGGTGGGTGGTGGCAGCCAGCTTGTTGAGGTCGCCCTCCTCCACCACGCGATAGCCCACGCGGTTGGCCACGCACCACTTCAGCACCGGCTGCATGCGCGGAATCAGCGATTCCACCAGGTACAGCTTGCGCAGCGCCTGCGGACGCTTGGCGAACAGCGCCTGCACCGCGTTCCAGCCATACAGGCGCAGTTCGTCGTTGCCACGCCCCGGCGGTGGCGGGGTGCCGCCCTCACGCGGTGGCAGCGGGGTGGCCCGCGGCGGTCGCGACGACGGGCGGCGGGCATTCTTCCAGGGATCATTCACTACGGGACAACTCCAGCTTGCGTTGACGCCAGAAATCGGCGTTCTTGATGCCCAGGGCATCGGGGTCGAAGATCGGGTCGAGACCGAGCTTCTTCTGTCGTTCGTAATCGCGCAGGGCCAGCATGGCCGGCTTCTGCACGATGAGGATGGCGATGATGTTCAGCCAGGCCATCAGGCCCACGCCGATATCACCGAGCGCCCAGGCCAGGGTGGCGTTGTGGAAGGCACCGAACACCACCATGCCAATGATGCCCAGGCGCAGCAGCAGCACGGTGAGCGGCCGGCGCTTGTTGTGGTTGACGTAGGTCAGGTTGGTTTCGGCCATGTAGTAATAGGCCATGATCGTGGTGAAGGCGAAGAAGAAGATCGCCACCGACACGAAGGCCGAGCCCCAGCCCGGCAGCACCGCTTCCACACCCGCCTGCGCGTAGCCCGCACCTTCGGGAATGCCGGCCAGGCCCTGGAAGATCGGCGCGGCGCCGGCGACCGGTGAATACACGTTGTAGGTGCCGCTGGCCAGGATCAGGAAGGCGGTAGCGGTGCACACCATCATGGTGTCGAAGTAGATGGCGAACGCCTGCACGTAACCCTGCTTGGCCGGGTGCGAGACCTCCGAGGCCGCCGCAGCGTGCGGACCCGAGCCTTGGCCGGCCTCGTTGGCGTAGATGCCGCGCTTGATGCCCCACTCCACCGCCAGGCCCATCATCGCGCCGAACGCGGCATGGGTGCCGAACGCGCTCTTGAAGATGATGCCGAACATTTCCGGCACGCGGTCGTAGTTGATGATCATGATGACGATGGCCATCAGGATGAAGCCGGCGGCCATGAACGGCACCACCACTTCGGCGAAGTTGGCGATGCGCTTGACGCCACCGAAGATCACCACGCCCAGCAGCAGGGCGACGACGATGCCGATGCCCAGCTTCAGCGCCTGCGCCGATTCCATGCCGAAGGCCTGGCCATCGAGCGGACCGCACAGCGCGGTACCACGGCAGGCGTTGATGACGCTGTCGGCGATCGCGTTGGCCTGCACGCCGGGCATCAGGAAGCCGGCGGCGATGATCGTGGCGATGGCGAAGGCCATGGCATACCACTTCAGGCCCATCGCTTTTTCGATGTAGTAGGCCGGGCCACCGCGGTAGCGGCCTTCGGCATCCTTGGTCTTGTAGATCTGCGCCAGGGTGCATTCCACATACGAGGTGGAGGCGCCGAGGAAGCCCATCACCCACATCCAGAAGATCGCGCCGGGGCCGCCGAAGGCGATGGCGGTGGCCACGCCGGCGATGTTGCCGATGCCCATGCGGCCGGCCATCGACATGGCCAGGGCCTGGAACGAGGACACGCCGGCGTCGGACTTCTCACCGGACACGGTGAGGCGGCACATCTCGACGAAACCACGGATCTGCATGAAGCGGGTGCGCAGGCTGAAGAACAGGCCGGCGGCCAGGCACATGAAGATCAGCGCCTTGCTCCAGATGATGCTGTTGATGAAATGTACGGTAGCTTCCACGCGCGCTCTCTCCAGTCGGCGGGTTGTGAGGACGTCCCGTCGGCTGGAAGGGACCGGTCGATTCTCCCTGATCGAAGGTCGCTGCGATAGCGCCGGATGTGGGGGCGTGTTCTCCGCCGGGCATGGCCCGGCGCTACCGGGTATGCCGGCCGCACCACGGGTAGCGCCGGGCCATGCCCGTCGACCGGCAATGACCGTGCCCCCCACGGTAGCGCCGGGCCGTGCCTGGCGGCCTGTTACGGAAGCTGCCTGCGTACCCGGGCGAAGCGGCGCAGGTCATGCAGGACGCCGCGCTTGTAGACGGCGCAGCGCTCCACGCCCTCCTCCTGGAAACCGTTCTTTTCCAGTACCCGGGCCGAGCCCAGGTTGAAGTCGACCACCGTGGCCTGCAGCCTGAACAGGCCAAGCTCATCCATCACCCAGGGCGCGAACAGGCCGACCACAGCGGTCATCAGGCCCTGCCCCCAGTGGGCCTGGCCGAGCCAGTAGCCCAGTTCCGCGGTATGCCCGCGCTCGGCCACGCCCTGCTGGGCGCCAACGCTGCCACAGGCCTGGCCCTCTATCTCGATGGCCAGGTTCAGCGTGCCTGGGGCCAGTACGCGCCCGCCCAGGAAGGCTTCGCCATCCTCGCGGGTGTACGGATACGGGAAGCGGTCACGCAGCCCACGCGAGACGTTCGCGTCGTTGGCGTGATGCAGCAGCGACTGCAGGTCATCACTGCGCCAGGGGCGCAGCAGGAAGCCTGCGCCGTGCAGGATCCGCGCCGGCTCAGGCATGACCACCCACCGACGGCGAGTCGGCCTCCTGCTTCTCCAGCTCGCGCTTCACCGCCTCCGGCGAGCGGGTGTACGGGGCCAGCCGCGCGTAGAACGCCGGCACCACGAACAGCGACAGGAAGGTGGACAGGGTGACGCCGAAGATGATCACGATGCCGATGGTGCCACGGCTGGCCGAGCCCGGGCCACCGGCCACCACCAGCGGGATGGCGCCGACCACGGTGGCGATCGAAGTCATCAGAATCGGACGCAGGCGCACCATCGCCGATTCGATGATCGCTTCGCGCACGCTGCGGCCATCGTCGCGCAGCTGGTTGGCGAATTCGACGATCAGGATGCCGTTCTTGGCCGCCAGGCCGACCAGCATGACGATGCCGATCTGGCTGAACAGGTTCACCGTGCCGCCACTCAGCCACAGGCCAACCAGCGCGCCGAGCACGCCCAGCGGCACGGTCAGCATGATCGTCAGCGGGTGGATGAAGCTCTCGAACTGCGCGGCCAGCACCAGGTACACCACCAGCAGGGCCATGGCGAAGGTCAGCAGCACCGCGCCGCCCGCACTCTGGTACTCACGCGATTCGCCCTTCCAGTTCACCTGCGCGTACTGCGGCAGCTCTTCGCCGGTCACCTGCTGGGCCCAGGCGATGGCCTCGCCCAGCGGATAACCCGGTGCCAGGCCGGCACTGATGGTGATCGAGCGCAGGCGGTTGAAGCGGTTCAGGGTTCCGGCCTCGGCCACTTCGCTCAGCGTGACCAGGTTGGACAATGGCACCAGCTCGCCAGAAGTCGCACGCACGCGGATAGCGGCCAGATCGGCGGGGCTGGCGCGGCCATCACGGCCGGCCTGCACCAGCACGTCGTACTCCTCGCCGTTGTCGACGAAGGTGGTGACGCGGCGCGAGCCCATCATCGTTTCCAGCGCCGAACCGATCGCGGTGACCGGCACGCCGAGGTCGGCCGCACGCTGGCGGTCGATGTTCACCCGCATCTGCGGACGGGTTTCCTTGTAGTCCGAGTCCGGGCCGACCAGGCCGGGGTTGTCGGCCATGCGCAGCAGGATGCGATCCCGCCACTGCGCGATCTCAGCGTATTCCGGGCCACCCAGCACGATCTGGAACGGCTGCCCGCCACTGCGCACCAGGCCGCCACCGACCTGGGTACGTACGCGCACGCCACGGATGGTGTCCAGTTCCTTCTGCAGTTCGTTGGCGACTTCCGGCGTGCCTTCGCTGCGCTGACGCCACGGCTGCAGGAACACGCTGACGCGGCCAGTGTGCATTTCCTCGCTGGCGCCGAAGCCGCCGGGTACGCGCGGGTTGGCGCGCACGATCGGCTTGTCCGCGCCCACGTGCGGTGCCAGCAGCGCTTCGACCTGCTGCACCTGCTGCACGGTGTAGTCGTAGCCGGCGCCTTCCGGGCCGTCGATCATGATCTGGAACGAACCACGGTCTTCGGCCGGGGCCAGTTCCGAAGGCAGCACTTTGATCAGCAGCCAGCTGGCCGCCAACGCAGCGGCCATCACCAGCAGGTAGATCCACGTGCGATCGACATGATGATCGAGCACGCGGCCGTAGGCGCCGGCCAGGCGTTCCAGATTGCGGTTGATGAAGCCGTGCAGCCCGCGCGGTGCCTGCCCGGTATGCGGCTTGAGCAGCTTGGAGGCCATCATCGGCGTCAGCGTCAGCGCGACGAACGCCGACAGCGCGACAGCGGCGGCCAGGGCTACCGCCAGTTCACGGAACAGGCGCCCGGTATTGCCTTCCAGGAAGCCGACCGGCAGGAATACCGCCACCAGCACGGCGGTGGTGGCGATCACCGCGAACGCCACCTGCGCGGTACCCCGCTTGGACGCCACCAGCGGCGGTTCGCCCAGGTCGATGCGGCGCTGCACGTTTTCCACCACCACGATCGCGTCATCCACCACCAGGCCGATGCACAGCACCAGCGCGAGCAGGGTCAGCAGGTTGATCGAGAAGTCGAACGCGTACAGCGCGATGAACGCCGCCACTAGGCATACCGGCACGGTGACCGCAGGAATCAACGCCGCGCGGAAGCTGCCGAGGAACAGCCAGATCACCGCCAGCACCAGGATCATCGCCTCCACCAGGGTGGCGTACACGCGGTCGACGGCAGCCTCGATGAAGGTGGTGTTGTCGAAGGCAACGAAGATCTGCGTGCCCTTGGGCAGGGTCAGCGCGACACGTTCGGCCTCGGCGCGCGCGGTGCGCGCTACATCCAGCGAATTGGCAGTGGAGGTCTTGACGATGCCCAGGCCGATGCCGGGCTCGCCGTTGCTGCGGTAGTAGGCGCGACGCTCGGCCGAGGCCAGCTCGATCTTCGCCACATCGCCCATGCGCACCACATAGCCATCACTGCCCTTGCCCAGCGGGATGGTCGCGAAGTCTTCCGGCTTGATGTAGTTGCGCTCCACGCGCAGGGTGAAATCGCGGTCGGTGGATTCGATGCGGCCGGCCGGCAGTTCCACGTTCTCGTTGCGCAGCGCGGTTTCCACATCGCCGGTGGTCAGCCCACGTGCGGCCAGCTGGTCGCGGTCCAGCCAGATGCGCATCGCATAGCGCTGGCGGCCACCGATGCGGACCTGGGCCACGCCATCGAGGCTGGAGAAGCGGTCGACCACGTAGCGGTCGGCGTAGTCGCTCAGTTCCAGCGTATCCATGGTCGAGGAGACCATGTTGAACCAGATGATCGGGTCGGCATCGCTCTCGACCTTGGCGATCTCCGGTGGCCGTGCCTCCTCGGGCATGCGGTCGGCCACGCGGCTGACCGCGTCGCGCACGTCGTTGGCCGCCGCTTCGATGTCACGGTTGGAGGTGAATTCGATGCTGACCTGCGAGCGGCCGTTGGTGCTGCGCGCGTTGATCGTATCGATGCCTTCGATGCCGGCCAGCGCGTCTTCCAGCACCTGGGTGATGCGGCTCTCGATGACCGCTGCCGAGGCGCCGGTGTAATCCACCGAGACCGAAACGATCGGTGGGTCGATGGCCGGCAGTTCGCGCAGCGTCAACCGGGTGAAGGACATCACGCCCAGCACCAGCAGCAACAGGCTCATCACCACGGCAAACACCGGCCGCTGGATGGAGATGTCGGACAGCTTCATCCGCCGTGACCCTCGGCGGCTGCAGGTGCTTCAACCGTCGCCGGCTGCGCGCCGCTGGCGGGCGCGGCGTCGGAGGCTGCCACCTTCAGGCCCGCCCGCAGCTTGCCGGTGCCGTCCACCACGATGCGCTGGCCTGCCTGCAGGCCCTGCTTGATCTCGACCACGCCGGCGCGGCGTGCACCGGTGACCACGTCCACGCGTTCGACGGTGTCATCGGCCTTGATGCGGTACATGAAGCTGTCGCGACCGACCTGCACCACCGCGATTTCCGGCACCACCAGGGCCGGTCGATCAGGATGGAACAGGCGCACGTCGAGCAGCATGCCCGGCCGCAGCGCATGGTCGCCATTGGCGAAGTCGGCACGCACGGTCACCGCACGGGTGGCCGGGTCGATGCGTGCATCGATGGTGCTGACCTCGCCCTCGAAGGTGCGGCCCGGCCAGGCCACGCTGGTGGCCTGCACCTTGTCGCCGGTGGTCAGCGACGCCAGTTCCACTTCCGGCACCTGGAAATCGACGTGCATGCGCTCGACGTCGTCGAGGGTGGCGATCACCGTGGTCGGCGTCAGCAGCGTGCCCGGGCTGATCTGGCGGATGCCGAGGACGCCGGCGAACGGCGCGCGCACGCGACGGTCGCCGATGTCCGACTGCATCTGTGCCACCCGCGCTTCGGCGGCGTCGCGGATCGACTTCTGCGTGTCCAGGGTGGCACTGGATACCAACCGCTGCGCCGCCAGTTCGCGCTGGCGCTTGTACAGCTGGTCGGCTTCGCGGAAGGTCGCCTGCGCCTGCACCAATGCGGCCTCCTGGGCCTGCCCGCGCAGTGTCACGAGGGGCGCACCGGCGGCGACCTGCTGGCCACTTTCAAAGTGCACGCGCTCGACGATCTCGCTCACCTTGGCGGTCACGCTGATCGACTCGCGCGCCTTGGCCGTGCCCAGCGCCTGCAGCGTGTCGTTCCACTGCACCGCCTGCACGACCTGCGCGGTGACCGGCACGGCTTCGCCCTGCCGACGCGCGGCGGCCTCCTGTTTGCCTGCGCACCCGGCCAGCACGGCCAGGCTGAGGCCAAGGGCCAGGGTCGAAGCGATACGAGCCAACATGAAGCGTCCTGAGTGGTACACGGCCGCCGAGTGTAGGCAAGGCCCCGCAAAAGCGGTATGTGCCAAGCGTTTACCGGCGTGGAACGGGGGCTGCGATAGCGCCGTGTGCCCATTCCATGCAGGGGGCACCGACGCAGTGTCGGCGTATGTCGGGATGTATCAGGCCATCCCGCCAGGGGCGATGCCGTCGTACAGTCGAGGGGCCTGGCCGAGGGCGCCGGGCGGGGTCGGAACCTGGCGGGGATCCGACCCCGTTTTCTTTGGACGCAGGCCTTCTGTGCGCGGCGCACCGGTAGCGCCGGGCCATGCCCGGCGGATCAATACCGGTAGTTCACCTTCATCCACAGGCTGCGGCCGGGCTCGTTGATGCGCACAGGGTCAGCGGGGAAGCCGAAGTCGGCGCTGCCGGCCAAGTTCAGATGCTCGCTGTAGGCACGGTCGAACAGGTTGTCGACACCGGCGCTGAGCTGCAGCTGCGAACTGAAACGATAGGCCGCGTTGAGCGCCAGCGTGGCAAAGCCGCTGCTCGGCCCGAGGTCCTGCGCGACCACGTTGCCCTGCCCGTCCGCGACCCGATGCTGATGGGTGACCGCGCGCACCAGCGCACCGCCACTCCAGCGCTGGCCTTCCCAGTCAGCGCTCAAGCGTGCTTCCAGCGGCGGCATCTGCGGCAACGGTCGATGCTGATCGCGGTTCTCGCCCCAGGCATAGGCCAGGGTGCCCCCCAGCTTCCATTGCTCGTCCAACCGCAGCTGCAGGCCGGCCTCGGCACCGGCGATGCGCGCCTGCACATTGTCAGCCTGGCTCATGCCCATCATGCCGCTGCCGCGATAGGTGAACAGGATGTAGTCCTGGATCTGCCCCGCATAGGCCGAGACCCAGGCCTGCACGCGCGGGCCCTTGTATTGCAGGCCGACGTCGAGCTGGGTGGTGCGCTCGGGCTGGATGCCAGCGAACGCGTTCACCGCACCTGCCGGCCCCTGATCGGGCGAGAACAGTTCCCAGTAGTCGGGCATGCGCTGGCTGTGGCCCAGCCCGGCATACCAGGTCAGGCCGTCGGCAAGGTCCTGTTCGTAGCGCAGGAAACCACTGCCCAGCCATTCCCTGCGGCGCTGGCCGGCGGTGGGATTGGGCATGGCCATCATCATGCCGCCGATGTCGGCACGCGCATCGCGCACGCTGGCACGATCGATGCGCAGCCCGCCGATCCAACGCTGCCCGGTGTCCACGCCGAGGGTCAGTTCGGTGAATGCACCGTAGCGGCGGAAATCGGCGTCGGTGTTCCAGTCCGCCTGCTTGTAGGTATCGCGCCCCATGCCCATGCGGCCGCGATGCCGGCTGTCTTCGCCGTCGATGCCGGCCACCAGCTGCACGTCCTGCCAGCGCCATTCGGCGCTGATGCGCCCGCCCTGCGTGCGGCGATCCACGTTCGACGCCATCGGCATCGGCATCATGCTGTGCGGGTTCGGCGCACGCAGCGTGTAGTTGTCCATCACGTGGTCGGCTTCGTTGTAGTACACGTTCGCCTGCAGCGCGTCCCACGCCCCGGGCAGATTGCGCTTCTCGAAGCGTGCGGCGTAACTGGTGCGTTCGAACGCGGCACCATCCATGCCGCGCCCCGCGTAACGTGCGATCGCATCGCCGGCACCGGCGGAGACCTCCAACAGGGTATCGGCGTCAGGCGTCCAGCCCACCGCTACGTCGCCATTCCACTTGCGCCATTTCGACGGAACCACATCGCCGTTGCCGTCCTTGTAGTCATCGGCTTCGGAGCGATTGCCGCTGGCACGCACGTAGCCCGTTGGATTGCCCAGGGTCAGGTCCAGCACCTGGTCGTTGCGGTTGCGTGAGCCGACCAGTGCACTGGCATCGGCACGCAGCCCGGGCGCATCGAAACGCGGGGTATCACGCTCGAAGCGCACGGTGCCCGCAGAGGCACCCGCGCCCCAGCGCACGCTCTGCGGGCCCTTGATGATGGTCAGCCGGTCAAAGCTCTCCGGCGATATGTAGGACAGCGGGTTGTCCATGCGCGAGGGACACGCGCCAATCAGATTGCCATCGTTGCTGAGGATGTTCAGGCGCGAACCGAACATGCCACGCAGCACCGGGTCGCCGTTGGTGCCGCCGTTGCGGATGGCGGAGAAGCCGGGAACGGCCTTCAGGTAATCGGCGCCATCGCTGGCTGGCACAGGCTGCCGCGGCAGGCGCGGATCGGTCACCCAATGCAGCGGCGAGGACGGCGCGGCGGCGGTGACCACCAGCGTATCCAGCGTCCGCGCTTCTTCAGCGGGCGCGGCATGGGCGAAGGGGGCGGCCAGGGCAGCGCCAAGCGCAAACGGCAGGCGCGCACGGGCGCCCGCAGCGGGGAAAGTCATTTTCATGGAAACAGCTCCAAGGTACGCACGCGCGCACGACGCCCTTGCAGGCCTCATGCGGCGGATTCGATAGGGAAATCAGCGGACGGTGGAGATCAGCGGCGGGCCACGCGCGGCATGTGCCGGCCAATGCAGCAGCGGCAGTCGCGGCTGCGACCATGGGAACATCGGCTTCGGCCGCCACAGCAAGGGCAGCAGCAGCACCAGCACGGCCAGCCACGGCAGCAGGCGCATGGCCAGCACGCAGTACTCGCAGGCCTCCCCGTGCATGGCGTGGGGATCGGCGGGCGGGCTGGGGGCTGCTGGCGCAGCAGCATGGTCATCGTGCCCGGCCATGGCCATCTCGTGCATGTCATGGCCCATGGCCGCGTGGTCCATGCCCGCCATCGCCGCATGGTCCATCGGCTGCTGCTGCAGCGCACGGCTGACCAGCGGCGCAAGCACCATCAACAGCGTCGCGATGAAGGCGAGCTGGAGCAGGGGTCGACGCAGGCAGCCGGTACGGATCACCGCGCTAGTGTAGAGGTGCCTCCAGAAGGCACCGTGCGACGAACCGTCGCAGGAGGGGGTTTATCGGCAGGGCTGCGCCCTGCACCCGCAGAGGCCACGTCCACGGCAAGAGCCGAAGCAACATCAAAAGCTGGCTTCCTGTGGGTAGGCGGGGTGGGTCCGGTTGCGGGGGACGCTGCAAGTACGTCCATGTAAGCTCGGTCGCCGCATCCATGCGGCTCACGCCCCCGCAACCGGACCCACCCCGCCTTCGACAGTTTTCCGCGATCTGCGGTAGATCCACGCCATGCGTGGATGCTCTTCGATCAATTGTCGAAACATTCGATTTCCATGGAGATTCATCCACGCATGGCCTGGATCTACCGTGTCGACCAAGGTCGACACCTACCAACGGCCGCCGGAATCTGTCAGAGGCGGGGCGGTGTGGGTAGGCAGGACCGTTGGCGCCATGGATGGCGCCATCGAGCCCCCATGGATGGGTTTACGGCGTGTCCTGCCTACCCACACCGCCCCGCCATCCCACGGAATGCCCGCTGTTGCCGTTGCTGTTGCCGTTGCTGTTGCTGTTGCTTGAATGTCGTAGCAGGTGCAGGGCGCAGCCCTGCTCGACCAACCTCACACCGTGATGGTCTGGGTCAGCGATTCCCAGGTCGGCGGCACCGGCCAGGACGCGGCCTGGTTGCCATCCAACACCCGCCGCAGGTCGCGCGGATCGATCTGCGGGGCCAGCACATGCACCAGCTCCAGCGCGTAGTCGCGCAGCACCCGGTCGCGCGGCAGCACCGCCCAGGCGACGCACTCGGTGATCGGTGCCGGCGCTGGCCATACCCGCAGATCCTCGTCGTTGGCGCTGATCGCCATCTCGGCCAGCAGACCTACCCCCAGACCCGTACGCACATAAGTCTTGATCAGGTCCGCATCCAGCGCCGTCAGCGCCAGATCGGGTACCAGGCTCTGCGCGGCAAAGGCGCGCTGCAACGAGGAGTTGGGACGGGTCGAGGATTCGTAGCTGATCAACGGCTGGCGTGACAATGCCGCCAGGTCCGGTGCGCGCCCGGCGCGGTCCAGCGGATGGCCCTTGGGCACCACCACCAGCCGCCGCCAGCGGAACAGCGGCACGGCGATGCCATCGCTGGGTTCACTGCCGGCGGTACTGATGATCGCGATATCGGCATCGCCCTGGTTCAGCCGGTCCAGCGCATCGGCCTCACCGGCCTGCTGCAGGTGCACGCTGACCTGGGGATAGGCCTGCTTGATGCGCGCCACCGCCGGCGGCAGCACGAAACGCGCCTGGGTGTGGGTGGTGGTCAGGATCAGCTGGCCCTGGCTCTCGCGACGCTGGTTGGCCGCGTAGGTGCGGATGTTGTTGGCCTCGGACAGCACCGCGCGGGCGCGGCTGATCACTTCGGTGCCAGCCGGGGTGACCGACTCCAGGCTGCGCCCCTTGCGTACGAACAGCAGGAAGCCCAGTTCGTCCTCCAGCTGCTTGAGCTGCTTGGACAGCCCAGGCTGGGTGGCATGCACGCGCGAGGCGGCGAGCGTGATGTTCAGCTCAGCGTCGGCGATGGCAACCAGGTAGCGCAGCTGGGTCAGCGTCATGGCAGGCGGGCGATGTGGGGGCGGAGGTCCACTCTAGGGTCAATTGCCGTCACCAGCTTATAACCAAAGGTTGTTTAAGAAAGGTATCTGGTCATTTCCGGGCGTCATATGCCGGCGCTACGGTCAGCCGGCAGCCGCTGGCCTGAACAGCCAGCCCACTTCCTTTCCGCCCGCCGAGCCCGGCGCGGCCTGTTCCTGGAGCGCTCCCATGGCCCTGTACGACTCCATCCTCGACACCATCGGCAACACCCCCATCGTCAAGCTGCAGCGACTGGCGCCGCAGGGCGTGACCCTGTACGCCAAGGTCGAGTCCTTCAATCCGGGCGGCTCGGTGAAGGATCGCCTGGCGCTGGCGATCATCCTCGATGCCGAACAGCGTGGCCTGCTCAAGCCGGGCGACACCATCGTCGAAGCCACCTCGGGCAACACCGGCGTCGCCCTGGCGATGGTGGCGGCCGCACGCGGCTACAAGTTCGTGGCGACCATGGTCGAGACCTTCTCGGTGGAACGCCGCAAGCTGATGCGGGCCTACGGCGCGAAGGTCATCCTGACCCCGGCCGCCGAGCGCGGCAGCGGCATGGTGCGCAGGGCGCGCGAGTTGGCCGAGGAACACGGTTGGTTCCTGGCCAGCCAGTTCGCCAACCCGGCCAACCCGGCCTACCACCGCAACACCACCGCCGCGGAGATCCTGCGTGATTTCGCCGGCAAGCGGCTGGACTACTTCGTGAGTGGCTGGGGAACCGGCGGCACCTTGACCGGCGTCGGCGAAGTACTGAAGGTCGCCCGCCCGGACACCCGCATCATCGCCACCGAGCCGGCCGGCGCCGCCTTGCTGAAGGGCGATGACTGGAAGCCGCACAAGATCCAGGGCTGGACCCCGGACTTCGTGCCCGATGTACTCAACCGCAATGTGGTGGACGAACTGGTGACGGTGGAAGATGACCGCGCGATCGCCACCGCCCGCCGGCTGGCGGCGGAGGAAGGCATCTTCGTCGGCATCTCCGCCGGTGCCACGGTTGCCAGCGCACTGGACGTGGCAGATCGCGCCGAACCGGGCGCGGTGATCCTGGCGATGTTGCCGGACACCGGTGAACGCTACTTCTCCACGCCGCTGTTCGCCGACGTCAATGAAGGTTCGGACGACGACTGGTTGGCCGGTCTGCCCTGATCACCGCGTTGTCGATGACAGCAGGATGACGCCCACCCTCGCGGTGGGCGTTTGCCATTTGGGTGATCCTGTCTGGGTATTGCCGACGGAAGCGGACAGCTTTCCCCAGAAATCATAAGAGATTTACCCCGAAAACTTTCGTTTTGCCGCGTGCGGCGCTCGCTTCAGCCTGCGTGAAGGCGCCGCCGGCCATCGTGCATGAACAGCGCGGATCGCAGTGCATGAGACGGTCATGACGCAGCATCGATGCCCTGTCCCGCAAGATGCGGGTGCAGCCAGCGTGGGCACGGCGCGCAACAACTACAGGCAGGAGACGGACGCATGAAGATCGAAGTGTGGCAGGGCGACATCACGGCCCTGGCGGTGGATGCGATCGTCAACGCGGCCAATGAATCACTGCTCGGTGGCGGCGGTGTCGACGGCGCCATCCATCGTGCGGCCGGCCCTGGCCTGCTGGCCGAGTGCGAGCGTCTGCCGGAGCTGCGCCCCGGTGTGCGCTGCCCGACCGGTGAGGTGCGCGCAACCGATGCCTATGCGCTTCCGGCACGGCACGTACTGCATACGGTCGGCCCGGTCTGGCACGACGGCCAGCGGGACGAACCGGCATTGCTGGCGAACTGCTACTGGAAGTCGCTGCAGCTGGCCGAATCACTGAACCTGCAGTCGATCGCGTTCCCGGCCATCAGCTGCGGTGTGTATGGCTATCCGCTGTACCAGGCCGCACAGATCGCGGTCACCGAAACACTCGCCTGGCAGCGCAGCCACGCCCAGCCGATGCGGATCGTGCTGGTGGCGTTCAACACGGCGACCGCCAAGGCCTACCAGCAGGCACTGTCGGCCGCAGGCCAGGTCGCCGACAGCGGGCGCGGTTCGCTGCTGTCGCCCTTGGGCGATACCGGCTTCGTGCCGGCGCATTGAAACAACGACGGACGTGGAAAAAAAAAAGGCCGGGCATTGCCCGGCCTTTTCGTTTGCATCCGTTGCAGCGGCGTCAGTCCGTCGCTTCAGCGGCAGCGTCGGCCGCCGCCGTAGCAGCAGCTGATGCAGCGGCCGAAGCGGCGCCGTCGATCTGCACGCGTACTTCCACCATGCCCGCTTCATCGCTCAGGCTGGACACGTCCACGGTGTAGTGGCCGGCCGGCAGCGATTCTTCCACGCGTGCGTTGGTGCCGTTGCCACCATCGTCATTGACCAGCTCCACGTCGCCGCCGACCACGCGCAGTACCGTATCCACCTGGCTGGAAATGGCGTCCAGGCGCACATCGGCCGCACGTGGCAGGCTCAGCAGGAAGCGGCGGCGGCCTTCGCCATCGAGCATGGCGAAGACACTGCCGGTGTTCGGCAGGGAGGTGCCATCACGCATGACCATGTTGGCCGGCAGCTCGGTGCGCTTGGCCGTCAGTTTGAAAGCGCCGGTACTGTCTTCATCCAGGCTGCGCACGCGCAGGGTGTACTTGCCCGGTTCCAGCGGCATGCCAATGCGCGAATTGGTGTCATCACCGCCATCGTCGTTCTCCGACTGGACGCCGTTGCCATCCAGCTTCAGCACCGTATCGAACGCCTTCGATTCCAGGCGGATTTCGTACATGCCCGCCTTGTCCACCTGCAGGGTGTAATCCTGCGACTTGGAGACCAGCAGGTCGGCGATCTCACCTTCGGCCACCATCGGCTTGCCGTCATACGGCACCAGTTTCTCGGCGCGCAGGCGGTACGGACCGAAGGCGGAGGGGCCGTCGGCATTGATGGCCACCTGGTAGCTGCCAGTGCCGTTGGCGCGGAACGCCAGCGAAACGTCGTTGCCGCGCTCGTAGTCCGAGTTGCTGCTGGCCACCAGCACGCCATTGTTGAACACGGCGATCGAGCCGCGAAGCGCACCGGTCAACGTGATGCCGGCCAGTTGCTTGTCTTCCAGCTTCAGCTGGTACAGCTGATGGTGGCTGCCATCGTTGAAATTGACGCCGCTGCGCGAGGTGATTTCGCCGGAGACCGGCTTGTCGAACTCCAGCGAGGGAGCCTTGCCCATGCCCGTGCTGCCACCCATCCGGTTGCAGCCGCCGACAGCCAGCACCGTGGCCACGGCCAGCGTGATTGCGGTGATACGCATGTTCCTTCTCCTTGGCCTTCCATGTATGCCCCCCGCACTGGCCTGGCGTGCGGGAGGCGGCAACGATACCGGCAAAAGCAAACGCCGGCATGATGCCGGCGCTGCCGTGTTCAGTTCATGCTGCGCAACGGCGGATCAGCCGTTCCACTTGCCCAGCGCGGCCTGGCCGTTCTCCTTGGCGCGCTCGTAGACGGTCTTCTGTGCTGCGGCGTAGTTGCCCTTCATGTCCTTGGCCCACAGCTTCAGTGCCGCCTGCTGCATGGCACGGCCATAAGAGAAGCTCAGCGGCCACGGCAGGTTGCCCATCTGGTTCATGGCGTTGAGGTGGGCGGTGGACTGCTCATCGCTCTGGCCACCGGACAGGAACACCACGCCCGGCAGGATCGCCGGCACGGTGCTCTTCAGGCACATCACGGTCGACTCGGCCACTTCCTCGACATCGGCCTGCTCGTCGCAGCCCTTGCCGGAGATGACCATCGAAGCCTTCAGGATGGTGCCTTCCAGCAGCACGTTCTGCTGGTACAGCGCGTCGAACAGCGAACGCAGGGTGGCTTCGGTGACTTCGTAGCAGGTCTCGATGTCGTGCTCGCCGTCCATGATCACTTCCGGCTCGACCATCGGCACCAGGCCGCATTCCTGGCACAGCGCGGCGTAGCGGGCCAGCGCATGCGCGTTGGACTCGATGCAGGTGCCCGACGGAATGCTCTCGCCGATGTTGATGACCGCACGCCACTTGGCAAAGCGCGCGCCCAGCTTGTAGTACTCCTGCAGGCGCTCGCGCAGGCCGTCCAGGCCCTCGGTGACCAGCTCGCCCGGGCAGCCGGCCAGCGGGTGCGCACCCTTGTCCACCTTGATGCCCGGGATCATGCCGTGGTCGGACATGTACTTGGCGAACGGCACGCCGTCCTTGGTCGACTGGCGGATGGTCTCGTCGTACAGGATGGCGCCGGAAATGTGCTCGTTGAGCTTCGGCGTGGTCAGCAGCAGTTCGCGGTAGGCGCGACGGTTCTCTTCGGTGTTCTCGATGCCGACGCTGGCAAAGCGCTTGGCGATGGTACCGGTGGATTCGTCGATCGCGATGATGCCCTTGCCCGGGGCAACCATGGCCTGGGCGGTTTCAGCCAGCTGTTCGATGCTCATGTACTTCCTGTGGCGGGTGCGGGAAAAACGTAAGTATAGCCCCGCTATCCGTTGCCCCGACGTGGAGGCTCGGATGGAACCGGTTCCACTGTCTGTGCGGGACAGGAAATGTCCTGCCGGATCGGGTCAGAGCCCCTTTCGGGGATCTGACCCCGGGTCGGATCCGCGCCCGCGGCTCCGACCCGATGTGGCCACCTCTTACAGGTCGCCCAGACCGCTGGCGCGGCCGTCTTCGCCCACTTCCAGCAGGCGCAGGGTATTGGTCGCGCCGTGGGTTTCCATGTGCTCACCGCTGGTGAACACCACACGGTCGCCGGCCTGCAGCATGCCGCCCTCCACCAGCAGTCGGATGCTGCCGCGTGCGGCTTCGCGCGGAGTGAAGCCCCGGCTGTCGAAGTTGATCGGGAACACATCGCGCATCAGCGCCATCTGCCGGCGGGCGCCGTCGTGGCGGGTGACCGCGAACACCGGTGCCGAGGCACGGAATCGCGACAGGTAGCGCGCGGTGCCACCGGATTCGGTCATCGCCACGATCGCGCGCACGCCTACGTGCTGGGACAGGAACATGGTGGCCATGGCAATGGCCTGGTCGGCACGTTCCAGGTTCCGCGGCGAAGCGCCGAAGTCGGTCTCGGTCTGGAACTGGCGCTCGGCGCCCAGGCAGATGCGCGCCATCGCTTCGACCGCCTTGACCGGATACGCACCGGCGGCGGTTTCGGCCGACAGCATCACCGCATCGGTACCGTCGATGACCGAGTTGGCCACGTCGAGCACTTCGGCACGGGTCGGGATCGGGCTTTCGACCATCGACTGCAGCATCTGGGTGGCGGTGATCACCACCTTGTTCTGCGCCAGCGAGGCCTTGATGATCTTCTTCTGCAGGCCCGGCAGTTCGGCATCGCCGATTTCCACGCCCAGGTCGCCACGCGCCACCATCACCACGTCACTGGCGTCGACGATCTCTTCCAGGTTCTCAATGGCTTCGGTGCGCTCGATCTTGGACACCAGCGCGGCGTAGCAGCCGTGCGATTCGGCGATCTCGCGCGCATCGTTCATGTCCTGCGCATTGCGGCAGAACGACACGGCGATGAAATCCACGCCGATCTTGGCGACGATGCCGATCAGTTCCTTGTCGCGCTCGGTCAGCGCGCCCAGCGACAGGCCACCGCCCTGCTTGTTCAGGCCCTTGCGATCGGACAACGGACCATCGTTGAGCACGGTGTTGATGATGCGCTCGCCCTGCACTTCCACCACCTGCAGCTGCATCAGGCCGTCGTCGAGCAGCAGCACGTCACCGGCGGTCACGTCCTGCGGCAGGCCGAGGTAGCTCACGCCCACCTGGGTGGCATCGCCGGGGCCGGCATCGGTGCTGGCGATCAGGTCGAAGCGGTCACCGGCCTTGAGATGCACCTTGCCCTCGGCGAAGCGCTCGATGCGGATCTTCGGGCCCGGCAGGTCTGCCAGGATGCCCACTTCCACACCCACACGCTGCGCGGCGGCGCGCACATCGGCGGCACGCTTGGCCTGGCCGGACGGGTCACCGTGGCTGAAGTTGAGGCGCACCACGTTGACGCCGGCGCGGAACAGATCCTCCAGCACGCCCGGCGGATCGGTAGCCGGACCGAGGGTGGCAAGGATCTTGGTGCGACGCTGACGCTCGAACATGATGGATGGGCCTCTCCCGTTAAAGGACGGAAATTAGCACATCCTTCACGTCCCATGTATACGGTTACAGCCTTGTGCTGCCTGACTCTGCGGGACATCGCATGGACATGTTCCGGACATACGCTGGTCGATGGCAGCGGAAACGCCGCCGGGCAAGGGCCGGCGCGCGGCATCGTCCAACTCAGGCGAGCAAGGCCAGCAGCTGCGCCGGATCACGGGCCAGCTGCCCGGCACCGGCCTCGGTCAGCTCCTGCTCGCCACCAAAGCCCCACAGCACGCCCACACTGCGCAGCCCGTGGTGACGGGCGCCCTCGATGTCCATGCGGCGGTCGCCGATCATCCAGCAGCGTTCCGGCGCCAGCTGCAGGCGATGCAGCGCCTCGCCCACCAGCTGCTGCTTGCTGCTGCGCGAGCCATCCGGGGTTGAACCGATCACGTCCTCGAACAGGCCACCGAACGGCAGATGCTCGACGATGCGGCGGGCATGCGGCTCGTTCTTGGCGGTGACCACCGCAAGGCGATGGCCGCGTGCGTGCAGCGCGCGTACCACCGCTTCGATGTCCGGGTAGATCGTATGCTCGCGCCAGCCTTCCACGTCGAAACGCTCGCGATAGAAGGCCACGGCCTGCTCCACCCGTTCGGCATCACCGAACAGCGGCGCGAACGTGGTACGCAGCGATGGGCCGATCCAGCCCAGCAACGTTTCCTGCGGCGGCACCGGGTGATCCATCTTCTGCAGCGCATAGGCGATGCAGGTGGTGATGCCCACTTCCGAATCGATCAGCGTGCCGTCCATGTCGAAGAAGAGCGTTGCACGCTCTTCTCCGTCCACCCGCGGATCGACGCTCATGCGCCGCGCGCGGCCAGGGCGGCTACCGCCGGCAGCGTCTTGCCTTCCAGGAATTCCAGGAACGCGCCGCCACCGGTGGAGATGTAGCTGACCTGCTGGGCGATATCGAACTTGTCGACCGCGGCCAGGGTGTCGCCACCACCGGCGATGGAGAACGCCGGCGAGCTGGCGATGGCGCGGGCCAGCGCTTCGGTGCCCTTGCTGAAGGCTTCGAACTCGAACACGCCGACCGGGCCGTTCCAGACCACGGTGCCGGCCTTGGCGATCAGCTGTGCGTACTGCGCGGCCGTCTGCGGGCCGATGTCCAGGATCAGGTCATCCTCGGCCACCGCATCGACGGCCTTCACTTCTGCAGCCGCGTCGGGCAGGAACTGCTTGGCGGTGACCACGTCCACCGGCAGCGGGATGTCCGCACCCCGCGCCTTGGCGTCGGCCACGATCTTCCGGGCGGTATCCAGCAGGTCCGGCTCGTACAGCGACTTGCCGACCTTGTAGCCGGCCGCCGCGATGAAGGTGTTGGCGATGCCGCCACCGACGATCAGCTGGTCGACCTTGCCGACCAGGTTGGCCAGCAGCTCCAGCTTGGTGCTGACCTTGCTGCCGGCGACGATGGCCAGCAGCGGCTTGGCCGGCGCATCCAGCGCCAGTGCCAGCGCATCCAGCTCGGCCATCAGCAGCGGGCCACCGGCAGCGACCGGGGCGAAACGGATCACGCCATGGGTGGACGCCTGCGCACGGTGCGCGGTACCGAACGCATCCATCACGAACACATCGCAGAGAGCGGCGTACTTCTTCGACAGGGCTTCATCGTCCTTGCCTTCGCCAACGTTCATGCGGCAGTTTTCCAGCAGCACCAGCTGGCCCGGCTGCACGTCGACGCCGTCGACCCAGTCACGCACCAGCGGCACCTCGCGGCCCAGCAGCACCGACAGGCGCTCGGCCACCGGCGCCAGCGAATCGGCCTCGCTCCACACGCCTTCCTTGGGGCGGCCCAGGTGCGAGGTGACCATCACCGCCGCGCCCTGCTCCAGCGCGCGCTTGAGCGTCGGCAGGGAAGCGGTGATGCGCTGTTCGGAGGTGATGCGGCCATTCTCGATCGGCACGTTCAGATCCTGGCGGATCAGCACGCGCTTGCCGGAGAGGTCGAGGTCGGTCATGCGGACGATGGACATGGGCAACTCTTTGGCTCTGGAGATGGGATGCCGGCGTGCGGCAGACGGTCATTGTATCGGGTGCGGCTGGCGGCCGCGCCGCTGCCTGCGGCAGGCTTCGAAGCAACGGCAACAGCAACGGCAACGGCCGAAGCACTGGCGCTTCGTGGTGCTGTGGGTGGGCCGGGGCGGTGTGGGCCCGCGGGGGACGCCGTGAATCAATCCCTGGAGGCTCGGGCGCGCCATCCTTGGCGCTTACGCCCCCGCGACCCCACCACCCCGGCCACGACAGGTTCATGAGGCGGAGCGGATGGCAAAGGCGAAAGCAAAGACGGTTTCTGGTGTCGGGTGAAGAAAGAACAGGTCGGAGCCGTTTTCCTGCGGAAAAAGGCTCCGACCCCGATGGCCGTGGAGCGAAGCGACCCGCTTTGGCTCCTGCTCTTCTTTTTTCTCTTCCGTGGGTGGACGCACACGGAAACTGTCAGGGGC